>CAZCVP010000318.1:0-5557 GCA_964501915.1 uncultured Enterobacterales bacterium
GGCGCGGGTCGGCGATCAGCTCGTTGCTTCGACCGCGGAGGACATCGTGGTCCTGCCTCCACGCCACTGGCCGGGCGTGGGGGCGCTGCCCGAGCTCCTGGCGGCCTGGATCCTCCCCAACCACCCGGCCCTCGAACCGGTCCTCGTGGCTGCGACGGATCGACTGGCCCAGGTGACGGGCGACGGGGCGCTCTCCGGCTACCAGACCAAGGACCCGAAGCGCGTCGCCCAGACCTGCCAGGCGCTCTACGAGGCCCTGGCAGCCTCTGGCGTTCGATACTCGGATCCAGAGGACCCGCTGGCCGACGGAGGTCCCCCCCAAGTGTCCGCTGGCGGGGATCTCTCGGCGCACCCGGCGATCACCTCGACGCAATTCCAGGGAGGTGAGGGGGGTGGTCCCGAGAAGGGGCCCAGGGTTGGACACATGGACGGGACCTCTGCGCCCGGGCGGACAAGTCAGGGGGACCTCTGTCGTGGCTCGCCAGACTCGGGTCTCGCGTTGGGGGGAGCGTGCTCGGGGGTCGAGGGTCGGGGGTCGGGCCAGATCCGAGGTGATCGACGCGACCTTCGAGCCCACCCCTGTGGTCACGGTCAGGACCTCGACGGGAACCACCCGGTCGATCCGCTGCAGGTTCGTCATCGACGCCAGCGGCTATGGTCGCGTCCTGCCACGCCTGCTGGACCTGAACGAGCCGTCCCACCTGCCGGAGCGCCACAGTCTCTTCGCCTGGATCGACAACGACGAACGGGAGCCCGGGGAGGCTCCCGGTCGCACCTGGGTCGCCCTGCACCCCGAGGGTGCCTGGATCTGGGTGATCCCCTTCGCCGACGGCAAGACCTCGGTGGGGGTGGTGGCCGAGCCCGAGTTCTACGAGCAGTGGCCCACGGACCCCACCGAGCGCCTCCAGGCGATCATCGCCAGCGAGCCCAACGTCGCCAGGCGGCTGGCCAGCGCCAACGTGCTCTTCGCGCCAGTGCTCATCGAGGGCTACTCGGTCGGCATCAAGCAGCTCTTCGGGCCCGGGTGGTGCCTGGTCGGCAACACCACGGAGTTCCTGGACCCGGTCTTCTCGAGTGGCATCACCCTCGCGCTGGAGTCCGCGGTGGCCGCCGCCAAGGTCGTGGCCGACGAGCTCGGAGGCACCGAGGCGGACTGGCAGCAGGACTACGCCGAGTACCTGATGAGCGGCGTCGACTGCTTCCGCACCTACGTGGACGCCTGGTACACCGGAGACCTCCCCACCGTCTTCTTCACGCCCGACCCACCCCGGATCGTGCAGGAGCAGGTCTGCTCGGTGCTGGCCGGCCACGCCTGGGACCCGACCAATCCCTTCGTGAGGCGCCACAAGACCAAGCTGCCCCAGCTGGTGCGACTGGTGACAGGCACGATGTGACGGGCCGGGCGGTCGATCCCGCCAGCGCCCCGTCGTCGAAGGACCGCCCCGGCCAACCCCTGGCCACGGGGCCGCCCCCGCTGGGACCCGGGGCCCTGACCGCGGCGCTCCGGTCCATTGAACCGCCCTCGCTTGCCGGCCGGCCGCCTGCCGCCGCGTGCAGGGCTCGGAGTGACGCGGGCTGCCCCCGGGACCTCAGGTGGGGGCGAAGAACACGATCAGCTCGATCCCTGTGACCGTCAGCAGGGCTCCAGCCACCAGGGTGCGAGTGACGCGCTCGATCTTCCTCAGCAGCAGGAAGGAGAAGCCGATGGCGAAGAGGGGACCGGAGGCGAGCACCGGCGCGACCGCTGAGACATTGCCCACCTTGAGCGCGGTCAGGTTGAGCACGATGCTGACGCTGGTGCAGCAGCTGGCCAGGACGAAGAAGGTCAGGGCGCTGCGGTTGAAGGCCAGCTCCCGCCGCTTTCCAGAGAGCTGCAGGTAGACGCCGAAGACCAGCAACGCCGCCACGGCCGTGGAGGCCGCCGCCAGGATCGGGTTCGGCAGGATCGGGCTGTCGAGGCCATGTCTGCGCAGGTTGGCGGCGACACCGGCCAACACCGCCGCTGCCAGTGGAAAGAGCAGGTCCACCTTCTTCCACGTCGGCGCAGCTCGCTCCGAGCGCTCCTTGCGCGTCAGCAGCGAAGCCCCGGAGAAGATCGCCACCGTGCCGAGGACCACGTGCAGGCTCAGGGGCTCGCCCAGGAAGACGATCGCCAGCAGGACTGCGAAGAACGGCGTGAGGGAGCGCACGGGCGCCGACCGGGACACCCCCAGCCGATCCACCCCGATGTAGGTCAGGTAGCGGACCACCGGCGGCGCGAACAGCCCGATGGCGGCGAAGTAGGCGATGCCGACGAGGCTGTACTCGTCCAGGGGCACGACGAGCAGCGCGAGCACGGTGAGGACCGGAGCACAGACCACCAGGGACACGAACATGCCCGTGAGGGGGTTGGAGTCCACCAGGCCCTTCTTGAGGAGGATCCGTGAGAACGCAGTGATGGCAGCGACAGCCAGAGCGATCAGTGAGGCGGACATCCTGGTCTTTCCTGGAGCTAGGGCGGGTCGCCGGTGGTCCGATGCTGGAGGGGCCCTCCCCCCGAGCCAGGACCGCCCTCGACGGGCCCGCGACCGCTGCCGAACCCCCACTCGATGGACCCGAAGCACCCCTCGCCACGGCGGCCCGCCACGATGAGTCGATGGGTCATGGGTCCTCGAACAGCCACCGCAAGCTATCACGTGGCCCCCTCCACCCCCCCACCCCTGCGGCCGGGCGGAGTCCCGGGGCCGAGGGCGGCAGAGCTGGTCCTGGAGCGCGGGGTCGGCGAGGTCTCACCGGCCCCTCAGCCGCTGGGGCCTCGGCACCCGGTCGTGGAGCCCTCCCGGGCAGGCCGCCGACCCGACCCGCCACCACCACCACGGGCGGGCGGCCCAGTCAGACCTCCAGAGCCCGACCCGAGCGTGACGGGGGCCAGTGGGCCGACCTCCAGCGGGGACAGCCAGGTCGTTATGCTGCCGGCCGGTGTGCACGGGTGGGAGCGGCTGAGGTCAAGATGTACGACGATGTCCCCCGGCTGGTGAGGTTCGAGGAGTTCTGTGAGGCCGCAGGTCGGGGTGCGGGCCTCGATGCCCTCCCCAGCGACCTGGCCCAGGCGCTGCGTGAGGCTCCCAGGCCCCTGATCCTCTGCGACTTCGCCGGGCGGGACAGCGTGGCTGCCGCCATGGCGTGGCTCGGGCACAACCAGGTCGGCACCCTCGTCCCCGTCGGCGACATCGTGCCCACCCGGTTCGGCAGCTGGCAGGTCTACGAGTCCAACTGGCTCTCCCTACAGGAGCAGCTCCGCCGTCGCTTCCCCGAGGTCTTCCTGGCCCCCTGGTTCGTGATGGAGGACGTCGACGCCTGGCGGCTGCTCAACGGCCGCTACATCAACGAGCTGATCGGAGCCTTCGGCTTCTACACTCCCTGCCTGGGCTGCCACCTGCACTTCTACCTGATGCGGGTCGCCCTGGCGGAGGTCCTGGGAGCCAAGGTGCTCATCTCCGGGGAGAAGGAGCTCCACAGCAAGGGCAGACGCAAGGCGAACCAGAGCCAGGCGGCGGTGGATGGCTACTCCCGGTTCTGTCGGGCGCACGGTCTCCAGCAGCGCTTCCCCATCCACAAGGTCACCTCCGAGGAGGAGATGGAGGCGCTGCTGGGAGACGACTGGCAGGAGGGTGAGCGCCAGCGCCCCTGCGTCATGAGTGGCAACGATCGGGGGCTCGACGGGCTGCTCAAGATGACCCCCGATCAGATCCGGGCCTACATGGACGGATTCGCCGTCCCCCTCGCCACGAGCCTGGTCGGCTTCCGGCGGGAGGGCCTGAGCGGCCCGGGCCTCCAGTCCCGGGTCGACGAGGTCGTGCTCGGCCTGCTCGCGAAGGTGGCCTGACAGCGACGCTGTGAGCGACGGTGTGGAGCTCGGGGACCGGGACGACCCGGTGGAGCCCTGCGCTCAGGCGGCCCGCCTGCCGCCCCACCACACCGACGAAGACGGCGACCGGTGACACACGGACCCATCTCCTCGTCCGCCGGCGCCCCTACCGCTTCTTCTTGTGTCCCTTCCCCTTGCGCCGCTTCCCGTCGTCGAGGACGAAGACCAGCTCCGTCTCGCCGCTGAACAGCCTCACAGCAGAGGCGGGACTGCCTGACTCCGGAGTGACTCCGACGCTGTAGACCAGCTGGTAGTACATGCCGTCCGCCCACTCCACGGAGGTCGACCTGCCCGTCCGCGAGATCTTGTCGGGCTCCAGCCTCCCGTAGTCGATCGGCACGGCGGTCGGCTTCGGCTCTCCGTCGACCAGATCTCGCTCGCGATACCCGAAGAAGAAGACCCGCCCTCCGCGCCTGCGCAGGTCTGGCCGGACTTGGGTGGTCACCTCGACGGTCTTGCGCCCCCTGCGGCTCAGGCTGGGTGCGCTGCCCCGCTCGGCTCGCCTGCTGTGGATGACCTCGGAGGGCACCAGCGCGAGGCCACCGGCCATCGCCTGGGCGAGGGCTGGATCCGAGAAGAGGGAGGGATCGGGTGGCTTGAGGACGGCCTGGCCCTCGGACGGTCCCGGGCGAGTGAGCGCCCAGGCGAGCCCCAGGATCCCCAGGATCGCCTCCAGGCCGAGCAGCACTCGCCAGCGGGTTCGGATGAGCTCACCCCCCAGGCGGACGAAGGCAGCACACCGCGAGGTGTCGCCATCGGCCAGGGTCTGCACACCGGGAGCGGAGCGGTCCTCCGACCGGCACCGGGCTCGGAGCGACCGTCGACGGCGGCGGGGGTCGAGTCACCGAGGTGGACTATCCCTGCCCGGGTTGCCCAACCACCGGCCCCCCAGCGGGTCCTCCCCTCCCCCCCTCGGCTCCACGGCCGACCCGAGCACAGCGCCCCCCGGGAGGGCTGGAGGGGGACCGCCCCGAGTGACGGCCCCCCCGTCGAGACCCCCGGTAGTGGGTCAACGTCGACCACGGAGGCGATATGGCGATATGCTCGTCCAGGCACTCCGGCCGCCTCCCCCTCCCCAACGACATGACCCCGCCCTCCTCCTCGAGCGAGCTCTCCCGCAGGACGGTCCTCGGGGGTCTCGGCGCCTCCCTGGTCCTGCCCGGGTGTGGGGACTCGGGCGCAGACGCCCTGCTCGAGCTGTCCCGGAAGATCCTCCCGGACGTCGAGGTCGCGTGGCGAGATCACCTGTCCTTGCAGCAGGAACACCTCTCCAGGCTTCGCCTTCGACTGGCGCCCAAGCAGCTTCCCGGGAGCCTCACCCTCAAGCTCGTCCTGCGCGATCAGCTGGACCGGGACTGGATCTTCAAGCTGGGTCAGCACGCCCTCGACGGCGCCACCGCCTACTCCAAGCTCGCGGCCCTCACAGGGGTCACCACGCCCTTCTGCGCTCCGGCCACCCTGCCCATCAACGGCGCTGCGCAGGCCGGTCAGATCCAGCCCCTCGTGGAGAACCTGGGCACCCTTCGCGAGCTCTTCCCCCTCTCCGCCTTCCCAGCGGACCGCCTCACTCCGCGTGCCTGGGACGATCTCGTCCGAAACCACGCGCTGTCATGGATCGGCCTGAACCACCACGTGCACGTGAACCAGTTC
>CAZCVP010000319.1:0-5446 GCA_964501915.1 uncultured Enterobacterales bacterium
AAACCACGCGCTGTCATGGATCGGCCTGAACCACCACGTGCACGTGAACCAGTTCCTCCTGACCGGCACGACCGAGCGGGTGGAGGGCGTGATGCGGATCGACAACGCCGTGGCCTGGCACCTGCTGGGGCAGGACGCCCTCACGATCGACTACCACTGCCCATCCCTCGGCCTCAAGCTCCCCAGGTGGATCCTCGGCTATCGCTGGTTCTGGGCCCGCCACATGCTGGGCACCCTCGACCTCGACCTCCGGCGAGCCGCGGCCTGGGTGGGGTGGGTCTCCAGGCTGCCCACACGGCTCGTGCGCGAGATCTTCTCAACCGGGGTGCTGAACGACTTCGAGCGCTTCGCGAACATCGACAACACCGAGCTCGATCAGGTCGTCCCGGAGGTGTTCTCGCGTGCACGAAAGGTCGGGTTCCTCAACAGACTCTGTCGGAGATTCGAGCAGTCCGGAGACGAGCTGTTCTCCTTCTACCAGAAGGTGCAGGCCACGCGCGCCGACGAGCTGACGAGGCCCGAACCCAGCCAGGTGCTAGAGAGTGCGCTGGATCACCTCCACGGGCTTCGTCAGGCGAACGACGAGCTGAGCGCCCTGGTGGCCTCCCTGGACCCCAGCGGCCCCCAGCAGAGCATCTCCGCGGTGCTCTCCGTCGACTCCTACGACGTGCTGCGAGAGGCCCTCAACGGAAACACCCTCCCGGAGGACGACGCCGCACGGCACGCCATCTACGCCGACGCCATCGAGCGCCTGGAGCCGCTCCTGGACACCGCGGACAATGCCTGCGAGCTCCAGGCCATCGAGTCGTCGCTCGCAGAGGTCCAGCGCCGTGTCCTGCTGCCCTACGAGCAGGCGAAGCTGATGGAGAACTCATCCAAGCTGAACCGGCGCCACTTCGCACGCCTGTACCCCATCCTGCCCTGCGCCGAGGGAGAGGCCAGGCGCTGAGGAGAGGCTCTCCGGGCCCGCGATGGGGTCACTCCTGCGCCCCCGGGGTGCGCTCGGACCCTGCGGTGGCGCCTCCACAGGGCTCGTCGAGCCTGGGGGGAGCAGGCCCGTGGGGGGCAGGGACCCAGCCTGGCGGGGCCGGGGGAGAGCAGCGGTCCCGGCCAGGAGGGCGAGCCCAGCCTGGAGTCTCCTGTCCCCTGGGGCATCCGAAGAGCGGGGCTCCTCCCCGGTGACGCCGCCCCGTCCAGGTGGCGCTCTGGGGGACGGAGAAGAGATCCGGGCTTCCAGTAAGCTGGCCGCGATGGAGCTCGCCTACCTCAACCACGCGGCCACCAGCTACCCCAAGCCCCCGGCGGTGCTCGACGAAGTGGCTCGGGTCCTTCGCCGGCCCCCCTTCGACGTGGGGCGAGGGGGGATCGGTCCCGATCTCGTGGAGGAGGTGCGGCTCGTCCTGGCGAAGGAGCTCGGTCTCGACGACCCGGCGGAGCTGAGGTTCAACAGCGGGGCGACCGCCGGTCTGAACACGGTGATCCGAGGACTGGACCTGGGGGGACGCCACGTGGTGGGCACGGTCCTCGCGCACAACGCCATCCTGCGGCCCCTGGCTCGGCTCGGTGAGGAGGAAGGCGCAGACATCCAGCTGGTGGATCCCGGACCCGGCCGTGTCGAAGACGCGGTCTGCGAGGCCATCCGGTCCGACACGGCCCTGGTGGCGATCCAGCATGGCTCCAACGTCACGGGGGCGATCCACGACGTGGCACGCGTGGCCCGTGCAGCGCACGCGGTGGGGGCGCGGCTGCTCGTAGACGCGTCCCAGACCATGGGCCCGGAGCCCGTGTCGCTCCCTGCCCTGGGGGCCGACTTCCTGGCCTTCTCCGGACACAAGGGCCTGCTGGGTCTGACGGGGACAGGGGTGCTGGTCGCCCGGGCGCCTCTCGCGCCGCTCATGCTGGGAGGGGGCTGGGAGGACGGGACAGGGGAGGCGGGGACCCTGAACCACGTGGGCATCGTCTCCATGGGGGCCGGTCTCGCCTGGCTCCGGTCCGCCGAGGGCATGGCGAGCACCTCCCGGGCACGCACCCTCCACGCCGAGCTGCTCTCGGGCCTCCGCACCATCCCGGGGGTGCAGCTCATCGGACCCGGGGGGCCGCTCACCCTCGTGAGCTTCGTGATCGACGGCCTGGAGTCCGAGGACGTGGGCCACATGCTGCTCGAGAGCTTCGGCCTCGTGGTCCGGGCGGGGCAGCACTGCGCACCCCTGCTCCACGAGCTGGCGGGCCACCCCTCCTCGGTTCGCATCAGCCTGGGGCCCACGAGCGGTGACGGGGACGTGGGTCGGGCCCTCCGGGCGGTGGCCGCCATCTCCAAGGCCGCGGCGGGATGATCTTCCGGCACGTCCGTACCTGTCGAGATGGGGTGTCCTGGGTGGAGGCGGAGCTCTCTCGCCCACTCGACGACGAAGACGTGAGG
Organism: uncultured Enterobacterales bacterium; assembly: GCA_964501915.1. Classification (GTDB taxonomy): domain Bacteria; phylum Myxococcota_A; class UBA796; order UBA796; family CAJQPC01; genus CAYFPX01. Next base: position 2,420 of record CAZCVP010000319.1, read on the forward strand.
GTCCTGGCCGAGGGCAGCTCCCAGCGGCGCTTCGACGACTTTCCCCGGCCCTATTGCTGGATCGAGCGGCCCGATGGGGTGTCGGTCAAGGCGGCTGTTGGGGGTCGAGCGCTGCGCCTCCGCGTGCCGGAGGGTGTGGACGAAGGCCCGATCAGGGCCTGGCTGGTGGGCGCACTCCATCGGGATCCCTGACGGAGGACGGGCCGCGGAGGGCGGGTCAGGAGCCTCCGGGCACGGGCACGGGCACGGGCACGGGCGCCGGCACCGGCACGGCCACTAGTCGTGCCAGCTCCAGCTCTCGAAGAGGTCCTCCCGTCGAGGGCCCCCATCGGCCATCGGGGCCCACCGCTCCCAGGTGAAGAAGCCATCGTCCTCGAAGTCCTGGCCCTCCAGCCTGGAGAGCGCGCGGTCCACCACCACGCGCACGTCGCCCCTGCGCTGTCGCACCCGCCCCAGGCGCCAGCAGGCATCGAGACCGCGGGCCTGCATCGCTGTCTCCACCTCGCCGAGCACCGAGGGCTGGGCAGCCACGACCAGGGGGCCGTTGGTGCTCTCGCTCTGGTGCCCCCCGTCGAGAGTGGGCAGGAAGCCACCCAGCAGAGACAGCCGTTCGATGTCGACGGTCACGTCCGCGGCCCTGGCGGCCTCTTCGATCACCCGCAGGCCCGGGCCTGTGATGTCCGTGCAGAACCCCACGTGGCGGCGGGCATCCCAGGCCTCGTCCTCCATGGGCAGGTGGTCGGCGATCACCTTCGCCGCGCACACATCCGGCGTGGCCATCTCCTGGAGGGCGGTGAGGTGGTGGTCCGAGAGCGCCCCCGGGCCTCCCTGCCGGACCTGGGCCGCCTCCCCCAGCGGACGGGTCATCAGCAGCTCCATCCCCGGGGCGAGCCCGTCGAAGGGGGGTGGGCGCCGGCGGGTGTGGCCGCGAACCGTCAGGCCGAGGAGGGGCGTGGGCCAGTCGAGGCCTTCGGTCGCTTCGACTTCGAGGGGCACTCCATTCCGTCGGAAGAGCGTCTGGACGCTCTCCAGGTCGGTCCGGACCCGGGACACCACCGCGGGTGCGCCGGCCAACAAGGGGCTCACCACCAGCCCATCGGTGATGCCCATCAGCAGGATGTCACTGAGGGCGTTGGAGACCGCGACCAGCGTGGACAGGATCGCTCCGGGGCGGAGGGTGCTGTCGGCTGTGATGAGCGCGTCGTGGTTCCACGCCGTGTGCCCCGGGCCCGGAGCATGGCGCAGCAGCTCCAGCACGAGCCCGTCCACGCCTGCGGCCACGCTGTGCCCCTTGCCGAACCTCAGGGGAGAGTGGGCGTGGAGGTCGGCGAGCACCCCCTGGAGCTGGTGGAACCGGGCCTCCACCCTCGCATCGCTGCGGTCGGCCGTGGAGAGCAGGGCGAGGGCGCTGTCGCAGGGTGGGCCCTCCAGGCCCCGGGCCTGGAAGGGCGTGTCCGGTGCGAGCACGAGCCGCCGACGGGAGGTGGCCCTCCCCGGGGTCGTGAAGGCGTCGCTGCGCACTCCGAAGCCGGGAATGTCCGGGCGAGACCGGAGGTGAGGGTAGACCTGCGAGGCGAGCTCGAGCTTCAGGCTGCAGCCACAGGGGTAGGTGGGTGCGCCCTCGGGGGAGCGGTCCAGGTGGTACCACGAAGACACCTGGGCCCGGCTGGGCATCCAGTCGGAGCGGCGGCCTGTGCCGATGGTGACCGTCTCCACCCTGCGCCTCCACTCCGCGCGTGATCGCCAGATCGAGAGCGCACATCATCGCACCGAGAGCCACCTCGCGGCCGGGGGCACCCGGTCCCCGGGCAGCAGCGCTCAGACCACCCGACCGAAGAGCGGCCTGGCGCCACCCCCCGGACGGCGCCCGGAGGTGCTGGATGACCTCGGCGGAGATGCGGCTGGGGGGTCGTGGGGGGGGGCCTCGTGAGCCGGCTTGGTCGCGAAGGGGGCTGGGCTGGAGGGTGGCGGGCCCATCATCCACCCCACCCACCTCCATCCAAGGTCCTCGACAAGGGCGGGCTCGAGACCCGCCTACAGCTCCACACCACCTCCCTACTCGGAGAGCACCCCTTCGAGGCCCGACGACTGCGGCACGCTGCCGATGACCCGGAAGGACACCGAGGCCGTGAACTCGGCCACCGTCGCCTCCTGGGCCGGGCACGGAGCCTGCGACCCGGACATGACCTCCACCACACAGCCCAGCTCGGCCCCGGTGAGCCCTTCGGCGCCGGAGACCACCCGGACCTCCGTCGTCTCCCCGGTCGGGCCGAAGTGCACCCGGCCGGCGAGCTCGAGGGTGTCGAGCCCCTGGTGTTGCACGAAGCAGTCCGCCAGCTCGACCGGCGGAGGAGCATCCCAGCCGTCGATGCTGGCGTCACTCACCACCTGCCGCCACCGCTGCCCACCCGTGTCGATCTCATAGGGCTCCATGACCGCGCGGACCGAAGGGGAGATCACGGCCCGGGCCGGGCTCACCCGGTCGGCCGGCCGGAAGCTGATGCCCACGAAGGCGCGGGTCCCGTGGAAGGCCTCGACCCCTCGGCCGGTGGCCTGGACCGCGTCACAGGCGCAGCCCACCACCGGGTCGTTGGCGTTGCGGGTCTCGCAGCGGGTGATGGCCCCGGTGTCGTCCACCTGGACCAGCAGCTCGGCACCGCTGGCGTTGTGGTCGGCGCACAGCCAGTACGCTAGTGGGGACAAGTGGAAGAGCATGCAGACCGTCTGGCGGCCGAAGCTGACTATCCAGGGGCTCGCGAGCCACCCGGAGCTCGAGGACGTGCTCTTCGTGGGTACCTCTGTTGACGCGGCTACACGGGAAGAATGCGTCCAAGACACCGCAGCGCCGGGCTGCGATGTGCCTGGCCCATATCTGCTGGCGCGAAGGTTTACTGCTCCGGAGGGAATCGTGGATTCTGACGAGCCTGAGCTGCAAGTCTGGGTCGCCACGGATCTTGAGACGAGCGGATTGCCCTCCCTCCGAGGCGGTCCCGTTGCATGGGGGTACCATGATGACGACGGTACTAT
>CAZCVP010000320.1:0-5423 GCA_964501915.1 uncultured Enterobacterales bacterium
GCCGACTCGGACACCGACACCGACACCGACACCGACACCGACACCGACACCGACACCGACTCCGGAGGAGACAGCGGCCTCGGCCTCTCACCAGTGCGGTGAGTGTCGACAGGGTGCCTCTCCGAGGGGCATCGATGCTACCGCTCGCTGACGAAACATGACTCAGGCCGACTTCTCGGGACTCGCGTCGTCCGTCTCTCCCACCGATCACTGAAGGGAGGGAGTCCGAGTCACGGTCATGCTGAGACGGATTGGAATACCGCTGGGTGCCATCGCGCTGGTCGTGGGAGCCACCGCCAGCCGCGAGGCCGGTCGCATGGAGCGAACGGTGGAGGTGCCCGGGTGGCCGGCGAGCGACGAGGTGGTGGAGCGCGTGGCCAGCTCCGTGGAGCGTGGCCCGGGCGTGGTGGGCTCCTGGTCCGTCGCGGCCCCCGAGCCTCCAGCCGAGCCGCACGTCGGACCCGTTCACGAGGTCCGCGGTGGGTGGGCGAGCTCGGCCGAAGGGGGGACCGACCGGATCGAGGGCCGCTTCGTGGTGCGCTTCCGGGCCACAGAGGCGATCGGCGATCCGATCTCCTGGGCGGAGCGCCAGGGCGTCGCTCTCTACGCGGCCAGGGCCGCTGGCCCACGCCACCACCGCGCCCGTCGTGGGCTCCTGGAGGACACCTGGGTCGTCGAGGGACCGCCGGATCTTCCCCAGCGGCTCCTGAGATCCCAGGCCGTCGACCTGGTGGAGCCGGTGTACCGCATCCACGCCGCCGCCACGCCGGACGACCCGTACTACCCCTACCAGTGGAACCTCAGCACCCTCGGCGTGCCCGAGAGCTGGGTCGAGACGCGTGGACGGGGCGTGGTGGTGGCGATCCTCGACACCGGTGTCTCGATCGGTCCGGACGGGCTCAACCTGGTGCTCGACGGGTACGACTTCGTCGACTCCGACCCGGATCCTGCCGACTCGGGCTGGCACGGGACCCACGTCGCCGGTGTGGTCGCCCAGACGACCGACAACGGGACCGGGGCGGCGAGCGTTGCCCCCGGTGCGGTGATCCTCCCGGTGCGCGTGCTCGGCGAGGACGGCGGAGACACCGTGGCGCTCGCCGAGGGCATCGTGTGGGCCGTGGAGGAGGGCGCGGACATCATCAACCTCAGCCTCGGCAGCAGCGGTGAGTCAGAGCTCGTGCTCGAGGCCCTGGAGCTGGCGGAGGAGGAGGGTGTGCTGGTCGTGGCTGCGTCGGGCAACGACGGCGAGGACGACTTCGTCCAGTTCCCGGCCAGTGTCAGCACCGTGCTCGCCGTCGGGGCCACGCGCATGGACGCGTCGATCGCCCCCTACAGCAACCAGGGCGAGAGCCTGGACCTGGTGGCGCCGGGCGGGACCCTCAGCGATGACGAGGACGGCGACGGCCTCCCGGACGGCATCCTCCAGGAGGCCTGGGTCGACGGGGCCTGGTCCTACGTGGTCGCGGAGGGCACATCGGTCGCCACCCCCCACGTCTCCGGCGTCGCGGCGCTGGTGATCGGACACGGAGTCGAGACCCCGGCCGAGGTCCGGGACCTTCTGAGAGAGACGGCCCAGGACCTGGGCGACGAGGGGCCGGACGACGCCTTCGGGCACGGCCTGCTCGATCCGATGGCCGCGGTGGCGGCGGCGGTGAAGGCCACCGGCGGCGGTGAGAGCGGCGGCGTCGACGACGATCCGCTCGGCGGTGGCAGCGGCGGCGTCCTCGGCTCCAGCGAGGGAGAGACGGTGTCGCTCGGAACCCAGCAAGGCAATGCGCTCGGCTGCGGAGGCTGATCCCGGGCCTCGCTGGAGGCCCCATGCCCCTCGACACGCACCAGCTCCACGACCGCTTCCGCCCCCTCGCCGCGGCCCTCGGGCGCGGTGGCACGGAGGTCCTGCTCGGCCTGCTCGAGGAGGAGAGCTACGCGCCAGGAGACGTGGTCGTGGACCTGGACTCCGGGGACTGGATGCTCCACCTGCTGGAGTGCGGCAGGGACTCGGTCCAGCTACCAGGGCGCTCCGGGCTGGCGGAGGTCGGCGAGCTGGAGGCCGGCGCCGTGCTCGGCGAGGTCGCCTTCCTCGACCACAGCCTGCACACCGCCCAGGTCGTCGCCGACACGCTGTGCGTCTGCCACCGCCTGTCGACCGCCAGCAGGTTGCAGCTCTGGGAGCGGGACCCGGTCGCGGCGGCCAACCTCGAGCGCGTCGTCTGCTAGGTGCCCTCGGGTCGCATTCGGGCCGCCACGGCCTACGTGCTGCTCGAAGGAGAGGTCGTGGTCACCCGGAAGGCGGATGGCGAGGGGCGGGAGCTGGCGCGACTCCAGCACCGCACGTACGAGGGCCTGCTGGACCGTCCCAGCGTGCTTGCCTCGCTTCGGAGGACCCTGGCCGAGCAGCTCACGGGGAACTTCCGCCGTCTGGATCGGTCCTTGCGGGACGAGCTGGCGCTGCTGACGAGCTGAGCAAGGACCGCTCAGCCCTGGACCGTCACCACCAGGCTGCGCCGGTGGGTGTGGGTGCGGTGCTCCCACAGGTAGATGCCCTGCCAGGTGCCGAGCCCGAGGCGACCGCGGACGACGGGCACGGTGAGGGAGGCGGCTGTGAGCACCGAGCGCACGTGCGCCGACATGTCGTCCGGACCCTCCGAGGTGTGGGTGTAGATGGGGTCGCCGTCGGGGACGAGTCGGGAGAAGAAGGCCTCGAGATCGCGGCGGACGTCGGGGTCGGCGTTCTCCTGGACGACCAGGGAGGCCGAGGTGTGGCGAACAAAGATGTGACAGAGACCGGTCTCGATGCCCGCCTCGCGGACCACCTCGGCGATCGGGACGGTGACGTCATGGAGGCCGCGGCGCGTCGGGAGCAGTCGCAGCTCTCGCTGGTGGAGGCTGGGCATGGCTGCCTCCGTAGCATCGCCGTCGTCGCGGCGCCCGCGGAGGCGGGGTGGCGACGCAGGCCTTCAGAGCTTGCGGCCGTAGAGGTAGACCGCTCGGCCCTGGAGCTGCGGGCAGATCGTCACGGCGTAGCCCCCCGCGGCCACGAGCTCCCGGCGGTCCCCAGGCGCCACGTGGCGGAGCGCCCGGATCCAGGCCTCGGGCAGCCGCTGGCCCGGGCCGACGCCCCAGCCCTGTAGCAGGGGACCGCTGGCGGGGTTGGCGTAGAGGACGTCGCCCTCCGGCGTCACCCGGAGCACCGGGCTGGGGTTCTCGTCGGTGATGCCGTGGAGGTTGTCCGGCTCCGGCCCGTCCGTGCCGTAGAAGTCGAAGCCTTCGGTACCGGGGACGACGATCGCCGGCATCATGCCCTGGCCGCAGGGCACCCGGCCATGGACCGGCCCTTCTCGCGAGGCGCGATCGACGAGCCGGAAGATCGAGCCCGGGACCGGCTCGTCGTGATGACAACCGAGCGCCGAGAGCAAGGCCCGTGCCCGTCCGTTCGCCGCCCGCAGCCGTCCCTCGGCGTCGATCGCCAGGTGGACGGCGCCGTTCGCGTTGTCGGCGAGAGGAACCTCGGCTCGCTCGGCCGTGGACATCGACCCTCCCCTGGTCGGTGGTGCGGTGCCCGAGGGTGTCACAGGTGGTGTCAGGGGTGCGCAAGGGGAATGACAGGCTTCCGTCTAGCGGCGTTGGTGGAGAGAGGGGGCACCCTCGCGGGGCGAGCTGTCACGAGTTGTCACGGTCCTGGTGGTGGACTTCACGGGGGGCTCGGGGCGTCTATGTTGGGTGCACGTCTTGCCCAGTCCGCTGCCTTGCTGTCAGGTCTCTGTGGTGGTGGCCTCTCCCAGGTGGCGGCGGGCAGGGCGGCGCGGTCGTGGCAGACTCCATGCGTGCTGCTGCTGCTCTCTCTGCTCCCCACCGTCCACGCCGGTGAGCTGACCTGGGACCTGCCGCTGGCAGACGTGCCCTTCAACCAGGTCGGGGGTGGCTACACCTGGCCGTCCATGGAGCAGGCGCTCCAGTCCTCCGTGGTCTTCCACAGCCTCACCCACCGGCTGCTGCTGCCCTGGGCGCTGGACGACCCGCGCCTGTCCCGGCGCATCGGCACGCGAGCGGTGGTCTTCGTGGCGGACCTCGTGCTGCCGATCCTGCCGGGCGGCACCAACTGGCTGCACGAGGAGTGGCACCGCGCCGTGCTCTCCTCCCACGGGATCTCCAGCTACAACGGTGTCTACGACTTCGAGGGCGGGCCCTGGATCACTGTGAGCCAGGTGTCCGACGAGGGCCTGGTGCAGCTCAAGGCGAGCTCGCCGGCGGACCAGGTGCGCCTGTCCACTGCCGGCATCGAGTCACTGGGGGTGCTCGCCACAGAGCTCGAGCGGGTCCAGTTCTTCGAGGACCCCGACACCTACCCGGTGCCGGCCTACTGGCTCGCCCTGCTCACCAACGCCATCTATTACAACATCTGCGCTTCACCACGGAATGCGGCGGGCATCGAAGAGGAGACGGCCAACGAGGGGCCCGACGTCACCCTCCGCGACTTCACGGGGCTGGACTGCACGGCGTTCGCCTATGACCTCCATCGGCCCGACGAGCCCTACGGCGCCCGGGGTGTGCACCCCTCCGGCGTGGGCATCGACCGCTACCGGACCTGGCAGGACCTCACGGCCGAGGAGCAGGACTGGCTTTGGCGACAGGGTCGGCTGACCTGGCTCAACCTGGCCAACCCGGCCCTGCTCGAGGTCGAGGACTTCGAGATGCGCCTCGGCGATCGAGCGCTGCGGTTCAACGCCCACCTCCAGCACCTGCCGGCCCCCTTCGGGCACCGGGTCGGCGCGGGCTTCCTCCTCCAGACGGGTGCCTTGCAGCTCACCGGTGGTCTCTACTTCGGCGTCAGCGAGCACCTCGTCCGACCCCACGGCACCCTGGAGGCGCGGCGCATCCCTCTCGGCGCCACCGAGTGGACCCTGGCCGCAGACCTCTGGGTCCAGCCGGAGGCGCTCCGCTACGACGCCGAGGGGGGGCGGGTGGGCGGTCGGGTGCGGACCCGGGTGGCGGTGGACGTCCAGAGGGCCTGGTCGCCCTACCTGGAGGTCGAGGTGAAGAGCGTCGGCTGGGTGCCCGGACGGGTGTCCCTCGACCGCGCGGCGATGGCCAGAGGGGGAGTCGAGCTCAGGGTGCCGACCGGCCGGTCGAAGGCCGCGAGTCGAGCGCCGCTGTGACCGCGACGAGGAGGCGGCTCTCCGGCGGACATCACGGGCTCAGGATGGCCTCTCGGAACGCGGGATCGAGGTCCGCCGTGCCCTCGGAGGTCACCCGGTACACCGCCTGCTGGCCGACCACTTCGGGCGGGCCGTAGAGGTCCGCCAGCATCGCCTCGGTCCCGGCGAGGTGCTGCGCCCCCCGGTCGAGGTCGCGGTCGCCCACGCCCAACCCGCCACCCGCCCTCGCCACCTCCCCGCCCACCACCCCCCCCACCAAACCCTCCA
>CAZCVP010000321.1:0-5413 GCA_964501915.1 uncultured Enterobacterales bacterium
GGGGGGGGGGGGGGGGGGGGGGGGGGGGGGGGGGGGGGGGGGGGGGGGGGGCTCGGCTTCGACGCTTCGAGAGAACTGACCACCTCCTGCTCGTGAGAAGTGACCGCCTCGCCGTGATCGCGGCGTAGCCGCGCCAACCCGTTCTGCGCGCGCCTGGGGTGCCACAGATCGAGCTGGCACCGCGCCAACCCGTTCTGCGCGCGCCTGGGGTGCCACAGACGGCGTCGGCACCGCGCCAACTGTCCCCGGGGACAGCTGGTCACATCGCGAATCGTCACGCTCGCACCCTTCGACCTGACAGGTCTCAGGGACACCTTCGGCTGCTCTCCCCACCCTGCTCGAGAGGTCGCCATCGGGGGACCCCGTCGCTCTCTGGGTCGCGCTTCGACCTCCAGGGGGAGTCGAACGAGCCGTCCCCGCCCCCGTCCCCAGAACCGCTCGGGGGCGGGCCGCGTGCTCCCCCTCGTCCCATCCCCAACGGGCACCGGAGAGGGCCGGGTCCCGGACGACCGGCGAGACCCACCCGCTCGTCAAGGCCCTGTCGAGGCGCTCCCGTCCGAGCACTGCCCAGCTTGCTACGCGATGCTCCCCGGTCTATACACCCTCCTTCCGTGCTCCCGCGCGAGGTCGATTCATGACGCTCATCGCCACCCTGGCTCTGCTCTCCGGACCCGCCCACGCCGGCGGAATCGGCATCACCGGCCTCGCCGGCATGCACAGCGAGAAGGTCTACTTCTACGACTCCGAGAGCAACCAGTACGCCGACAGCCAGCTCCGCCCGACCGTGGGCTTCGGTCTCGAAGCCCTGCTGGGCGACCGCGACGATCGCCTGATGGGGCTGATGAAGTTCTACTTCATCTCCGACTCCCAGCCGACCGCCGACCGCGTCGACCGGCCCTCCGGCGTCGAGGGTCCGTTCAGCACTCCCCTGGACGAGGACTTCACCCAGCGCCCCGTCGGCATGTTCCTCGCCGGGCTGCAGTGGGGCCTCTGGGGCGATCCGACCGGCTTCCAGCTCAACCTGACCACGTCGCTCGGTGCTGGCGCCCTCACCCCGGACACCACCGAGTTCATGGTCGCCGAGATCGGCCTGGGCGCCCACTACGTGATCAACAAGAAGTTCGTGCTCCACGGCGAGGCGCTCTACCACCTGCGCTACCGCAAGAGCATCCGCCACGGCGGCGGCGTGAACGTCGGGGTCCGCTACTACTTCGACTAGCCGACGTGCTCCCACGCTCCTGGCTCCTCGCCCTCGCGGCCACGGCCGCGGTGGCGGCGTGCGAGTTCCACGAGCGGGCCTTCGTCTGGCACGACCAGCTGGAGCCGGGCGGCCCCTGCTACGAGGTCGACCTGACCGACGGGCTCAGCGAGGAGAACACCCAGGAGCTCCACGACACGTTCACCTGCCTCAACCAGGAGGGCAACCTCGATCCGCTGCGGGAGCTGGACGAGGTGATGGACACCTGGACCCGGGCCAACGAGCCGGCCGGGGTGGAGCTGGCGGTGCTGCTCAACGACCTGCCGGCGGCGGGCATCGATCCCTTCGAGGTGGCCGGAGACCTCGTGGAGTGGATGGAGAACCCGGAGGGACGGGAGGCGGTGGACATCTTCTGGGAGGCCATCGTCGAGCTGCTCTACGGGGTGCCCTACGCCACCGTCACCGAGGAGGGCTTCCCGCTCCGCACCGCCGAGTCCCTGGACGCCGGCCTGGTGCGGCCGCTGTTGCCCGCCATCCGCTCCGGCGCCGCCGCCGTGCTCGACGACGACATGAAGGCCCTGGAGCTGATGACCTCGATGGTCGAGTCCGAGGCGCTGCTGTCCCTGCTCCACACCACCGCCGCCTGGGCCGAGGAGCCTTCGCTGGAGGGCGTGGTGGCCGACCTGCCCCGCAAGCTGGGCGCGGCGATCGACGCCAGCCGGACCCCGGCCAACGACCGCTGGCCCGACGCCTCCGGCGACTCGGTGCGAGACCTGGTGGAGGCCCTGCTGGTCGACGAGGAAGAGGACGGGCGCATCGTGCTGGCCCACCTGGACGAGGAGCTGATCGAGGTGGTCGAGAACGACCGGGTCCGGGACGAGCTGGAGACCACCCTCGGCTCGCTCCAGGCCAGCGGCGCCCTGGCGAACTTCCCCGTGGAGCTGCTCCACCTCACCGCCGTCGACGCCCAGGGAGGCAGCCTCAGCGAAGGCGAGGACAGCGCCCTGGTGGCCCTGATGCGGCTCTTGCGGCGGGGCGACCAGCCGATGCGCTGCGCCCTCAGCCTGCTCGGCTGGGAGATCGGAGCCATCGAGGTCGACAACCTCTCCCAAGAGGTCCTGACGATGATCGCCGAGCTGGAGCCCGGGGCGGCGGTCGACACCGTCGACCTGCTCGGTGGGGCCCTGGACCTCGAGATCCTCGGCTTCCAGCTCACCGACTACCTGCTGGGCGAGATCGCCTCCGGGGGGCTGTGCACCAACCCCGGCACCGGGGCGGTCGTCATCGACGCGCTCTACGTGTCCGACCTGGAGAGCATCGACCGCCTCAACGATGCCCAGGCCGGCGAGGCCCTCCGGACCACGGTCCACCTGCTGGCCGCGGTTCACGACGACGCCGACTCCGAGCTCCCGGCGCTGGTCAGCTTCATCAGCGAAGCCGATGGCTTCGGCCTCACCGAGCCCCTGGAGGAGGCCCTGCGGGACTTCGGCGACTCGGCGCTGATCCGCAACGCCGTCGACCTGCTGCCCGCCCTGCTCTCGCCCGCGGACTACGCCGACGACCACGACTACCCCGAGGGCGTGGAGCCGGTGGACTTCGACGCGGCGTGGGACATGCTGAGGGCAGCGATGACCCTGTCCGACGAGGGGCGCACGCCGATCGAGGACCTGGCCCGCCCCTTCGCCGCCATCGCCGCCGAGGAGGAGACCTGGCTGGCGATCGGCAACCTCGCCGTGATGCTCCAGGACCCTGCGCAGCACCTCAACTCCCCCGGCTCCTACCTGGTGCCGCTGTTGGACCTGGACCCCGAGCTGGAGCTGACCCGAGCGCTGGGCGGGGTCGTACTGCGGCCCCACGCCGGCGGTCCCCTGCTGCGCATCGCCGAGCACCAGGAGGTCATCGACGCCATCGGTCGCGCCGGCGAAGAAGAGGAGGGCCCGCTCCCCTTCGTCGGTCGCCTGATCACCCAGGGGACCCTGGCGACCCTGCTCCGCACCATCGACCGGGTCCTGATCGCGCTATAGCGGGCTCCCGACCTCCGAGGATCGTGTCATGGCTGCAGACGTCCAGTACGCCTCTCTGCCCCGCCCCAGCCGGGGCCTCGAGCACCGCTACGGCGACCGGGTCCACCTGCTGAGCCAGCCCTGGGCGATGACCCAGCTCAACCGGCTCTCGGGCGCGGACTGCCGGCAGCCCGAGGTCGACTGGCTCGTCACCCGGCTCTTCGACTGGCTGTTCACGGAGGTGGCCCGCCCCCAGCAGGCCACCCCCCCCGTCGCCCAGCAGACCCCCAAGGCCGACCACCCCCCCCCGGGCAGCGACCGGGGCCAGGTCCGCGCCCCCCCCCGGGGGGGGGCGCGCCCCCCCGCGGGGGGCCCCGGCGCCGGCCCCCGCGGCGCCCCCCCCCCCCCCCCCCCCCCCCCCCCGCCAGGTCGCCGAGCAGACCCGCATGGCCGAGCACCACCCCCGGGGCTGCTACGTGGGCGAGGTCCTCGACCCCGACCAGAGGGTCGTGGTCGTCGACGTGGCGCGGGCCGGCATGCTGCCCTCGAGCCGCTTCTACCGCGGGCTGAACCTGCTGCTGTCCCCCGAGGGCGTGCGCCAGGACCACATCTTCATGAACCGGGTCACCGACGAGAGCGGCGCCGTCGTCGGCGTCAACATGTCGGGGTCCAAGATCGGCGGCGACATCGACGGCGCCACCCTGCTGGTGCCCGACCCGATGGGGGCCACGGGGTCCTCGATCGGACGGGTGTTCCGTCACTACGATGAGCAGGTCGAGGGCACCCCCGCCAAGGTCGTGGCGGTTCACCTGATCGTCACGCCGGAGTACGTGCGTCGCATTACCTCGGAGTTTCCCCAGGTGCGGATCTACGCGATCCGTCTCGACCGTGGGCTCTCCGACCCGGCCGTGCTCGCCACGGTCCCCGGTGAGCACTGGGAGGACGAGAGCGGGCTGAACGAGCACCACTACATCGTCCCCGGCGCCGGGGGTCTCGGGGAGGTCCTCAACAACGCCTGGGTCTGAGACCTCCAGGAACGACCCATGAGCACCGACCGCATCCAGCCCCTCATCCACGAGCAGGCTCTCCAGGAGCGCGTCAGTGAGCTGGGGGCGACCATCCGGGCGGAGTACGGCGACGAGCCGATCACCTGCATCGGCGTGCTCAAGGGCAGCTTCATGTTCATGGCCGACCTGGTGCGGGCCATCGGTGGCGAGGTGCGCTGCGAGTTCCTCGGGGTCGCCAGCTACCACGGCGGCACGCGGAGCACCGGCGTGGTGCGCATCACCCACGACCTGCGCCAGTCGATCGAGGGCCAGCACTGCCTGCTGGTGGAGGACATCGTCGATACGGGCCTGACGATGGACTACCTGCTGCGCATGCTCCAGGTCCGCGCGCCGCGCTCGCTCAAGGTCGTCAGCCTCCTGGACAAGCCGGCGAACCGCGAGGTCGCTGTCGCCGTGGAGTACGTGGGCTTCACGATTCCCGATGAATTCGTGGTGGGGTACGGTCTGGACCTCGGGGAGCTGTACCGGAACCTCCCCTACATCGGGGTCTACCAGCCATGAAACGCATCGCAACCGACCGAGCTCCCGGCGCCGTCGCCGACTACAGCCAGGCCCTCGTCCACGACGGAGTCGTGTGGTGCGCTGGTCAGGTCGGCTTCATGCTGACCATGGGCAGCGAAGGGGACACCCACTGGGAGCTGGCCCCCACCCTGGAGTCCCAGGTCCGCTACGCCCTGGAGAACCTGCGCGCCGTCCTGCAGGCCGCCGGGACCGACTTCGACCGTGCCCTGAAGGTCCAGGTCTTCCTGACGGACATGGAGCACTACGGGGTCTTCAACGCCATCTACGCCGGCTTCCTGGAGACGGTGTGGCGGGACACGCTCGGCGACGAGGCCTTCGAGGCCGAGGGGTCCAAGAGCCTGCGCGACATCGAGGGGGTCACCTTCCCCGCTCGCGCCGCTGTCGCCGTGGTGGCCCTGCCCAAGGGCGCGTTGATCGAGATCGACTGCGTCGCAGCGCTCTGACAGGGCCTCGGGCCCGGTGCGCTCGATGGTCGCCGAGGCCGCAGGTTGACCGAATCCCTCTGACGGGCTGGCCGGAATCGCTCACGTGACGGGATCGATGCTCGGACCGGCGAGGGTCGCTGGGCCGCGATCGTCGACTGCAGCGAGGAACAGCTCCGGTGGCTCCGCGCGATGGCGGCC
>CAZCVP010000322.1:0-5406 GCA_964501915.1 uncultured Enterobacterales bacterium
CCATCCAACCGAGCAGGCGTCATGAGACCGATCGAGTGTTGCCGGGCGGGCCCTTCCTCCGGTCGAGCGCCGCGGCCGCCTTCGAGGTGAAGGCCCCCTGGTGGACCTTCGAGGACCTCGACATCGAAGGCACCTGCAGCAGCCACGACCTCTGCGAGCACGCCTTCCACATCATCGGACAGGCCGACCACACCACGGTCCGCGGCTGCGTGATGCACGAGTACAACGCCCAGATCAAGGGCAACGCCGACGACGTCGGCGACACCCGCATCTGGCCCAACGACGTGATCGTCGAGAACTCGGAGATGTACAGCTCCACCATCCGGGACACGGGCAACCCGGTCACCCCGCTGGACATCGTCGGCGGACAGCGCTGGATCGTCCGGGGCAACTACATCCACGACCACTCCAAGGGTCGCTCCGACAAGGTCAGCTACGCCGCCTTCTTCAAGGGCAACTCCCGCGACGGCCTCTTCGAGCGCAACCTGGTGGTCTGCGAGGTCCTGCACACCGGCGGAACGCGCCTCGGACTCTCGCTGGGTGGGGGCGGGTCCTACCCGGACTCGATCTGCGAGCAGAGCGACTGCTCCATCGAGCACACCAACGGCGTGCTGCGAAACAACATCATCGCCCACTGCCCGGCCGACGTCGGCATGTACATCAACGAGGCCGCGAACACGAAGATCTACAACAACCTGCTCTACGACAACGGCGGCATCGACGTCCGGTACTCGGTCAGCTCGGCCGACATCCGGAACAACATCATCTCCGGGGACATCAACATCCGTGACTCGGCGACCGTGGTCGAGTCCTCGAACCGGGTCTGGCTCCAGGACGTCTTCTGGAACGCCTGGTTCACCGACGCTGCGAACCTGGACTTCACCATCGTCGACGGCACGCAGATCATCGACATGGGCGAGAACGTGGCCGAGGTGACCGACGACTTCTGCCTCAACGACCGCGACGACGGCGCCACGGACCTCGGCCCGGTGGAGACCGACGGGGACGGCCCCTGCGACACGACCCGTCCGTACGTCGCTCCGGACGAGCCGGTGGACACCGGGGGGGACACCGGCGGCGACTCGGGGACCTCCACGGACACCGCCCCCACCGAGACGGGCGACAGCGGCACGACCGACAGCACCCCGCCCGAGAGCGGTGACTCCGGGGGACCCGCGGGAGACAGCGGAGAGCCGATCGAGGACGACGACGAGACCGGCCTCTGCGGCTGTGCGGCAGCGGAGGGTGCCGCACCCTGGAGCCTGGGGTGGCTCGTCCTGCTCGCCGGACGGGTGAGGCGCCGCCGCTGACGGCCGAGCGTCACTCCACCAGGACGAGGTCACACACCACGGCGCGGTGGTCCGCGGGAGACCGGCCCGCCGCGGCCATGGCCGCCCCGATCGCGGTCCCAGGGTCGCGGACCGGGGCCGAGGGGCTCAAGGGGAGCATCACCGGGAGTGTAGGGGAACGCTACTTCCGCGGAGGGAACCTCCGCAGCTTGCGCTGGAGGCTCCGTCGGTGGAGACCGAGCCGGCGGGCAGCCTCGGAGACGTTGCCGCCACAGTCCTCGAGGACGCGGTTGATGTGCTCCCACTCCGCCCGGGCGAGCGAGGGCGGTTCGTAGTACGGCGCCGGCTCCGCCGTGCCGGGCTTCCGACGCTGGAAGGCGGCGAGGATCATGTCCAGATCCGCAGGCTTGCTCAGGTAATTCACCGCACCCCGCCGGACCGCCTCCACCGCCGTGGCGATGCTGCCGTAGCCGGTGAACATCACGCACTGGAGCGCGGGCAGGAGCTGGAGCAGCTCCGCGAGCAGCTCGAGACCCGAGCCATCCGGCATGCGCAGGTCGAGGATGGCGTGGGTCGGACGGAGCTCCCGGGCCACGGCCAGGGCCTCTGTCGGTCCCGAGGCCGCTCCGACCTCGTACCCGCGGTCCGACACCGCCCAGGTCAGGCGAGCCCGGAGGCGCTCGTCGTCGTCCACCACCAGCACGACGGATCCCTCCGGAAGCCTCGGCTCAGACATCGGCCTCCTCCAGTGGCAGTCGGAGGGTCGCCCGGGTGCCCTCCCCCGCAGAGGAGTCCAGGCTCAGCTCGCCCCCGAGCTGGTGGGCCAGGCCGCTGACGAAGAAGAGGCCGAGTCCGCGGCCCTCACCCGCTGGGCGGGTGGTGAAGAAGGGCTCCGTGACCCGGTCGAGGTGCTCGGACGGGATGCCCTCTCCCTGGTCCTGGACCTCGATCACCAGCGCCCCAGCCACCACCTCACCCCGCAGCAGGACCTCCTGGTCGGGGCCGCTGGCCTGCCGCGCGTTGCCGAGCAGCCGCCGGACGGCCTGGGAGATCAGCTCGGCTGGAATGCGGGCCTCGGCCTCGGCGAGCGCCTCGACCCGGACGGGCTGGTGGGCCGGCTCGACGGCCCGGCCGAGCAGTCCGCGGAGCCCGGCCCGGGTCCAGGTCTGGCCGCGGCCCGCGCCCGCCTCCAGGGAGAGCTGGTCGAGCACCGACCGGCACCGCTCCACCTCCTGGCGGAGCTCCTCGAGGTCCGATGCCGTGCGGGCGTCCGGTGCGCGGGCCTCCAGCTCCCGGCCGATGAGCAGGATCGTCGACAGCGGCGAGGCCAGCTCGTGGGCCGCTCCCGCCGCCAGGGTCGCCAGCGCAGCGACCCGCTCCGCCCGGGACTGGAGGTCCCGCGCACTGCGCTCCCGGGACTCCGCCTCGGCCATGGCCGCCCGGATCCGCACCAGGGACAGCGCCAACAGGCCACCCGCGAGGCCATAGGCCGCGAACATGCCGCCGAGGTGGAGCTGCATCGCCATCGCGTCGTGGTGAGCCTCGGGAGCGGGCCCGAGCACGAACAGGCCCCCATAGGCGAGGGTCGTCACGGCGTAGACCAGGCCCGTGAGCGCGGGCCTCACCAACAGGGCCGCGAGCACCACCGGCACCAGGTAGAGCACGGTGAACGGGTTCGACGAGCCGCCGGTGGTGAGCAGGGTCACCGTGAGCAGAACGGAGTCGAGACCGAGCAGGCCCGTCAGCACCGGGTCGGAAGGACACTCGAGCCGACCCGACGAGCGGTGGAGAGCGACGTTGCTCGCGGTGCCGACGAGCAGCACCGCGACGAGCGGCCCGAGACTCCAGGCCAGCCAGCCCAGCATCACGGCCAGGACCAGGGCGAGCTGGCCCGTAGCGGCGAGCCACCGCAGCCGCACCAACCAGGCCACCTCGACCAGCGGTCGGTCCGGGAGCCGGACGGGCAGGGCTGCGCTCATCCAGGAGACCTATCCGGGGTGCCCACCAGGGGGGTGCGACATCTGGTCGCATGCCGACCCGCGCCGTGGCGGGTGACATGGAGCCAGGAGGACCTGATGACCATCCTGCTGCTCGCGACTCTCGGGGCCTGCACCGACACCGGCGACACGGCCGACACCGCCCCTGTCGTCTACCACCACGTCACGCTCACCCAGGACCCGGACCCGCCGACCGCCGGGACCGAGGTCGCCGCCGAGCTGACGGTGATGCTCGACGGGGAGAACCTCGAGGGCGCGACGGTGGACCTGGTGCCCTGGATGCCCGACCACGACCACGGCCTCTCCGACGAGGTCGAGGTCATCGACGAGGGCGGCGGGATCTACAGCGCCTCGTTCGTCTACTCCATGGCCGGCCACTGGGAGCTCCAGATCGAGGTCACCTCGGAGGCCGGGACCGACGCCCACGCCTTCGACGTCGATGTGGAGTAGCGTCCTCGTCGGGCTCCTGCTCTCGCTGGGAGGCGGGGGTGAGGCGCGGGCCGGCGCCTGCTGCGTGGGCTCGACCTCGGCGATGCCGACCCGGGTCGGGGAGTGCGAGCGGGCGACGTCGGGGGTGGGGATCGCCGTGGCGCGCTCGACCGGGCGCTGGGACCGGGAGGGCCAGACCGCGACGAACAGTCTCCAGGAGCACGCGCTCGTCGCGACCTGGTCTTCGGCCCTCCGGCTCGACCCCAGGTGGCAGCTCGGCGTCGACGTCCCGGTCCGGCTCAGCCAGAAGCAGTCGGGGTCCATGTCGAGCAGGGGGGGCGGGGCCGGCGACCTGCTCGTCCATGCCACCTGGGACCCGATGGTGGAGCAGGCGGGCCGGCCGGGCCGACCGGTTCCCGTGCTCTCCATCGGCCTGACGCTTCCGACGGGCCGCGGGACCGAGGCCTCGACCGACCCGCTCCAGAGCGACGTCACCGGGCTCGGTCAGCCGGCCCTGACCAGCGCGGCGGGCCTGGAGCGCACCCTGGGCCGCTGGCCCTGGAGCGCCGCTGCGACGGGAACCCTCACGCGCAGCGGGGCGGCCGGACTGGCCCTGGCGGGATCGCTCGGGCGCTACCTGAACCACCGCTGGACCGTGACAGCGTCGCTGGCTCACGAGGCCACCCGGACCCTGGGCACCCCCGGGGCCAGCTCCACGCACCGCACCACCGCCGCAGCCCGGGTCCTGCGCGGTCAGACCCGGGCCTGGCGGGCCTGGATCGGTACCCGCCTGGACCTGCCCGTGGATCTCCTCGGGCGAAGCCATGTCCGGGAGGCGACGGTGGACACGGGCATCGTGCGCACCTGGTGAGCCGCCGGATCGACGACACCGGCGCGCGTGACCCTCGCGCCCGCGCCCGGTTGTAGAGGGTCTCGGGCCCCTCGACACGGAGTCGATCATGCTCTCCCTGCTCTCGGAGGACCTCTGCGAGGTCGCCGGGCTCCGACCTACTCGCCCTCCGGCGGCACCAGGCTCCAGGCGAGCAGGAGGTCCTCCTCGTAGTCGGCCTGGCGCCCGAAGAAGGCCTCGTGCGGCCCGATCAAGCCCCCCCCCTGGTCGCGGAAGATCACGGCCCAGTGCAGGCCGGTCTCCTCCAGGGCCTGGACCAGGGCCGGGTCGTGGGTGACGTCCTGCTGGCGCCCCTGGCCGATGGCCTGGAGGGCCACCAGCCCCGGATTGGCAGCGATCCAGTCCTGCCGAGCGCTGGACTGGCTGAAGTCCTCGGTGTCCCCGAGGCCCTCGGTCACCGGCTGCCGGTGGTAGCTCGCCCAGAGCACCGTGGAGTCCCAGCCTCGGAAGGGCAGCATCAGGATGGGGTGATCGCCGGGCTCCTCGGCGAGCTCACGGAAGAGCGCGGGCACGGCCAGCTCGTCTCGCTGGGTCCAGAGAGAGGGCACCGCCTGGAGGCGCTCCGCCGCGAGGAGCTCGCCCGAGGCCCCCAGGACCAGGACCCCGGCCGCCGCCCAGCGCCACCGACCCGCGGCCGCCCCCCCCCCCCCCCCCCCCCCCCCCCCCCCCCCCACACCCCACCCCCCCCCCCCCCCCCCCCCCCCCCCCTCTTTTGATTTGGCTCAGTTTGGCTATGAGTTCCATACTGTGCTATATTTTTTTCTTTTTTTCCGTTGTGGTT
>CAZCVP010000323.1:0-5382 GCA_964501915.1 uncultured Enterobacterales bacterium
CGTAGTCGGAGCCCCAGCAGAGGGTTTCGCCATCGGTGGTGATGCCGCAGGCGTGCGCTCTGCCCGCACTCACTGCGCTGTAGCTGGCGGTCGGCGCCTCCAGCTTCCAGCCTGCACCGTTCCAGCACCAGGCCTGGCCGGTGGTCGCGACCCCGCAGAGGAAGGTGTCGTAGGCGTCGATCGAGGTGAAGGTGTGCAGGTCGGAGCCGCTGCAGTCCTGGTCGAAGTCGTCCCAGGGGACGTCCTCCGCGGCCGGGTTCACCGCCGGGTCCTCGTCGTCACAGTCCGGACCCCCCACCAGCTCGGTCTTGTACCCGTCCAGGTCCCGATCGTCGCCGTCGAGTCCGTCGCAGTCCTGGTCCACGCCGTCCTGGGTGCGGTCGTCGGCGTTGGGGTGGACCTCCGGATCGGTGTCGTCGCAGTCGTAGCGGTTGTCGTAGCCGTCGCCGTCGGCGTCCACGGGGCCGGTGGGTGCGGTGTCGGTGTCGGAGTCCGTCGGGGCCGTGTCTCCCGAGTCCCGGGAGCCCGTCTCGGTGGTGCCGCTGGTGCTGCTGTCGGTCCCGGTCAGCTCCTCCGTGCAGCCGGGCGGTCCGCCGAGCAGGCCCAGGGAGACGAGCCCCGCTGCGAGCGATGCGCACCCCCCGGTGGACCTCAGGAGCATCGCTGGACGCAGCCCTTGCGGTAGTAGAGGGCGACCTGCTCTGTGGGATCGGGACTGCCGGCCACGTCGGCCGGACACTCCCGCTCGGCCCAGAAGAGGTGGATGCAGTCCCTGTCGTCGATGAAGCCGCTGGGCACGTCGAGGTGGCGGCTGCGGTAGAAGGCGGCCGGGACGGTCTCCGGTGGCACGCCGAAGGGAGGGCCGGGGGCTGGGGTGAGGCGCTCCAGGCAGAAGTAGTTGCTGTCGTAGGAGCCCACCCGGTAGGTGCCGTCGTAGAAGCCGGTGCCGAGGGGGTCTTGCACGGCCACGAAGTCGCAGTGCAGGTCGTGTCGGATGGCGGGCGGAGCGTCGTTGCCCTCCTCCCGCCAGCGGACGCGGGGAGGGGCCTGGTTGTCGACCGGTGGCCGCCAGACGGCTTCGGGGGCGTCGATCAGGGGCACGGAAGATCCCCCGGGGTCAGGTGCAGGATGGCCGGTGCGGCCTCAGGAGTCCTTGGTCCCCGCCCAGAGCTCGACGTCGACCCACTCCCCGGCGCCGAGGTCGTCGACCTTGATCCAGGGCTGGGCGACGCGACGAGATCGAAGAAGAGGCGCCCGACGTCCTCTGCTGGCTTCGCGAGCTCGTCGACCAGGTCACCGCGTCCAAGCGCAGCCTCGACCGCTACTTCTGGCTGCGCACGGCCGCCGACCTGATCGAGGAGCAGGGGGCCGGCGAGCACCGCCGCCTCTACCTGATCGCCGCCCGACGCATCCACGCAGTCCACGCCCTCCCCAAGCGCGAGCGCAACGCCCTCACCCGGCGGCTGGCGACGATGGTGCGCCCGGTCGCGTAGCCGCGCCGTGCTGCCAGCGCCGCGGACGGCGGCCACAGATCCCCACCGCTGATCCCACACCCAACGAAGTCGCCCGCGCCCTTGGGCACCCCGGAGCCGCGAGCTGTGAGATCACCGCTGGCGGCCTCGCCCTGGACGCCCGTCGATCCCCACCACATGGGGACCCACGAGACCTGTCCCGGGTTCTCCGCCGGTAGGTGGTTGACAACCGCACCTATCCCCTCCCCCGAGCGCCCAAGCGATCACGCATGCCCCGCCGACGGATCGCGACTGCCAGGACGAACATCGCGAACGCTCCTCCCTCCGGACGCGCCGTGGCGCAGGAGCAAGCGGAGCAGTCCCCTGTCGAGCCGCCGCCGGTATCGCCAGGTGCCGTGCCGCTGTCCACAGACCCAGCGCTATCGCCGGTGTCGGAGGAGTCCTGTGCCTCACCCGTGTCGCCACCATCACCGGTGTCGCAGGGCGCGTCCCCATCGGCACAGTCCTGGTCCACGCCGTCTCCGCACACGTCGGTGGCGTCCGGGTGGATGGTGGCGTCTTCGTCGTCGCAGTCGTCGCCGCCCAAGGCCTCGTCGGCGTGGCCGTCGCCATCGACATCGGGATCGAGCTCGTAGGCGCCGGCGTCCGGATGGGCCGTGCCGTCCAGGTCGCCGTCGAGGGGGCGGGGGGTGCCGTCCAGGTCGACGCCGAGGACCGAGTGGCCGGGCTCGCCCAGGTCGATGGCGTCGCTGGTGGGCAGGAGGTGGCAGTCCAGGTCTCCCCAGGCCGTGCTGGAGTCACAGGCGACGAGCCCGGCTGAGCCCTCCGTGTTGTCGTGGTCGCCCGCCATGGCCGTCTCGTCGCTCCAGGGCGACCAGAAGGTGCCCACGCCGTCCAGTAGGTTCCAGGCAAGCTCCACGTCGTCGCTGTTCCAGAAGTTGGCCACCACCTCCGTGGTGCCGACGTGGATGTTGTTGGTGTGGACCAGCCCCATGGAGGGGGGCCTGTCCTGGCTCCCCCGGACTATGTCCACGTAGTGGCCCACGAAGGTGTTGTGGGAGGAGTACGTGGTCCCGTCCAGGTAGCCTGCGTACGCGATTGCCATCCCCCACAGGTTGCCCACGAGGACGTTGTTCTCGACGATCACGTCGGCCTTGCTCCCGATGCCGATGGCGAGCTCGTTCCCCAGGAAGACCGAGTTGGTGATCTCGATGTAGGCGTTGCCCTCGGCGCCAGCCGATGCTTCCGCGTTCACGCTGAAATTGACCGATGCCCCGGTGCCGTTGTGGGTGAACAGGCACCGGTCGATCACCATGGTCTCCGCCGCCCCCCGTGGCTCCAGGTTCACGGCTCGCACCATGTCCAGTTCATTGTCGTCCATCGTCGAGTCGGGCTGAATGAAGTCCCTGAAGTGGAGGCCGCTGATCTCGACGGAGCCCTGGAAGTTCATGTCGTTGCCGAACTCCGCCAGCCCGCCGTTGATGATGGTGGAGGCCGCGCCGGATCCGGTGAGTTTGATCTCATCGGCGGAGGTTCGAAGCCGCTGCGGTGGGAAGTACTCCCCAGGAAGCACGAGGATCTCGTCGCCATCCTCGAGGAGTTCGAATGCCTCCTCGAGGGTCGTGACGTCGCCGGAGCCGGCCTGGTCGACGACGATCTGCTTGGCGTCGAGCTGGGAGAGCATCGCAAGCACGAGGAGCATCAGTTCTGCCCGTCCGCGAAGAGGATCCCCCTGTCCGTTCCGGAGTCCACGCCCGCTGTGCAGCTCAGACTCCCCCCGGCGTATGACTCCCCAGTGTGCCTGACGTGGAAGAACAGCCCACCGTTTGGACCCCCGACCGAGGTGACCATCGAGTCGAGGTTGCCGATGCAGTCCCCGGTGATCTCGGTGCAGTAGGTCGCCGGATCGCCGCACTCGTCGCCGGTGGCGTGGTCATAGCAGACCTTGAACTCGGCCCGGTCCCCCCAGGCGCTCGTGGACGGGTCCCAGTAGTGGACATAGGCGTTCGAGCCCTGGCGCACGAAGGTCATGAACTCGCCGTCCGGCAGCGGCGTCACCCCCGGGTCGTGCTGGTCGTCGCTGTCGCCGAGGGAGACCGGGCAGGCTGGAGAACCTCCGTCGTCCGCGATGTCCCAGGACGACGAGGACGTGTCCCAGGTGGCTCGGAAGATGTCGTCGGGGCCTTCCGTGCCCATGTGAGAGCAGGTCGTCCCGTCCGTATCCCCGGTGAACAGCATCCCCGGCGAGTCGGACCCGAAGTCCACGGCCCCTTCGGACACGTAGTTCCACATCATCCGCCCGTGGGCCGCGCTGTCGATGTACTCGTCGCCAGCGTCACCGTCGGCGTCGATGGCCAGGGTGGCGCCCGAGTAGTCGCAGTAGTCCCCGTAGGCACAGTTGGTGCATCCGCCCCCGGTCGTACACTCCAAGCCGAAGTCCGTGCCCTCCTCGTCCGTGGAGTCCACGGAGTAGACCTCGTTCTGGGTCGGGTCGCTCTCGTTGGCGTGCACGAACATCCGTATTTACTTGTCGCTCCCGTCGTTGACCGCGATGACCCAGGGATGCGTCACGATGTCCGTGGGCCCGCCCGTGCCCGACTCCGCGGCCTTGGTGACGCTGGACCAGCCGCTGTAGGTGTTCCACTCCTGCCACCCGGTGTCGGTGGCGTGCATGGTCTTGACGGTGTCTGCGCCGCTGCCGCTGTCGATGTAGGACCACCAGATCCCGAGCTTGTTCGCGTTGGTCCAGCCGCCGGGGTACATGAGCGCGGCCGAGGCGGTGATCCCCGGGTAGTCCGACTCGCTCAAGACCCGGGCCGTCTCGCTGTCGTCCTCTACTCCCACGACGACGTAGCAGAGCTCCTCGGTGGTCGCGGTTCCCGTGTCGTTCGTGACCGAGGCGCCGTAGGTCCCATCGCCGTAGTACTCGGTACAGCCCGCGTTCTGACAGGCCCAGATCCCTACTCCGAAGTCCATGTCGGACCGATGGATCCAGAGTTCCGCCGACTCGGTGGTCAGGCCGAGCACGACCCGGCATCCATCCGCGCTGGCCGGATCCGCCGGTGCCGTGGTGGTGTCCTTGTCCCAGCACACCCGGTAGCTGTGGAAGGAGAACGAGTCACACTCGGACGCCTGGGACCAGCTCGCTGCCAGAGCCCGAGCCTCAGCGCCCGATTTCGTGGACACGCTGAGGGCCGCGTCCCAGGTGGTGCAAGCACCGGCGTGGGCTACCCCCCCCCCCCGGACAGGCTGGAGATCGAGGCGAGTGTTGCGATCATGTGGTGGCTCCGCGAAGCCCGTCCATGGTAGGGGTGGCTGGCGAGAGCCGTCAACCGGCAGTGATCAAGTTCCCATCCGGAAGAGGCGGACGGGGATAGGAGTTTTGAATCACCCTCCGAAGGTACCTCGCGCCTCCTACCGGTGCGGAGCGCGTGCTCGCCGCCCGAGTTGACGGCCGGTGAGCCACCCTCGGTCTGGCTACCAGGCGGTCAGATGTGCTCAGCGGCCACTTCTCGCACCGCAGGCGCAGCCCCACCCGCCCTCGTCGAGGGTCCGGTTCCCATCGTTGTCTCACTGCCCCTCACGCCGAGGCTACGCCGCACGCCCTTCTCCCCCTGGAGGCCCCCTGGCTGAACTCTGGAGGCCGGCGAGCATGGAGAAGGTGGCGGGCCCAGGCAGCACGACGGCCCTGACGGTCATCCGGGCCTCGCGGTGAGGGCACTTGAAGGCCTCGGCTGCGAGGACACGTGCCAGCAGGTCGGCCCAGTGGAGACAGTCCAGACCGGGGAGGTGTGTGCCTGGTGCTCCCGGACGCAGGACTCCGCTGCAGTTCCTCTTCGGCGGCCTTGGAACGACGCAGCTTCTGGTGAGCCGGGCTGTTTCTCGGCACCGGCGGGCAGAGCCTGGGGTT
>CAZCVP010000324.1:0-5326 GCA_964501915.1 uncultured Enterobacterales bacterium
TGATAAAAATACTTTTTGTTATTGACTCTTTAAGATCTGGTGGAGCTGAGCGGCCGGCTGGTGGGAGTGCCGCAGGTCCGGGTCCGTGAGCTCGGCGTCGTCGAGCTGCACACCCACCCCGTGCACGCCCCGCAGCACGGCGCGCCGGGCCTGGGCACCGTGCAGCCGCGCCCGGCCGAGCTCGGCCCCGGTGAGGTCGGCCCCCTCGAGACGGACACCCGGAAACACCACGCTGGCCAGGTCGGCGTCGACCAGACGAGCGCGGTCGAGCACGACCCGCTCTCCCCGCGCCCTCACCAGGCGAGCCCGGGAGAGGTCCACCTCGCTGAAGTCCGAGCCGTCCAGCTCGGCGTCCGTGAGGTCCGCTTCCGAGAGGTCTGCCCCGGTGAGATCGCAGTCCAGCAGGAGGGTCTCGACCAGCCTCGCACCGGACAGATCCCGGCCGACGAGGCTCAGGCCCCGGAGCATGCAGCCCGTGAGCTCGGCACCGGCCAGGTCCGCCTGGTCGATCTCCGCCTGGGTGGGCTTTCTGGAAAGGCTCCTGGTGGGCCGCAGCATCCGGTTCATGATAGCTGGCTGGGCAGTCGGCACGAACCTTGCTTTGACAGTCGGGGCCCGAATCGTGCTGGGAAGTCCCCGTCGGGGGCCCCGGCCTGATACCCTTGACACGTCCACAGAGGTCCCAGCCGTCCCCCTGCTGGCCTGGACGTCCCCCCTCAACGCCCCCCGGAAGCTCCCCCCCAATGGACAAGATCGTCATCCAAGGGAACCAGCCGCTCCTCGGCGACGTACCGATCGCCGGCGCGAAGAACGCCGCCCTGCCGATCCTCATCGCCACCCTGGTCGCCCCCGGTGAGCACAACCTCACCAACGTCCCCGAGCTGGTGGACGTCTCCACCATGCTGTCGCTGCTCGGGCGCATCGGCTGCCCCTCGCTGGTCAACCGGGGCGTCGTGCGCCTGGACACCAGCAGGGTGTCGTTCTGCGAGGCCCCCTACGACCTGGTGCGGCGCATGCGTGCCTCCGTGCTGGCGCTGGGGCCGCTGTTGGCCCGGTGCGGTGAGGCGCGGGTCTCGCTGCCGGGCGGCTGCGCGATCGGCGTGCGGCCCATCGACCAACACCTGAAGGGCCTCACGGCGCTGGGGTGCTCCTTCCAGCTCGAGAACGGCTACGTGCACGGCACCGTCGACCGCCTCGTCGGCGCCGAGATCTCCCTCGACGTGCCCACGGTCACCGGGACCGAGAACATCCTGATGGCCGCGGTCCTCGCCGAGGGCCGCACCGTGCTGCGCAACGCGGCCCAGGAGCCCGAGATCGTGGACCTCGTGCGCTTCCTTCGCACCCTGGGAGCGCGCATCGAGGGCGAGGGGACCGCCACGCTCGTCGTCGACGGCGTCCCCGTGCTCTCCCCGGCGGCGGCGCCCTACCGGATCCTGCCGGACCGCGTCGAGGCCGGCACCTACCTGGTCGCCGGCGCCATCACCGGCGGCGACGTCACGGTCACCGGCGTCGAGCCGACCGACCTCTTCTCCGTGCTGCGCGTCCTGCGCCAGGCGGGCTGTGAGCTCGAGGTGGGCGCCGATCGCGTGCGTCTGCGGCGCACGGGCCCGGTCCAGCCCGTCGACGTCACCACCCGCCCCCACCCGGGCTTCCCCACGGACATGCAGGCCCAGCTCATGGCCCTCGCGTGTCTCGCCGAAGGCACGAGCGTCATCCGGGAGACCATCTTCGAGAACCGCTTCATGCACGCGCCGGAGCTGGCGCGCATGGGCGCTGCGATCGAGGTCGCGGGCAACACCGCCACGGTGCGCGGCGTCAGCGCCCTGCGGGGGGCTTCGGTCATGGCCACGGACCTGCGGGCCTCGGCCTCACTGGTGCTGGCCGGCCTGGCCGCGGAGACGCCGACCGAGGTGCTGCGGCTCTACCACCTCGACCGGGGCTACGAGCACCTCATCGAGAAGCTCGAGCACCTCGGCGCCGTCGTCGCCCGCGTCCCCGAGGACAGGGCGGACGTCGGCAAGGTCGTCGCCCTGCGGGCCGCCGCCGGGTAGCGCAGAGGACCGACACCACGCCCGCACGCCAAGAGCGACCACCTTGCGGATCCCGAAGCCGACCATCGAAGCCATCCGGGACCGCACCGACATCGCGGAGATCGTCCGACGACACGTCACCCTGACCCGGCGGGGTCGCTCCCACGTGGGTCTCTGTCCCTTCCACCAGGAGAAGACCCCCTCCTTCCACGTGCTCCCCCAGAAGCAGATCTTCTACTGCTTCGGCTGCGGGGCAGGCGGCGACGTCTTCAAGTTCATGATGGAGCTGGAGGGGCTCAGCTTCATCGAGGCGGTCAAGGAGCTGGCGGGACCCGCGGGCGTGGTGATCGAGGAGCGCGAGCTCACGCCCCAGGAGCGGACCCGCCTGCGCTCTCGCGCCACCCTCTACGAGGTCTGCGAGGAGGCGTGCGCCTGGTTCCACGCCCGGCTCCAGACCTCTTCGGACGCCCAGACGGCCCGGGACTACCTCGGCCGCCGTGGACTGTCCGCCGAGACCATCGAGCGCTGTCGCCTCGGCTACGCCCCCGACCAGTGGAACGCCCTGCTGGACCACCTCCATCGCAAGGGCATCGACACCGAGCAGGCCATGGCCGCCGGCCTCGTGCGCCGCAGCGAGCGAACCCAGAACCCCTACGACTTCCTGCGCGACCGGATCATCTTCCCGATCCTCGACAACCGGGACCGGCCCGTCGCCTTCGGCGGTCGGATCATGGCGGGCGACGCGCCCAAGTACCTGAACACGCCCGAGACGGACATCTACGACAAGTCCCGCACGCTCTACGGACTCTCCTGGGCCCGCTCCCACATCCAGCGACAGGACCGGGTCCTGGTGGTCGAGGGCTACTTCGACGTGCTCTCGCTGTACCAGGCCGGCTTCGTCGAGACCGTGGCCACCTGTGGGACCTCGCTGACCGACTCCCACGTCCAGCAGATCAGCCGCTTCACAAAGACCGTCGTGGCCCTGTTCGACTCCGACGAGGCCGGGCTGCGGGCGGCCGACCGGGCCCTGCCGATGTTCGTGCAGGCCGGCCTGGAGGCCCTCCAGCTCGAGCTGCCCGGCGCCAAGGACCCCGACGAGTTCGTCCAGGAGTTCGGCGCAGAGGCCTTCGAAGACCGCCTGGCACGCGCCTCTCCCCTCATCGAGCAGATCATGCGGCGGGCGGCACAGAGACACGGCAGCACACCCGGGGGCCGTCAGCGAGCCGTCGCAGAGATCGCACCGCTGCTGCGGCGCCTGCCCGGCGTGCTCCAGAGCGATCTACTGATCCGTGCACGTGATCTACTGGGAGTTGCAGAAGATGCACTCCGCCGGGAGATCGGACGGCCCGAGCGGGCCCCTTCCGATCACCTCCCCCAGCCCTCACAGCGCTGGGTGGGCAACGACAAGCTCAACCACCTGCTGTGGCTGCTCCTGCACTACGCGGACATCGCCGCCCCCCAGGTGAGCGAGCGGGGAACGGAGTTCGTGAGCGACCGGGAGGACGTGCGCTGGGCCGTCTACGAGCTCGTGGGGGGGGCCCCGCTGGCGTCGCTGCTGGAGGAGCTGGACGACCCGGACGTGGTGCGCGTGCTCCAGGCCGCGGCCGCGAGGCCGGACCTCTACCACGAGGACCAGGCACCCGAAGCCACCCGGCAGGTCCTGGACCGACTCGAGGTCGAGTCGCTCGAGACCCGGATCCAGGACCTCAAGCGCCACCTCCTCTCTCTGGACGCCGTCCGCGACCAGGAGGAGTTCCTCGCGACGAGTCGTGAGCTGGCTCCGCTGCAGAACCGACTGGTGCGCCTGAGGCCTCGAGCGGCGGCCGGAGGGAGCCCGGGCGGTCAGAAGACGCCCGATCCTGTCAAGAAAACGTCCTCCGAACGAAAGCCGTGATTTCGCGCCCTTGCGCGGAATCAGGCGCGCTGTCAAGAAAAAAAATGTTGCGCCCCGCCGCAGAACGGCGCAAGGGTTCAAAGTTAGGGCCAACGATAGACCTGTCCACGCCGCCGCCGATCCTGCCCATCGCAAGCACCATCGCACTCGCGGTGGGGCTCCCGGAACCACCGGGAATGGGTGGGGTCTGTCTGCACAACTGAAACTGAAGCTGAGAGGGGCCGCATGCTGAAGGACAAGGACCTCAAGGAGATCCAACAGCTCGTCAACATGGGCAAGCAGCGGGGGTACATCACCTACGAGGAGATGAACAACTTCCTGCCGACCCATCTGATCGGGGCGGATCAGCTCGACGATGTGATGATCATGTTCTCGAGCCTCGACATCGAGGTCGTCAACAAGGCCCGCAAGCAGGCGGAAGCGGCCCGTCGGGGCCTCGACCCCAACACCGCCCAGCAGGTCGGCACGCGGTCCAACGACCCGGTTCGCATGTACCTGCGCAAGATGGGCACCGTCTCGCTGCTCTCCCGCGAGGGCGAGATCGAGATCGCGAAGCGCATCGAAGAGGGCGAGGAGATCATCCGGCAGTGCCTGATGACCTCGTCGGTGGCCGTCGCCGGCCTGGCCACGATGATCGAGGAAGAGGAGGAGCGCGTGCGCAAGGCCGCACGCAACGGCAAGCGTCCGCGACGCAGCCGTTCCTCCCAGGTCCAGCTCCTGAGGGCGAGCCACAAGCTCTCCCGCGACCTCTACAAGCGCCGTCTGCGCCTCAAGCGGCAGTACCGCAGGGCCAAGTCCAAGAAGCGTCGCGGCGAGGCCCTGGAGCGCCTGGAGGCCAACGAGGAGGCGATGCTCTTCCTCCTCGATCGGACTGGCCTGGAGAAGTCCCACCTCTCGCTCTGGTCCGAGCAGGTGAACGCCGCCTGGGACGAGATCGTGCGCTACGAGGCCGAGATCTCCGGCGTCGCCCGCGAGGCCTGCGTGCCGGTTCGGGACCTGCGCCGCTACATCCGCCGCGTCCGCCGGACCCCCGAGCGCGGAGGCAAGGAGGTCGTCGCCGAGACGGGCATCTCCGAGGTCGTGTGGCGGGACTATGACTCCCGCGTTCGACGCCAGCTCCGGAAGATCCGCAAGGTCGAGCAGACCGTCGGCATGGACCGGGACAACCTGCGCGAGCTGGTCAAGATCCTCCGTCGCGGCGAGCAGATGGCGGAGATCGCCAAGTGTGAGCTGGTCGAGGCCAACCTCCGGCTCGTGGTGTCCATCGCCAAGAAGTACACCAACCGCGGGCTGCAGTTCCTGGACCTCATCCAGGAGGGCAACATCGGCCTCATGAAGGCCGTCGAGAAGTTCGAGTACCGCCGCGGCTACAAGTTCTCCACCTACGCCACCTGGTGGATCC
>CAZCVP010000325.1:0-5310 GCA_964501915.1 uncultured Enterobacterales bacterium
GCGGTGCCAACGCCATCTGCGCGCGCGTGGGGTGCCACAGATGCGGTTGGTGCGGTGCCAACGCCATCTGCGCGCGCGTGGGGTGCCACAGATGCGGTTGGTGCGGTGCCAACGCCATCTGCGCGCGCAGCGAGCAACGCTCCTCCTCGAGTCGTCGAGAGCATCCTCCGGGCCGGAATTCGACCCCGGAGAACTTGACCCGGTGAGTTGAGTTCTGGGGGATGGAGACGACTATCTCCGCCGCTCACACCGGCGTGATCCACTCCCGCATGAAGTCGACCTCGCCCCTCACGCCCGCCAGGTAGATGTCCTGGACCTCGAGCGACACCGGACCAGGCCGGCCCTTGCCCACCGGCCGGTGGTCGATCTCCCTCACCGGCGTGATCTCGGCGGCGGTGCCGGTCATGAAGACCTCGTCGGCCACGTACAGGGCATCGCGGCCGAACTGGGACTCGACCACCTCCAGGCCGAGCTCCTGGAGGATGTGCAGCGCGGTCTTGCGGGTGACGCCGCCGAGGATGTTGGTGATCGGCGGGGTCTTCACGAGACGGTTGCGCATCACGAACAGGTTCTCGCCGGTGCCCTCGGCCACCAGCCCGTTCTGGTCCAGCATGATGGCCTCGTGGAAGCCGTTGTCGTTGGCTTCGTACTTGGCGAGGATGCTGTTGACGTAGTGGCCGACCACCTTGGCCCGCTGCATGTTCGCGTTGACGTGGTGGCGGGTGAAGCTCGAAGTGGCACAGCGGATGCCGTTCTTCAGGCCGTCCTCGCCCAAATAGGCCCCCCAGTTCCACACCGCGACGGTCACGTGGACCTGGTTGGCGCGGGCGCCGAGCCCCATCAGCCCGTGGCCGAGGTGGACCAGGGGCCGGATGTAGGCCTCGGTCATGCCGTTGCGGCGCAGGGTCTCCAGGCAGGCCTCGCGAACCTCGTCGTAGGAGAACGGGATCTCGATCCGGCACATCTTCGCCGAGTCGTAGAGCCGCACGAGGTGGTCGTCGAGACGGAAGACGCCCCCCTTGCCGGTGCCGGTCTGGGTGTAGGCGCGGATGCCCTCGAAGACCCCCAGCCCGTAGTGCAGGGTGTGGCTGAGCACGTGCACGTTGGCCTTGTCGTAGGGGACGAACTCCCCGTCCATCCAGATGACCTCGGAGCGGATCGACATCTACTTGTCCTCCTCGATGGGCTGGGCGTCCTGGTCGAGCAGGACCACGGGGAGCCCCAGTGCCTCCACGTCCGGTCGGATGACCGACAGATCGCCCACCACCAGCACCTGGAGGGGCTGGGAGGCGACCCGTTCCGCGAAGACCGCCTGGGCCCTGGCCGGGTCCACGGCATCGACCCTGTCCAGGTAGCCCTCCAGCCAGTCCTCCGGCAAGTCGTAGCGCCACACGTCGGCGATCTGGCGCAGGAGGTGGTCCGCTTGCTCGAACTGGCCCGGGTAGCCGTGGACCAGCCCCGATCGCACGTACTCGATCTCCTCGGCCGCCAGCGGACGCTCACCGGTGACGTCGGAGAGCTCGCGGAACATCTCGTCCAGGCTGGCGCGGGTGACCTCGGTGTGGACCGAAGAACTCGCCACCCAGCGGACCGGGGAGTAGCCGAAGCCGAACGAGCTGCGAGCGCCGTAGGTGTAGCCCTTGTCCTCGCGCAGGTTCATGTTCAGGCGGGCGGTGAACTGACCACCCCAGGCCTTGTTGGCGAGCTCCAGGGAGCCGAAGTCGGGGTCCGTGCGAGCGCCGACGAAGCGCTGGAGGGTCAGCACCGACTGGGCCGCACCGGGCATGTCGACCAGGTGGACCGTGGTCTGCTCCGGCTGGACCATCGGTGTGGGCGGGCGGTCCTGTGGGGTCTCCCCCGACCAGGTCCCGAAGCGGGCCTCGAGCAGGGGCAGGACCTCCTCCAGGTTGGTGTCCCCGCCCACCAGCAGCAGCGCCCGTCCCGGCACGAGCCACCGCTCGTACCACCGCCGCATCTCGTCGACCGTGATCGCGGCGACCGAGGCCTCGCTGGCGTGGCGGCCGAGCGCCTCGGAGCCGTAGGCCATCGTGCGGGCGATGTCCCGGGCGAGCTTGCGGGGGTCGGCCTTCTTCGCCGCGATGGCCTGGATGCGCTGCTTCTGGAGCCGCTCCCACTCCCCCTCGTCGAAGGTCGGCTCGGTGAGGACCGAGGCCATCAGGTCCAGGGTGGGGGAGAGGTTCTTCGCCAGCGCGTCGATCGAGATCGACGCCCCGTCTCCGCTGGCGCCGGTGCTCATCTTCGAGGCCAGCGAGCGCAGGGCGCCAGAGAGCGCCAGGGCGTCCAGCTCGCCTGCCCCCTCGTTGAGCATGTCGAGGGTGGCCGCCGCCAGGCCCTCGCGACCCACGGGATCGGCCCAGGCGCCGACGTCAAAGGCCAGCCGCACGTCGACCAGGGGCAGCTCGTGGTTCTCGACCACCACCACCCGCAGGCCGTTGGAGAGGGTCCCTTCGGTGACCTCGGGCAGGGTGAAGTCTCGCCGATCGAGGGGCGGGGGCCTCTCGCTCCGGTCCAGCGGCTCGACCGCCTCCGGGGCGGGCTCCGGGGCGGTCTTGGGGCCACAGGCGACGGCGAGGAGCAGCAGCGACAGCATCGAGGACCTCACTCGGTCACCTCCTCGGGGTGGATGTGCAGCACCAGCCGGCCCTCGGCGGGCAGCCAGGCCGCGACCGCGGCCTGCACGTCGGCGGCGGTCAGCTCCAGGTAGCGGGCCATGTCCTGCTGGATGTAGCCCGGGTCGCTGGCGTTCTGGTTGTAGGTGTTGAGCAGGTTGGCCTTGGCGGAGACCGAGGCCAGGCGGCGCACGAAGCCGGCCTCCCAGTTCACGACCGCGTCGGTCAGCTCGTCACCCGTCGGTCCCTCCGCTGCGAATTCGGCCAGCAGGCGATCGATCTCGGTCACCAGCTCGTCGGTGGTGTGGCCCTCCGCCGCCGTGGCCTGCACGATGTACACGCTGCCCTCGGCGAAGCTGGCCTGGCTGGCGGAGACGGCCTGGGCGATCTGCTGCTCGTGGACCAGGGCCTTCCAGAGGCGACCCTCCTTGCCCCCGGTGAGCACCGAGCTCACCACGTCCAGGGCGGCGTCGCCCTCGGCGTAGAGCGCCGGGGTGGGCCAGGCGATCCAGACCTTCTGGTGGGGCACGCCGACCTCGGTCTGCCGGACCACGACCTGCTCGCTCATGGTGACCGCCGGGACCTCGACCCGCTCGGGCTGCTCGACGGTGGGCAGGCCCCCGAAGTAGCGCTCGATCAGCTCCTTGGCCTCGTCGGGATCGAAGTCGCCGCAGAGGACCAGGCTCGCGTTCGACGGCACGTACCAGTGCTCGAAGAAGGCCGAGACGTCTTCGAGGGTGGCGGCCTCGATGTCCTCGTGGCGCCCGATGGTCGGGTGGTGGTAGGGATGGCCCTCGGGGAAGACGTTGGCCAGCATGGTGATCCAGGCGGTGCCATAGGGCCGGTTCTCGTAGGACTGGCGGCGCTCGTTGCGCACGACCTCCTGCTGGTTGGCCAGCTTCTCCGGTCCCAGCACGTCGAGCAGGTAGCCCATGCGGTCGCTCTCCAGCCACAGCGCCAGGGGCAGCTGATCGCTGGGGACCTGCTCGAAGTAGTTGGTGCGATCGAGGTTGGTGGTCCCGTTGACCCGGGCGCCGACCTCCTGGAGGGGCTGGAAGTACTCACCGGGCCAGTTGGCGGAGCCGTTGAACATCAGGTGCTCGAAGAGGTGGGCGAAGCCCGTGCGGCCCTCCACCTCGTCGCGGGACCCGACGCCGTACCAGAGGTTGACCTGGACGATGGGCACCGAGTGGTCCTCGGCGAGGATGACGTCCAGCCCGTTGGACAGCTCGTACTTCTCGTAGGGGATCACGATCGCGCCACCATCGGCCAGTGCCGCACCGAGCAGCGTCGTCATGAGCAGGGTCATCGGGGGGCTCCTGAGAGAGCCCCGTTCCTAACGCGGTCCCCGACCCGGGCTGTCGCCCCGCGCTCACGGAGGTACGATGCCGGCGTGACGCTCCTGCTGCTGCTCTCGACCGCCTGCACCACCGAGACCACCGACAGCTTCGGCGGCGACACGGGCGACTGCAAGGTCTTCACCTGGTACCGCGACGAGGACGGCGACGGACACGGCAACGCCATGTTCGCCACCGAGGACTGCGACCGCCCCAACAAGTACAGCCCCGAGGACGACGACTGCGACGACCAGGACAAGTCCAAGTGGAACGACTGCCCCGGGTGGGACTGCGTCGAGCTCGGGAGCTACGACCACCCCGCCGGCGACTCCGAGAGCGAGTGGCGCAGCATCTACCACGGCTGCGACCTGTTGGTGGGCTGGCAGGACTCGCGCCAGCGCTGCTACGACGCCTTCGACGGCGGCGACCTGGCGGCTTCGAACACCATCGAGGAGTTCTCGAAGCTGCAGGAGCTGGCCGTGGGGCTGGACACGGACGACACCTACTGGTTCGGGCTCTTCCAGCAGTCCACCGCGCCGTCGGTGGACTTCGGCTGGGACTACGTCGGCTCCAGCGACCACCCCGAGAGCGACGACGTCGAGAACGGGGGGGTGTGGCACGTCGGCCAGCCCGACAACGGCGGCTACGTCGAGAACGAAGGCGGAGACCTCGAGGAGGACGTGGCGGTCCTCTACGCCGTCGACGAGGTGTGGGCCCTGGGCGACAGCATCACGGGCCTGAACTTCGGCTACATCTGCGAGGTCCAGGGCGTGCCCTGACGACGAGTGACCCACCGGACGTCCCACCGTGTGACAAACGTCCGTACTCCGGACCTTGGTCGCCCGTTGGTCATCAAGCCGGGACGATCGTCCGGAGTACGGACGTTCGTCACAGTCAGGACGCTCCCGCCACGGCCAGGGCCGGGCAGCCGGCCGGCGCGGCCCAGGTGAAGCGCATGGCGGCGGCCTCCGAGAGCCGGCGGGGCACCCCCGTGCGCCGCACGAGGGCCCCGCTCCACCGGGGCCTGCCCCGGCTCAGCCCCGCGGCGCGTGCCCTGCGAACGGCACTGCTGGAGGCGCCGATCCCACCGTAGGATGGGCGACATGCGCACCGCCCTCCTCCTCGCTCTCTTGCTGGTGTCGGCCTGTCGGACCAAGCACGACACCGGCCAGGACACCGACGATCCCGACACCGAGACGACCACCGACGCGGTCGACGCCGACCGGGACGGCTCGCCCGCCGACGAGGACTGCGACGACAGCGACGGCACCGTCTACCCGGGCAACAGCGAGACGCCCTACAACGGCCTCGACGACGACTGCGACGAGGCCACCCCCGACGAC
>CAZCVP010000326.1:0-795 GCA_964501915.1 uncultured Enterobacterales bacterium
TCGTCGTCGTCGTCGATGACGTCCGGGAGCCCGTCGTCGTCGCTGTCGAGGTCCTCCTCGTCGTCGTCCTCCCCGCTGCCGTCGGCGTCGTCGTCCTCGTCGTCGCTCACCCCGTCTCCGTCGTCGTCGTCGTCGTCGTAGTCCGAGGTGCCGTCGCCGTCGCTGTCGATCTGCTCCAGGGGGTTCTCCTCCGAGGTGGCCTCGTCCTCGGCTCCGCGCTCCTTGCGGGTGCTCAGGGAGAGGGCCCCGAGGGTGACCTCGCCCTCGTAGTCGGGGATGGCCGTCTGCTCGCCACCGCCGGCGCTGGCGGGGAAGACGAGCACGTAGAGCCGCCCCGCACCGTCATCCAGGAAGAGGTGTGCGGGGGACCCGGGCGCCAGGACGAGCTCGAAGGAGCCACCGTCGATCTGCTGATCGACGTAGCGTCCCCGGCTGTCGATGACGAAGACCGTCGAGATGCCGGCCGGGGCCTCCCCGCTCAGCGTGCGGGTGGCCTGGGCCGTCGGCTCGGTCTCGGTCGTGGTGTCGGCGGCCTGCTGCGGCGTGCAGCCGATGAGGCCGAGGGTGGTCAGGGCGCAGAGTGTCAGGATTCGTTCCAGGGTTCACCTCCTGGGATGCAGGAGAGCAAGACCTGTGCCAGCGCCCGACCCTGCCCCAGCGCTCCTATGCCCGCTCAGGGAGCAACAGATCCTTGCGGGGTGCCCGGAGAGGTTGCACGGCGCCGGGCTCAGTCCTCGTCCCCGGAGCCCTCCTCCTCGCGGTCACCGTCGTCCGTGGTGTCGTCCGACTCGCCGG
>CAZCVP010000326.1:895-5265 GCA_964501915.1 uncultured Enterobacterales bacterium
TGTCCTCCTCGCCGGTGTCCTCCTCGCCGGTGTCCTCCTCGCCGGTGTCCTCCTCGCCGGTGTCCTCCTCTTCCTCGCAGCCGTCCTCGTCGTCCTCTTCGGGCGGCCCGACGTCGGGGTCGGTGTCGTCGCAGTCCGTGCCGCCGTGCGCTGCGCTGTCCCACCCGTCCCCGTCGGCGTCGTAGTCCGAGTCCCCGAGGCAGTCCTGATCGATCCCGTCGTACCAGGTCTCCTCGGCCCCGGGGTGGGTGCTCTGGTCCCCGTCGTCGCAGTCCCCCGTCCGCGAGACGAGCCACGGGGCTTCGGCGCACCACTCCCGCACCTCCCCCGCACCCCAGCCGTCCCCGTCCAGGTCGGCATAGCCCTCCGCCGTGGACTCGCAGGGCGGAGCCAGCTCGATGCAGCCCGGCACGGACAGGAGCAGGACCAGGACCCACCTCATCGCCCCACCCCCTTGGAGAGGGACAGGTCGAAGCCGGCCAGCAGGGCCGCCCGGCTGGCCGAGCCCGACCAGACGTTCGCCGCCACGCCGAGGTGAAGGCCGGCCTGGAGGCCGAACGCAGGGCGCAGGGGCCGCCGAGCGACCAGGCCCGCCTGGAGCAGCCCGTAGGCCCCGGTGGCGCCGACCCGTACCCGCGGCTCCAAGGTCCAGGTCCGACCGCGCTCCAGCGGCCGACCCACAGCAGTCCAGGACACCGGCAACCGGGGCAGCATGACGGCTGTTGCCGGCACACCATCGGCGCAGGTCCCGGTCCCGGCGCTGGCAAAGGCGCTGCCGGGAGTGGCGGCCTGGAGCAGGCCCAGGCCACCGGAGACGGTCCAGCCCCGCACGTCGATCTCGGCCTCCACGGACACCGGCGCCAGCAGCTTGGTGCCGGCGTCCCGCCAGCGGCTCGCGCCACAGGGATCGGCGAGGGTCTCGTAGCCGCCGGCGAAGGCCCAGGCCCCGATCCCCACCCCGACACGGAGGCGATCCTCGGGCTGCTCCGGCGGCTCCACCAGGCGCACGGTGACGCGGTGCTCCCCGGACACGACCTGCACGGCCGGTGCGCCCAACACCCCCCGCAGCTCCGCCCGCAGCTCCGCGTCCAAGCCCCCTTCCCCGGCCGCGACCCAGGCCAGGTCCTGGAGCCAGCCCCGCAGGACCTCCGCCTGGACCTCGCCGGCCCGCGTCTCCCCCCCCGAGCGCACCAGCAGGGCGCGGGGCGCACCACCGACCGGGTGCCAGCTCACCGTGTGAAGGCCCGGCAGGAGCACCACCGCCTCGGCGACCGGGACGCCGTCGACTCGGACCTCGCCGTCGCCTGGCCCCCGGGGGTCCAGGGTCACGCCGGCCTGCGCCAGGAGCCCCGTGCGTACCTGCTCGTAGACGGAGCCGGAGAACTCGGCGACGAAGCCCTGGGGGGCGGCGAGGGGGCGCACGGCCACGGCATCGGCCCAGGCGCGGGGAATGGGCTGTCCGTCTACGATGACCGGGCCCTCCAGGTGCTCGAAGCCACCGGCGCTGTCGATCGCCAGCACACCTTGCAAGAAGAGCGCCATCTGGAGCACGTCGCCCTGGCCCTGGTCGAGGGTGGGCCTCAGCGACGCGACCAGTCGAGAGACTCGGACCGCAGCGGCTTCGGGGTCCAAGGAGGCCCGGGCCGACCAGGCGGCCTCGAGCTCGGCCAGGGCGCTCCCCACCTGTGCCCCCGGCAAGGCCTCGCCCCCCCACACCGCGAAGGCCGGCACCGGGTCCCCCTGGACCTGGTCCCCCTCGACCGGCACGAGACCCACGCCGCCGGCCAGGACCTCGGCCCCGCCGAACAACCAGGCGAACCCGAGGGCCGCCCACGTCGATACCTGGCATAGCTCAGAGCGCATCGCAGGCCGCCCGACCTCCGTCCTCGGCCGGGTGACACAGCACCCGGACCAGTGGACCCGGACTCAGCAAGATCCGTACCGCCTGTCGTCCCCCGGCAGCGTCCCGGAACTCCACGGACACGGGACCGGCGACCACGTCCTGGAGGTGGAGCTGCCCCCCGCGGACCTCGTGCTCGGCACCACCGGCCGTGATCACCACCATCGCCATGCCCAGCGCCAGGGGCTCAGCCGTGCCCACCCGCAGCGAGGCCACCCGGCCCCGCTCGACCGGTGAGGGTTCGGGGGCCTCCACCAGGGGCTCGACCGGAGCCTCGACAACGGGAAGAGACGAGAGCTGCTCCGGGGTGGGCCTCAACTGGACCTCCCCCTGGGAGCGCGGGGGCCGCAGGACCTCCGCGGCGACCGGGACCGGCTGGGGCGAAGGGTCGGGTCCCGACGCCACGCCGTGCCCCAGCGCGACCAGGCCCGCGCCGAGCAGGCCCAGGGCCAGCCAGGGACCCCGCGGACGGAGACGCGCCAGGCCGCCCGGCAGGCGGTCCCGCCCCAGCTCCAGGGCCTCCAGGGCGGCCCGCACCTGGCCCAGGTCCGGCCGACGAGGCGGGGCCCTGTCCCTCATCCAGGCCACCAGCGCTCGGAAGGCGGCCTCCTGGCGGCCGAGCTGGACGTGGGGCCGCAGGACGAGGGAGCGCGAGTCCGCCCAGGTCCGCCCCGGGCGGGGCGCAGGGTGCTCACCGGCGAGCAGGAACCAGGCCAGCCCCCCGAGGCCGAAGACGTCCGTGGCGGTGGAGAGGGGCTCCCCCGTCCACTGCTCGGGGGCCGCGTAGCCCAGGGTGCCCAGGCGCCCCGTCACGTGGATCGCCTCCCCGAGCAGCCTCCGGGCCAGGCCCAGATCGGCGAGCACCAGCCTCACCTCGCCCGGTTCCCCCTCGGCGACCAGGACGTTGCCCGGCTTGAGGTCCCGGTGGAGGACCCCTGCGCCGTGCACGACCTCCAGGGCCTCGACGACCTGCAGCAGGAGCCGAGCCACCCGTGGCGCGTCCACGGGCCGCCCGAAGGTCGACCACCAGGCGCCCAGGTCACCGCCGCCGACGTACTCCGTCACCAGGCAGGTCAGGCCGCGCTCGGGCAGGTCGAAGCAGGCTTCGTAGCGCACGAGGTGGGGGTGCTGGACCCGGCTCAGCAGGCTCGCCTCTCTCAGGGTCTGCTGGTGATCCTCCCGCTCCTCGGTGGGCACGACCTTGATCGCGACCCGGCCACCGTCCGCGAGCCGCTCCCCCAGCCAGGTCTCCCCGCCGCCGCCTCGCGCGAGGGGGCGCACGAGGCGGTAGCGCTCCAGCAGCAGGGTCCCAGCCACCAGCGAGCCGACGGCGGTGCGCTCGGAGGACTCCCGGCTCATGGCTGACCCCGCGGGCTCGGGCAGGCGGCAGGCGACATGCCCCCGCATTGAAGCCCTGGCGCCGACCGCTGGCAAGCTCCGGCCGCAGAAAGGCCCGCGTGCCCCAGGGGCCCGGAGCTGGCAAGATCACCGCTCTCCCCCGTCCGGGCCCCAGGCCCAGGAGGTCCCCCGTCCCTGGCACCGCCCTCACCGCTCTCGGCCTGATGCTGCTGGGTGTGGCGGCGGACCGGGTGCTGCGGCCGACCCCGCGGCAGCGCTGGGTGGCCCTGGCGGTGGGCGCGCTCGCCCTGGGCCTGTCCTGGCCTCTGGAGGGCTGGCTGGCCGCCGTCCCGCTCCTCGCGGCCCTGCTCGCCGGGTGGCTGGCGCAGCCCTCGACCCGGCCGGTGGAGAGCGTCGGTGGCTACGAGCTGCTCCACCGGGTCGGAGAAGGGGCCACCGCCTCGGTCTGGCTCGGCCAGAGGCGGGGCGCCCGGGAACGGGTCGCTCTCAAGGTCCTCCATCCCCACCTCCGGCGAGACGAAGGGCTCGTGCGCCGCTTCCGGCGCGAGGCCCGGATGCTGGCCCGGGTGCGGCATCCCCAGGTGGTGCGGGTGCTGGATCACGGCGAGGAGCGGGGACGACCCTTCGTCGTGCTGGAGCACCTGGCCGGTGCGACCCTGGCGGAGCAGCCCCCCGTGTCGCCGGAGCAGACCCTGGACTACGCCATCGCCCTGCTGCGGGCGCTGCGGGCGCTGCACCGGACGGACCTGCTCCACCGGGACCTGAAGCCGGAGAACGTGCTGCTCCGACCGGGTGTGCACCCCCGGGACCAGCCCGTCGTGACCGATCTCGGCTCCGGGCGGGACCTCCGGGCCCAGGCCACGACCGGCCTGCTCGCCGGTACCCCCGCCTACATGTCGCCGGAGCGGCGCGCCGGGGCCCTGGCGACGGCCCAGGACGACCTCTTCGCCTGGGCCCGGGTCGTGTCCGGCGGGGCCCGCGCCGCCCCCCGCCCCCCGGCCGCCCGGCCCCCCCGCGGCGGGGGCCCCCCGCGCCCCCCGGGGCGGGGCCCCCGCGGGCGGCCCCGGAGCCCGCCGCCCCGCGAGGCCGGTGCCCCGCCAAGTCCTCCTCG
>CAZCVP010000327.1:0-5211 GCA_964501915.1 uncultured Enterobacterales bacterium
GTCGAGCGGGTCGGCGAGTACGAGGGTCGGCCGGTGGACATCCGGATCGTGGCCGCCACCAACCTCGACCTGCTGGAGCAGGTCGAGGCGGGCCGCTTCCGCGAGGACCTCTACTACCGGCTCAACGAGGTCACCCTGGACCTGCCGCCGCTGCGCGACCGGGGCGACGACATCATCCAGCTCGCCCAGTTCTTCCTCAACCGCTACGCCACCCAGTACGAGTCCAAGGTCCGCGGCTTCACCAACCCCTGCGTGTTGGCGCTCAAGGGCTACTTCTGGCCGGGCAACGTGCGGCAGCTCGAGAACCGCGTCAAGAAGGCCGTGATCATGAGCGACCACGCGCTCCTGACCCCCGAGGACCTGGGGCTCAAGCCCGGCGACAAGAAGCACGTCAAGCCCCTCGCCGAGGCCGAGGAGGACTTCAAGATGGGGTACATCAAGGAGGTCCTGGACCTGAACAACTGGAACAAGGCCCAGACGGCGCGGGATCTGGGCGTGGATCCACGGACGATCTTTCGGTACATCGAGAAGATGGATGACTGAGTGCGAGCCCACCGCAGCGGGCGGATGACTGGGCAGTGCTGACGGTCGGGCTCACCGGCGGCATCGCCACGGGCAAGTCGACGGTGGCCGACATGCTGCGGCAGCGCGGGGTGACGGTGCTCGACGCCGACCTCGTCGCCCGCGAGGTCGTGGCGCCTGGGCAGCCGGCCCTGGCTGCCATCGTGGAGCACTTCGGCGAGGGGGTCCTTCAGGAGGACGGCTCCCTGGACCGGGCGGCGCTGGGGGCCCGGGTGATGGGTGATCCGGAGGCGCGGGGGGTGCTCGAGGGCATCACCCACCCGGTGATCATCGCCACGCTGCTGGAGCGGCTCGCGGCGCTCCATGCCGCCGGCGAGGCCCTGGCCGTGGTCGAGGCGGCCCTGATGGTCGAGTCCGGCAGCTACGCCCACTACGGCGAGCTCTGGGTCGTCACCTGCCCAACCGAGGTCCAGCTCCAGCGCCTGATGGCCCGCGATCGCTTCGACCGGGCGACGGCCGAGCGCTGGATCGGTGCCCAGCTCCCGCTCGCGGACAAGGAGGCCGTGGCCGATCGGGTGCTGCACAACGGGGGCAGCCTCGGCCAGCTCCGGTCGCAGGTCGAGGCAGCGCTCTCCGAGGTCGCGGACCTCAGTAGATGACGAGCGACTCCACGGGGGCGCCGCCGAGGCGGGCGCGGCCGTCGAGGAAGGACAGCTCGATGGCGAAGGCGTAGCCGACGAGCTGACCGCCGAGCTGCTCGACGAGGCTGCCGGTCGCCTCGGCGGTGCCGCCGGTGGCCAGCAGGTCGTCGACGATCAGCACCTTCTGGCCGGGCTGGATGGCGTCGGTGTGGACCTCGAGCCGGTTGGTGCCGTACTCCAGGGAGTACTCGTAGCCGATGGTCTTCCAGGGCAGCTTGCCGGGCTTGCGGGCGGGCACGAAGGCGGCGCCCAGCTCGATGGCCAGCGGTGTGCCGAAGATGAAGCCACGCGACTCCATGCCCACGACGGCGTCCACGCCGTCGCCCCCGAAGACCTCGGCGA
Source organism: uncultured Enterobacterales bacterium (assembly GCA_964501915.1). Lineage (GTDB taxonomy): Bacteria > Myxococcota_A > UBA796 > UBA796 > CAJQPC01 > CAYFPX01. The sequence goes on from CAZCVP010000327.1 coordinate 1,566, forward strand.
AGTGCCGGGTGATGCCGGCCATGAGCTCGGGGTCGGCGAGCACCGGCGTGATGTCCTTGAACAGGATGCCCGGCTTGGGGAAGTCGGGGACATCGCGGATCGTGGCCTTCACCCGCTCGGTGAGCTCTGCCATGGGAACCTCCAGGGAGCGCGCAGCGTAACCCGGGTCCGGGCGGCGATGCCCGCGTTAGGGTGCGCCGCCATGAGCGAAGCGGCTGCCAACACCGAGGCCCCCGGGCACGGTCGTCTCTCCCGGGAGCTGACCGACTTCGTCGACTCCCTGGAGGGGCAGGACTGCTCGGTGGGTGAGCTGGTCGACCGCATCGGCGATCGGGGCTTCGGGCTGTTGTTCCTCGTCCTGGCCCTCCCGGCCGCCCTCCCCCTTCCGGCCCCCGGCTACGCCACCCCCTTCGGCGTGCTGATGGTCCTGCTGGGCCTGCAGCTGTTGGTCGGACGTCCGGCCCCGTGGCTTCCGGAACGCTTCCGGGGGCGCACGGTCTCCTACAAGCTCCTGTCGTTCTCCCTGGTCAAGGGCGCCGGCCTGATGCGGCTGGTGGAGTTCCTGGTCCGGCCCCGGCTCAACCGCCTGGCGCGGAGTCGCTTCTTCCTCTCGGCGGTGTCCGTGGTCATCATCGCCATGTCCTGCTCGATGATCCTGCCGATCCCGCTGACCAACACCGCTCCGAGCTTCGTCATCTTCTGCCTGGCGGCGGGCATCCTGGAGGAGGACGGCCTGGCCCTGCTCGCCGGCGTCCTGCTGGCGCCCGTGGCCGCGGCGATCAGCATCGCGGCGCTCTGGTTCGTCGTGACCGAGGGGGCGGAGGCGGTCGAGACCCAGCTCAAGCCGATGATCAAGGGCTGGCTGGGCCTGGGCGACTGACGGACGGGTCAGCTCGGGGCATCGACGCAGCCCCAGGTCGCCATGTCCGGCAGGGCGGCGTCGGCGGTCATGTCGACGCGCATCGGGGTCAGGCTGGCCCAGCCGCTCTCGACGGTGGGGCCGTCGGTGTCGGGCCGGTCGTCGAAGTGGGCGTGGTCGCCACCGATCCAGTAGTAGTGGCGGCCGCGGAGGTCCAGCCGATCCTCTACGGCGACCTCGTAGTGGCGGTGACCCAGGCGGCAGAGCTTGATGCCCTTGAGCTCGGCGAGGGGCAGGTTGGGCACGTTGAGGTTGAAGAGCCGGCAGGTCTCGATGGGGTGGCCCACGACATCGGCGACGACCCGGCTGGCCAGCGCGGCCGCGGCCTCCCAGCGATAGCCGGGCTGGCTGGGGGCGCCCCAGGGCACATGCAGGCTCACCGCCACGCCCCGGATGCCCACCAGGACCGCCTCGCGAGCCGCGGCCACGGTGCCCGAGTAGTGGGTGTCCTCGCTGAGGTTTCCGCCCCGGTTGATGCCGGAGACGACCACGGCGGGGCGGGCGGGCAGCAGGTGGTTCACCGCCATGTAGACGCAGTCCGCCGGGGTGCCCGAGACGGAGAACCAGCGGTCCCGGATCCGCTGGATCCGGAGGGGCTCGTGCATGGTCAGGGAGTGGGACGAGGCGGACTGTTCGGACGCTGGCGCGACCACCCAGACCTCGCCCAGGCGTTCCAGCGCTCCGACGAGAGGAGGGATCCCCGCAGCGAAGATCCCATCGTCATTCGACACAAGTATGCGCATCCACACGGCCGATATCCCAGCGGTGACATCAGCGCCGTGCGTCACCGGGTCGGGGGTTATGCTCGCCGCGAGAGAAGGGGAGGTCGATGCGGACCCGGTACAGGCACCTGTTCAGGCGAATGAAGGCCGACGACCTGGACGAGCGGGACGCCGCCTACGACGCCGTCCTGTTCGATCGCGGCGAGGCCCTGCCCGATCTCAAGGAGTGCTACGAGGAGTCCGAGCGCGACGTGCTCATGCGCTACTACAGCGTGCAGCTCATGGGCTTCAGCGGCGAGCCCGGTGCCATCCCGACCCTCGTGGAGGCCCTCGATGACCGCTCCCCCACGGTGCGCGCCGAGGCCTGCCGGGCCCTGGAGGACCTCGCCGCCCGCGACGCCATCGCCCCGCTGCGAGCCCGCCTCAACGACCTCGACCCCGACGTGCGGCAGGCGGCGCGGGAGGCGTTGGAGGCGCTGGGGTAGCGGGGGTGAGCGGCGAGCGGGGTGTGGCCCGTCGCGTGGGCTGGGTCGGCACCGCGACGATACATAGCGGAATGCCATCGTAGTGATATCTCCGGACGGGCCATGCCTGGCTTGTTGATCAAGGACCTCCCCTCTGGCGCAGCGAGTTCCTCAACGTCCTGGTCGTCTCGATGCGCGCAGGCGTCTTCGACGAGCCCGACGCGGTTCGGGCCTGGACCGCGGCCACCAGCCTGCTGACGGGGAGGGAGGTCCAGCCGCCGGGTCGGGCTGTGCTCCGCGTGGCCTCGCGAGACGGCCTGAGCGCCTACGATGCCCAGGTCGTCGTGACGGCCGAGACCCTCGATGTCACGCTGGTCACCGGCGATGGGCGGATCCTGCGCGCCCGCCCGGACCTCGCCACCTCCATCGAGACCTTCGGGGCTGGCGGCTGACGGAGGTCGCACGCTCCGCGAAGGCCGACGCAGCGAGCGCTGGTTCGCCTGCGCCAGGAGGAGAAGAGACGCTGAGCGGAGCTCGACGCCTGCTCTGAGATGGTCGGCCTGGGTGGATGCCTACGGAACTTCGTGGCTGGATGTCGCCGCAACAGGCGGGGTGGCAGCACGCGTTCACCCGATGTTATAACGTGGGCATGAAGACCACGCTCACCGTCCGCAAGATCGGCAACTCCTTCGGCGTCATCCTGGGCAAAGACGCGCTGGCCGAGCTCGGCATCGCAGAGGGCGACACGCTGTTCGTCGTGCGTACGCCGGACGGCATCCGGCTGACCGCGTACGACCCGGACTTCGCCGACGCCCTCGAGGCTGGCCGCGACTACATGCGCCGGCATCGCAACGCGCTGCGCGAGCTCGCGCGCTGATGGAGCCCTGCTGGCTCACCCGAGCCATGGTGGTGGCACTGCATCAGGAGTCCCTCGCCGTCTTCGGAGGGCAGGGCGGGCTCCGAGACGAGGGCCTGTTGGAGAGTGCGCTCGCCCGGCCGCGGAACCTGCTCGGCCACGAACCCGAGGCTGATCTCGCACGCCTCGCTGCCGCCTACGGCTTCGGGCTCGCCCGAAACCACCCGTTCATGGACGGGAACAAGCGGATCGCGGTCCTCGCTGTGGCGGTGTTCCTCGCCATCAACGGCGTGGACTTCGACCCGGACGAGGTAGACGAGGTGCGCACCGTCCTGGCCCTGGCCGCGGGAGAGATCGACGAGGGCGAGCTGGCCGCGTGGATTGGGGTCAACAGCAAGGAGAGAAGTCCCGACCCGTGATGGGCCAGGGTTCTGTCCAGGTCAGAATGGTCGGGGCGACTGGATTCGAACCTGAGGCCGTACGGGGACTTACGGATGTCCCGAGCGGTGCGAGGGGCAGCCGTTAGTCCCCGTAGGCCGTAAAGCGAGGAGGCCGCAGGTCGACGCTGCAAGCGCTGGTTCGCTCTCCCAAAACAAGAAGAAGACGTTGATGTTCACCAACGCCTTCGTCAAGATGGTCGGGGCGACTGGATTCGAACCAGCGACCCCCAGACCCCCAGTCTGGT
>CAZCVP010000328.1:0-5203 GCA_964501915.1 uncultured Enterobacterales bacterium
GGGCACCCGGGCGGCGGTGGGCGGGGTGCTTTCCCCGGAGGCCGTGTATCCCTACGACCGGGCGGGGGCTATGCTCAAGATCAACGACGCCGGCTCGGCCGCGGACCGGGTCGCGGCCTACGCGGCCCTCGGCTTCGTGATCACGTCGAACGTGGACGGCGCCGAGCAGGACGACGCGGCCAACGCGGAGCGCCTCTCCGGCGCCGTCGCCGCCGGCGCCCACTACCTGGCCTCGGACTTTCCCGCCGCGGTCTCGGGCCGGGAGTACGTGGCGGTCGTGCCCGGCGGAGCCCCGGCGGCCTGCAACCCGGTCACAGCGCCTGCGGACTGCACGGCCTCGGCCGTGGAGGACCTGGGCGCTCGCTGAGCCGGCCATCCTCGGACCGTCAGGCGAGCCGGCGCCCGCTCCACGCGCACCGTGCGAGCCCGCCGACGCACGAGCCCGGGACCTGGCTGGTCTCCAGCTCGGGCCACGGGGCATGCCCGTGGAGCATCTCGAAGATCACCAGGCCGAGGCTGTAGACGTCGGCGGCCGCAGACCGACGCCGGTCCGTGAGGCGCTCCGGAGCGGTGTGGAGCAGGGTGCCTCCGCTCCCCGCCGCACCGAGATCGAAGTCCACCAGGTGGAGGGTCGGGCGCTCCGGGTCGGCGACGACGACGTCCTCGGGCTCGACGTCCCCAGCCGGGCCAGCAAGCGCCAGCCACCGACCACCTGTCCCCGCCTGCCTGTCCCGCTCAACCGCCAGCCCTCACCATCACAAGCCTCGTACTCTCCTACACAGGATCGCACCGGAAGGACCTGGACTATCTGGACTTCTTGAACTGATTCGCGCTCGGTGGATGGCCGCCAGACGGTGGCTGGCGAGGCACGCCCTGACACCGAGTCACTTCAGATTGCCGCCTGGTCGCGCCGCCGGACCTCACCTCAACGAGATTCCTGGTACTTACGTCATCCCGGTCAGCGGCTCACCCTCGTTGGCAGCCGCAGGCGGCGATCTCAGGCGACTCGGTGTGGCGGGGCGGCGAACTGAGGCGACTCGGTGCGGGCACGGGCGGCACGGCCATCGAGCAGGCCTTCGATGCGGTGCCACTGCTCCACAGCCCGGCCCGGGTGGCGATGTTCAGCTTCGACGCCGGCCGCGCGGAGGACCTCGTAGAGACCGTGGGCGGCGTCGAGGACGTCGACAGTGTCTACACCCTCGCCTCGGGCTTCGACTTCGGCCAGCACCGCTTCTCCGGCCCGGCCCCGTCGCAGTCGGCCGCCGTCGGTGTGCCGTCGCGGTCGCTGTCGGTCGCCACCACGGAGGAGTCCGGGCCCGTGTCGTCACAGTCCTGGTCGATCGGCACGCCGTCCTGGTCTGCGTCCAGGGCCGTGGACCCGGTGTCGGCGCCCGAGGTCGTGGCTCCACCACAGACCAACAAGCCCGCGGCCACCTGGAACCACGCGGCCATGAGTCCACCTCCTGACCCCGGCCGGGTCGGGCCCGGCCTCTTGGAGGCCTGCCCGGCCTCGCCGGTCGCCCTCGGCGGGTGTCAGCTCCTCGACAGGGGGTGCCGGACCTCCGTCACCCCCTCTGAGCCCGATCGGCCTGTGGTGCGCGTCCAGCCCCTGGCACACCCGTTGCCGACCCACGGGGCATGTCCACGACAGACCCCCTCGGGCGCCAGCTCCACCGCCTCCCCCGACCGGACGGCCGGGAGTCCCGAGCCCCCGACCAGGCGCAGCACCCCGCGGCTCGCCTCACCGCAGAGCTGCAGCAGCACCTCGGCAGCCGGGGGCTCACGGAGCTGGTCCGGGGCCGCCGCACCGACCCCTTCTCCCTCCACCTGCTCGACCTGTTGGACCAGGCCCGGGCCGGCCGGGAGGTGGTGGAGCTGCTGCCCTGGAGGGGCTCCATGGAGTGGACCCGCCAGCAGGTCTCCCCATCGCCGGGGGCCCGGGTCGAACCCACCTCGGAGGAGGTCCTCTCGGAGTTCTCCGATCTGCTCGGTGTCGACCTCCGCGACACCCGAGTCCAGACCTCGGGAGCGGCCGCGCAGGGTGCACGGGCCCTGGCCCGGCGCTCCGGTCCCCGGGACGAGGCGGTCTTCAGCGATCGTCTCGTGGACCGGGAGACCGTCGCCCACGAGCTGGCCCACGTGGCCCAGCGCAGGCTGGCCGGTGCCCGGGAGCTCCACCCCCTGAGCCTCGCCGACAGCCCCGCGGAGCGGGAGGCCGACCAGGCCGCGGGACAGCTCGCCCGGGGACGCCCCTTCCGGGTGAGCCAGCCCGTCGATGCCGCCGTCATGAGACAGGCCCTCCCCGAGACCGACGCCATCCAGGTCTGGCTGGCCCTGAACTCCGTGAGCGGTCCCGACGCCGACGCCGCCCTCACCGCCCTGGAGCGGGGGGGACCGGCGACCCGGGAGGCCTACCGCCAGATCTACGGGGCTCGCCTGGAGCAGGACTTCCAGCGGGAGCTGGGGGGCACCCCCCAGGCCATGCAGGCCCTGGCCTTCATGTGGCCCTTCATGAGCGTGGGCGACCGGGTCGAGGGCTGCCTGGGCCTCGACGACGACGAGGGGGGCATCGTCTCGGTCTTCCGCACCGCCAGCGACGACGAGCTGGTGGCCTATCGCTCCGATCCCCGGCGAGCGCAGCAGCTCGGCCAGCTCTCCGGAGACGAGCTGCTGGAGGCTCGCAACCGGCTCTACCCGGAGCTGAGGGTCCAGAACACCGGAGCGCGCATCCAGGAGGCCGACGGCTGGCTCAGCGACGACGAGGACGGGGCCATCGCCGCCCTGCTCCGGCTCGACCTCCAGGAGCGCCAGCAGCTCTGGGTCCGCTTCCGGGAGGAGCTGGAGGAGGTCCTGGACGACGAGCAGCTCGCCCTGGTCCGCAGGGTCTGCCAGGGGGTGGAGGACCCCGAGGCCATCGCTGCCCTCCGAGGCGCGACCGAGTCCAGGTCCCCGGAGACCTGGGAGGAGGCCCTGGAGCTGGTGGCCGAGGTCGCCGGTGGCCCCTGGGTGCACACGGACCGGCTGGTGTCGGTGCTCGTGGGCCTGCCCGCGAGCTGGCGCAGGCGCATCTGCTCGGAGGCCCCTCCCGAGCTCTGGATGATCTACCGGGCCCGGTGCTCCCCAGCCTGGATGCCCCTGGTGAACCGGCTCCTCCAGACCGGCGTGCTCGACTTCGACCTGGGCCTGGAGGCTGCCCTCGTGGGTGCGGGGGTGGACCAGGCCCTGCTGGTCGCGGTGTGTGACAGCCTGGAACCCACCCGTCGGGCCACGGTGAGGAAGGGCTACCTCGCGGCTCACCAGGGCTCGGACAGCGATCCCGCGCTCCAGGCGTGGCGGTCGATCGAGGTCCAGCTCTCCGAGCTCTCCTCGAAAGACCGGGACACCGCCATCACCCACCTGCTGGGAGGGCCGGCCGTCGCGGAGCTGACGGGGCCAGGTGGCGGTCGCGACGCCATCGAGCTGATGCGTCTCCGGCAGGAGCAGCGCCTGGCGCTCGGAGGAGGCCTGGTGGACCTCGTGACCACCACCGACGACGCCCTGGAGCTGGCCCACGTCCAGTTCCTGGCGCTCTACCGGCAGGTCCCGGAGCGGGGTGAGGTCCCCTTCGAGCTGTTGGCGGGTCTCGTGGCCCTGGACCAGCAGTTCGACGAGGCCTTCGAGGGCTACTCCAGGACCGTCGACCGGGTGGCGGACCTGGCGGGGGTGCTGGCGGCGACCGCGGTCGTCGTGGTCGCGACCCTCCTCCTGGGTCCGGCTGCGGTGGGTGCGGCGCCGACCCTGCTCCAGGTCCTCGGCGCGAACGGGGTCCGGATCGCCGTGGGTGGGTTGGCGGCGGCGGGGGCCTCCGAGGCGGCCGGCGGGGAGCTGCGTGACGGCTCCGACGCGGCGAGGATGGCCCTCGTGGGGAGTGTCGAGGCGGCGGCCACCGTCGCCGGGGCGGTCCTGGCCGAGCGCTTCGTGGAGACCCTGGGGTTGTCGGGGCCCGCCCTGGAGGCGGCCCTGGTGAGGAGCGCGGCAGAGGGCTGCTCCACGGGCCTGGCGAGCGTGGGCCGTGCCGCGTCGGCCGCGAGCATCGAGGGGGCCATCGACGGGGCCATCGGGGGCATGGCGGGCGAGGTCGTGGTGACGCTCACGGACCTGGAGGCCTGGCAGGGGGGGATCCGTGGCGTGATCTCCCAGATCGGGTCGGCGCTGTTGCAGGGGGGCCTGATGGGGGCCGGCGCCGGAGCGGTCCTCGGTGGGGGGATCGGGGGAGCGAGGGGGGCACTCCAGGCCCGGGCGGTCTCGGACACGGGCGTTCGCCTCGACGAGAGCCTGGGGTCCGATGCCCGGGTCACCTTCCGGGAGGGGGAGGGTGGGATCCTGGGGGAGTTCGGCCTCGTCTACGGTCCGGACATCAGCGACGCCGACCTGGCGATCCACCTGGACGCACTGCGCCGGATCCGGCGGCACGGAGATGTGAGGAACGTCCTGTCCCGGAGGCTGGCCGGAGTCGACGACGTGGCGCCGGGCACGGTGGCGTTCCAGGCCCGCGAGGAGCTGCACAAGCTCCAGGGGCTGATCGACCAGCGGCTGGAGAGGCTGGCCAGCGAGGAGCCGTCCCCCGAGGCCCTGGAGACCTCGCTCCGGGAGCTCGACGTGTTCGAGCACAACGCCGAGGTCTGGCTCACCCGGGTGGACGACCTGTCGCCGGGGAGCGGCCAGGTGGGCCAGACCACCACGCCGGAGGGCTTCCCCGATCCCCCGGAGGGTCACTGGTACTACCGGACCCCGGAGGGGGCGTGGGACGTCAAGCGGAAGCGTGGCTTCGACGGGAAGGCCAGGACCCTGGCCCGGACAGACGACGGGAGCTGGCACTTCCCGGAGCGTGAGCGCCAGGTGACCCGCGTCGTGTTCGAGGACGGCACGACCCGGGAGGAGGCGCTGGAGGCGCTCCTGGAGCCGGGTGAGAAGGGACACGAGCGGAGCTTCAGGCTCTACCTGGACATGCTGGAGCGGCTGGGGCTGGGGAGCCGGGAGGAGGTCCTGGCGGCGATGGTGGCGCCCGGGGGTCGGAGCCAGAGGGCCGTCCGGCACGCCCTCAAGGAGCACTTCGCTCCCCGGGTGCTGGACCGGATGTTCGAGGAGGGTCTGAGCGCGGAGCAGAGCCACGCCCGGCTGCTGGAGACGGTGGAGGGGCTGAACGGCGCGGACAAGGGTTCGC
>CAZCVP010000329.1:0-5143 GCA_964501915.1 uncultured Enterobacterales bacterium
GCTGCTGACCGGCGGCACGACCAGGACTTCGGCAACCGCATCCTGACGCGGTAGCACCATCGACTTGCCTTCGATCCTCGGAGACGCTATCCGGGGCCGTCACTCGAATCCCCCTGGAGGCGCCATGGCCCGCCGCTGCCCCCTGACCGGCAAGAGGCCCAACGTCGCGAACAAGGTCTCACACTCCAACATCAAGACCAAGAAGCGCCAGCTTCCCAACCTGCAGCGCAAGCGCCTGTGGCTGGAAGACGAGCAGCGCTGGGTCACCCTGCGCCTGTCCACCCGGGCGCTGCGCACCCTCAACAAGAAGGGTCTGAAGGCGTTCGCCGCCGAAGCCGGCCTGGACCTCTCCAAGTTCTAGCAGCCGTCGGGACCACAGCGAGAGGGAGGGTCCGTGGAGGACGCCAGGGCCGCGATCCTCTCGGTCAACCAGGCCTTCTACGAGGCCTTCGAAGCGCTGGACATCGATCGCATGACCGCCGTGTGGAGCTGCACGCCCGCGGACGTGTGCATCCATCCCGGCTGGGAGATCAACCGTAGCTGGGAGGACATCCAATACTCCTGGCGGGCGATCTTCGCGGGCACCGGCTTCATGCGCTTCGAGCTGGCCGACCTCCAGCTCGACGTCCGGGGCGACTACGCCGTGCTGACCTGCATCCAGAACATCTACTCGGTGGCCGGCTCCGCCGCCCACCACGCCCGCGTGGCCGCGACGAACCTCTTCATCCAGACCCCGGCCGGCTGGCGGCTCACGCTGCACCACGGCTCGCCGATCGCCCACACGGTCACCGCGGGCGCCGCGCCGGACGACACCCTCAACTGAGCGGGGGCGACGGTCCGCACGGATCAGGCCTCGGCGGAGCGGATCTCGGCCAGGATCGGCGCCAGCTCGGCGAGGGCCGGTGAGCCGAGCTCGGTCAGGATGCGCTCGGCCTCCCCCAGGACCTCCAGGGCCCGGCCCCGCTCCCCGGTGGCGTCGAGCACCTGGCCCCACATGCCCAGGACGATGGCGTGCCCCTCGGCGCTTCCGGCCGCCCGGAGCTCGCTCGCCGCGCGCTCGAAGTCCCGCTCAGCCCCCGCCAGGTCTCCCACCTGGATCCGCCACTGCCCGTTGGAGAAGAGGGCCTGCCCCACCGCCTCGACCGCGCCGAGGGCTGCACAAGCGGCCACCAGCGCCTCGCCGTGCGCGAGGGCCCGGTCGAAGCGACCCACCGACGCCGCCAGCCCGGCCGCCTCGCCGAGGGCGGCCGCCCGAGCCTGCTCCAGGCCCAGCTCCTCGAAGGTCTGCGCGGCGTAGGCCAGGTGTCTCGCGGCTTCCCCAGCCCGTCCCAGGGCCTGTTCGGCGCGGGCCAGCTCGGCGAGGGTCGCTGCCCGACCGCTGAGGTCCTGTAGCAGCTCTCGACCGTCCAGGGCCTGCTCCAGGGTGGCGAGGCCTTCCTCGAGCTGTCCCAGCCCGACCTGGAGCACGCCGAGCTGGTGCCAGGCTTCGACCAGCGCCGGGCGGTGCCTGGCGAGCTCGGCGAGCCGGACCCCCTCCTGGGCCCGTCGCAGGGCCCGCTGAGGGTGGCCGGTCGCCTGATCGAGCTGCGCCTGGAGCAGCACGAGGGCCGAGCGGGCCCGCTCCTCGCCGGCGCGATCCGTGTTCCACAGCCCCCTGGCCAGCAGCTCCTCCGCCTCGTCGTGGGCCTCCGCCTGCAGCAGGAACTGGACGAGCTGGTGGATGCTCTGCGCCTGCCCGTCGCGATCGCCGCCTCGCTCGAAGCCGGCGAGCATCGCCTCCGAGGCCTCCCGCGCCAGGTCCCGACGTCCGGTGCGGACCGCCAAGGCGAAGCGCTCCTGGTGCAGGGCCACGACTCCCTCGGCGTCCCCGGTGGCGATGCGGTGCTCGACGGCTTCGTCCAGGGCGGCCAGGGCGCGCCCGTGGTCGCCGTGGTTGGCGTGCAGGACGGCCTGGAGCTGGAGCGCGGCGGCCATGCCGGTCCGGTCACCGGCCTCGCGGAAGTCGGCGTGCGCGGCCACCGCGTCGCGAAGCGCCCCCTCGCCATCTCCCAGTCCCTCGCACTTCAGGGCGCTGTGGAGCAGGCGAGCCGCGCGGCCCGCGGCGGCGGAGGGATCACTCATGCGCACTCCCGAGGCGCGGACCGGCTATCCTCCACACCCGCTCCATGTCGAGCCCTACCACCAGCGCTGCCGACCATCTGCGAGCCTGTCTCGGCGCCCTGGGGTGGGACGCGGCCGGTGACCCCGAGCTGTCGGCCACGCCGGACGCTGTGGCGGGCTGGCTCGCCTCGCTGGACCCGCAGGCTCCGCTGCCGGAGCTGCCGCTGTTCGACGCGCCGAGCCACGAGCCGGTGGTCTTCCGGGCCCTGCCCTTCTACTCCGTGTGCGCCCACCACCTGCTGCCGTTCTTCGGTACCGCCGACGTCGCCTACCGGCCCGGCGCCCACGTCGCCGGCCTGGGCGGAGTGCCGAGGCTGCTCGCGGCGCTCGCTCACCGCCCCCAGCTCCAGGAGCGCCTCGCCACCCAGCTCGCTGCGGCTCTCGAGGAGCGCACCGGCGCTTCGGGCGTGGTGGTCCGACTCCGGGCCCGGCAGCTCTGCATGGAGATGCGCGGCGCCTGCTGCCCCGGAGAGGTGGAGACCTGGGGTCGGCTCGGCGACGCCAGCGAGTTGATGGACCTTGTGCGCGGCTGAGGCCCTGGCCTTCGAAGGGGTCGGCTTCGCCTTCGGTGGCCGACAGCCCGTGCTCGAGGGCGTCGACGTCCAGGTCCCCGCGGGCGGTCTCTGCGCGATCGTCGGGGTCAGCGGCTGCGGCAAGTCGACCCTGCTCCGGCTGGCGGCCGGCCTGCTGCAGCCGACCGCCGGCCGGATCCGGGGCGCGGGGGATCGCCGGGCCTTCGTCTTCCAGTCCCCCACCCTGCTCCCCTGGCGCACGGTGGCCGCCAACGTGCGGCTGCCGCTGGAGGTCCTCGGCGACCTGGAGGGGGCCGGTCCCCGCGTGGCCGCCGCGCTGGCGCGGGTCGGCCTCTCGGAGGTGGCGACGGCCCTGCCCCGCACGCTGTCGGGGGGCATGCAGATGCGGGTGTCGCTGGCGCGGGCCCTGGTGACCCGGCCCCGGCTCCTGCTGCTCGACGAGCCCTTCTCCTCGCTCGATGCCCTGACCCGGCGCCGTCTCCAGGAGGAGTTCCTCTCCCTGCGTCGAGACCTGGGCATCACGACGGTCCTGGTGACCCACGACGTGGACGAGGCCGCCTGGTTGTCGGATCAGGTCGTCGTGCTCGGGGGCCGTCCGGCCACCGTCCAGGCCGAGCTCACCGTCGACCTGCCCCGTCCCCGCACCCGGGAGCTGCTGCACGACCCGGCCCTGGGCCGCATCTCCCGAGCCATCGAGGAGGCGCTGTGAGCGAGTCCCGCCTCCACTGGGCCTGGCCGGTGCTCGCGGCGGCGCTCGGCTGTGGGATCTGGGCGCTGGTGGCGTCTCGTCTTCCGGAGGTGCTGCTGCCTGGACCCCTCGAGGTGTTGGTGGCTGCCAGCGCTCACCACGAGCGGCTGCTCGCAGCGGCGGGCAACACGCTGACCGCCTCGGTCCTCGGCCTGGCCCTGGCGATGTCCTGGGGCGGACTCGGGGCCGTGGTCTTCCTGAGGTCGCGCTGGCTGGAGGTGGCGCTCTACCCCTACGCCCTGCTGATCCAGACCGTGCCGATCGTAGCCATCGCACCGCTGCTCGTGGTGTGGCTCGGCTACGGCCCCCCCGTGGCTGTCGTCACCGCCGCGATCGTGGCCTTCTTTCCCGTGCTCACCTCCGCCAACCTGGGCCTGCGCAGCGCCAGCACCGCCCAGGTGGAGCTGCTGCGTCTGCACGGGGCCACCTGGCACCAGGAGCTGCTCAAGCTGCGCCTGCCCGCCTCCCTCCCCTACCTCTTCGCCGGCCTGCGCACCGCCGTCGGGCTGTCCGTGATCGGCGCTGTGGTGGGCGAGTTCGTGGGTTCCTCCGGGCTGCCGCCCTGCCTGGGCTACCTGGTCATCCAGTCGGCACGGTCCGCGGAGACGGCGCTGACCTTCGCCACCATCGCCGCCTGTGCGGGCCTCGCACTGGTGCTGTTCGCCATCGTTCGTCTGGTGGAGGCCCGTATCATCGGCCCCTGGCACGGGGAGGTCCGATGATCGCGCTCTGGTTGCTCGCCTGTGGAGGGGACCCCGACCCCGCTCACCCCGCCCCTCCTCCGGAGGTCCCGCGCGTCGCCCTGACGCTGGCCCTCAACTGGTTCCCCGAGCCCGAGTTCGGGGGCTTCTACGAGGGCGTGCTCGGCGGCCACTACGCCGGCGCCGGCCTCGACGTGACCATCGCGCCCGGCGGCCCGGGCGCACCGACCCTGGAGCAGCTCGCCACGGGGCGGGTCCAGGTGGCGATCTCGGCGGCGGACGACCTGCTGGTGAAGCGGCAGAAGGGCATCGCCGCCGTCGGCGCCTGGCCGGCCTTCCAGCTCAGCCCCCAGGGGCTGCTGGTCCACGACAGCGGTCCGAACACCTTCCAGGACATCGCCACGGGTCGTCGCATCGCCATCGAGGTCGGCTCACCGTTCCAGCGGTTCCTGTGGGACGTCCACGGCTGGGAAGAGGAGGTCGAAGCGGTGCCCTACACCGGCAACGTCGGCGCCTTCCTCGCCGACGAGACCACCATCCAGCAGGCCTACATCACCGCCGAGCCCTGTGCCGCGACGCTGAAGGGCGCGAGCATCCGCTTCCTCAAGGGCTCCGACGCCGGCTGGAACCCCTACGGCTCCCTGGTCGCCCTGCCCGACCCGCCCCCGGAGTGGGCGCCGGCCTTCGTCGAGGCGACCCACGCGGCCTGGGAGGCCTACCTGGCCGAGCCTGACCGCGCCCACGCCGAGATCCGCCGGCTCAACCCCGACATGGACGACGACGCCCTCATCCAGTGCGTCTTCGACGCCCAGCGGCCCTTCGTCGTCGGCACCGACGGCCTGGGCACGATGACCGCCGAGCGCTGGGACGCCATGGCCGCCATCCTGGCGGAGCTGGGCCTGGTGCCGGAGGGCACGGAGGCCGGTGGGGCGTGGAGGGTGTTCCACTAGGAGGGTGTTGGGCATTGTGGACCGAGCATGGCGCCGCGACGTGGTTTCAGG
>CAZCVP010000330.1:0-5035 GCA_964501915.1 uncultured Enterobacterales bacterium
GCCTTCACAGCCGCCACGTCGCCGCGCACGATGGCGGTCACGTAGCCGCCGCCGATCTTCTCGTAGCCGACGAGCTCGACCCGCGCGGCCTTCACCATCGCGTCCGAGGCCTCGACCATGCCGACGAAACCCTTGGTCTCGATCATGCCGAGAGCATCTGCCATGGTTGTCTCCTATAGGGAATTGAGGAAGAGGGAGAGGGGGCCTCAGCTCCGGGCGACGCCGCTGATCGACTCGATCGCGGCCACCGCGGCAGCGGCCGCCGAGTCGATCTCGGACTCGGTGCCGCCCATCCACAGGCGCCCGAAGGCCCCGAAGGGACGGAGGTTGACGAGGTTGACGTCGGCGGCCTTCTCGGCCTCGTTGGCGGCCAGCACGATGTAGGCGGCCGGCTCGGTCTCGAGGATGAAGAGGCTCTGGCCGGGGATGAGCATCATGCCCTGGCGGTTGCGGTTGATGAGCTGGGCCTGGTAGGCCTCGACGGCTCGGATGATGGTGTTGGAGACCACCTTCGGCTTCAGCCGGTCGGCCGCCTTCTTGTCGAGGAACCCGAGGATGGCGTCGCCAGCGCTCATGACCTCGCCCTTGTCGTCGTGGTGGACCTCGAGCAGGCCGAAGGCCCGCTCGACCACCTGGACGGCCGGCACCGAGGCCGTGGCCTTCAGGGCCACGTCGGTCACGCGGTTGATGATCATGCCGGGGGCGGTCTCCACCCACAGCGACGCCTGGCCCGCCAGCGGCAGGAAGCCCCGACATGTCGTCCCCGTGAAGGCCGCGAGCTGGGGCTGGAGGGAGTCGAGGTAGGTGTAGCCACGGAGGGTGACGGACATGAAGCGACCCGTGAGCGCGGACGAGGGGCATGGTTACCGCGCCGAGGGGTGGCCGGTCAAGGCGCAGCGATTCCCGGTCAGACGTGGGCCAGCAGAGCCTCGATCGCCTGGAGGTGTGCGGTCTCGTCCCCCTGCTCGGTGAAGCGCACCGCGTAGAGGTAGTGGCCCTCTCCCGAGGTCAGGCTTCGCACCACGCCAACCACCCAGTGGGGATCGTGGTCGCGACGCTCGAAGCGGAGCCGCACCGTGCCGTCCTCGACGAACTTCAGGGCCTCCGACGACGGCGTGGTGAAGGACAGCCCCGCCACACCCAGCTCGACGATCTGGGCGGAGCCCCCGACCAGGGCGAGTCCACGACCGTTGGGGGGCACGATCACCAGCCCCACGTCGGGCTCTGCTGCGACCTCGGCGCCGCTGTCCCGCCAGCCGTCGATGAAGCCGAGCAACAGCCCGTTCTGGGAGCGATCCGGCACCGGCACGCCGACCCGGAGCACCGAGGCCTCGAACGAGCGCGGTCCGTCCTCTCCCGAGAACCAGACCTTGACGTCCTCGCCGCCCGAGAAAGTCGACTCGTCGGTCACGACCACCACGCCGGCCTTGTCGACCCGCACGAAGCACCCCGGAACCCAGGCTCCGGTGCCACTGCGAACCTGGCAGGGGGTGCGCTCTCGAGCTGCGGCGTCCAGCGCTGTGCGGGGGTCCTCCGACATGGCGGCCCCGTAACGCATTGCGGTTAGCCTGACGTGGATGCGCATCGCCCACATCACGGACATCCACGTCCAGCTCCGCCCGGGTCTGAGTCAGCTCTACAACAAGCGCCTGCTCGGGAGTGTGAACCTCTACCTGTTGGGACGCCACGCCAAGTTCACGCTCCAGGTCCAGCGGGCCCTGGTCGACGCCGTGGCCGCGCAGCAGCCCGACGTGATCGCCTGCTCCGGCGACCTGACGGCCCAGGCCACCCCCGAGGAGTTCGAAGCGGCCCACCGCCTGCTGGCGCCGCTCTTCGAGCGCCAGCCGACCGTGCTGGTGGCCGGCAACCACGACGTCTACACCCGCGGGGCCGAGCGGGATCGGCGCATCGAGGAGCTCTTCGGGGCCTGGACGGGGGCGGGTCCCTGGCCGCGCAAGCGTCTCATCGGCGAAGACCTGGCCTTCGTGTGCCTGGAGAGCTGTCGGGCCCACCTCCTGTCCAGCGGCAAGGTGGGACCGGAGCAGGTCGCCCGGCTCGACGAGATGCTCGGCGACGCCGATCTCACCGGTCGCACGGTCTTCGTGATGCTCCACTACCCGCTGCGGGACCGGGAGGGTGGGCCCTACGGTCCCGCCACGCGCAACCTCGCCGACGCCAGGGAGGTCGAGGCGGTGCTCGCGCGGCACGCTCCTCGGATCGCTGCCATCCTGCACGGCCACGAGCACCACGGCTTCCGCACGCGGCTGTCCGGGGCCCACGGCTCGACAGCGATCTACAACCCGGGCGCCAGCGGCTATGCCTGGCTGCCGGAGCGGGGGCGTCGGGCTCACTTCTGCGTCTACGAGACGAGCGGTGCCGGGCTGTCGGTGGAGCGCTTTGGCTACGACGGGGAGGCCTTCCGGCCCGAAGAGGGTGGTGCCTGGGCGACCGGGGGCTGACCGCGCCGGTCAGGGCAGGATGGCCACGTGGCGCGGGCCACTCAGTCCAGCGATCGTGTAGGGCTCGTAGCCCGCCTCGTCGTAGCGGGCCGTGTCGACGACGACGACGCTGCCCTTGTCCGCCAGGGGCAGGTAGAGCCAGCGCCCGTCGGCGCGGGGGAAGACGCCCATCAGCTCGCCTTCGAGGTCCCAGTAGCGCAGCCGCCAGCCGCTGTTGGCCTTGATGACAGACAGGTGGCCGTCGGGGGTGGTGGTCCAGAGCAGTCGACTGTCCAGTGACCATGTGAGGCAGGCCGGGCTCCCGGACGACGGGATCACGTCCCGGATCTCCAGGCTCCCAGCGTCGACCATGACGATGTTGCCCTCAGAGCGGTCGCCGATGGCGACCACCGCGCCGTCGGGGCTCGGGGCCGCCCACAAGGGGAATCCCTCGATTGGCACCCAGTCCACCTTCTCGAGGTACAGATCGACTCGGCCCAGGAAGCCGTCCCCTCCCCAGCCCGAGTCGTAGTGTGTCCCCGGGTCGGCAAACCCAGGTCCGGCGACCCAGGCACGGGTGTTCCGAACAACGACGGAGACTGGGGGCTCGGGGAGGACCCTCGACTCCGTGTCGTCTCCCAGCAACAGGAGCCGAGGGTTGTGCTGGTCCGTCACGAGGAGTCGCTTGCGGACGGCGTCGTAGTCGATCCAGTGAACGGGCTGCCCGACGGCCACGGATCCGACCACGGTCCAGGTCTGCGGGTCGATCTGGACCACGGCCTGGCCTCCCTGGTCGGTGACCCAGACCTCTCCATCCTCCGTCACCACCACCGCGATCGGTGACGGGGCGTCCCCGTCCAGAGCCACCGTGGCGACGAGCCTTCCGGTCTCGCCGCTGAAGGCCTTGACGGTACCCCCCGCCAGCTCCGTCACGAGCAAGGTCGGCCAGTCCGAGACCCGCACGACCGGGCTGACCCCCTCCCGATCACCGAGAGAGACCGCGACGGAGACCTCCGCGCCCGGCACCAGGCCCAGGGTCTCGCCCAGCACGTCGCAGGTCTCGTGGACGACGACACCATCGACGGACCACCTGCACGAAGCCGGCTCGCCTTCCTCCACCACCGGCCTGAGCGGCGAGTCGGGCCAGGGAGCTGACGGCCAGACCTCGACCTCGACGGGCGGACCGGGCTCCCCGGTCTCCGCTGTCGTCGAGACCACGCCCGAGGTGTCCGGGCCCCCGCACGACAGCACGAGGTAGAGCGGACCCATCGCTGCCCTCCAAGAGGAGTCTACCCCTCGTTCCTGGGGTCCTGGGACCGGAGCGTGAGCAGGCGCAGGAGACAGCCCCGAGACGCGGGCGACACGGGCGACACGGGCGACCGGGGGCTGAGCCCGGTCAGGCGTCCAGATCCATCACCCTCCGCCACAGCGGATCCGCGTGGTCCGCCGCCTCCTGGACGCCCGCGCAGAACCACTTCCAGGTCTCCAGGCGACCCTCCGGGGCGGGCGGGGCCGGCAGGTCGATGGCGTAGGGGGCCGCGTCGACGAAGCGGCCTCCGAGGAAGTGGAAGACCGAGCACAGCGACCGGTTGGCGTCGACGTCGCCGCCTGCGGCCCCGAGGACCCGGCCGAGGCCGGTGGCGATCGCATCGGCCGCGGCGGGCACCGGCGGGATCATGCCGTTGGCCGGCATGAGCGAGAGGTAGGCGTAGATCTCGGCCAGCTCGGCGACGAGGTCCAGCAGCTCGGCCTGCTCCCGGGCCAGGGCTTCGACGGCCTCCAGCCACTGGTTGACCTCCATGCGCCCGCGGACCGAGAGCCGGTCGAGCAGCGGATCGAGATCTCCGGCCCGCCACAGGGACATCAGCTCCACGCCCTTCAGCCCCGAAGGAAGCGGGTCCGGGAAGCGCTGGGTGGGCTCCAGCCAGCGGGTCACGGACTGGCCCGGCTCGCCGGTCATCGCCCGCCCGGCGCGCAGCGCCAGGGCCAGCCGGACCAGGGGGGTCTCGGGGGCGTTGAAGAGGAGATCGAGCACGGCCGGCTCGCCGGGCACGCCCACGGTGTGCAGCAGGCGCTGGAAGCTGCGGGTGGCCTGGCGTGCGAGGGGGTGGCCGTTGCGGGCCAGGGAGACGAAGGCGCGGGTCGCGGGGTGGGCGCCCTGGCCCGAGGCATCGACTTCGAACCACTGCCCGGCGCCGGAGTCCGAGAGGCACATCAGCATCGGGTCGGTCGCCGGTCCGGGGACCGCGACGAGGGCACCTTGTCCCAGCTCGCGTCCCACGCCACAGGTCGCCAGCACCGGGGAGTGCACCATCGCCGGGCCCAGCACCGGGGTGATGGTGTTGGGATCGCCTTCGACACGGACCTGGAGGGGGATGCCGAAGGAGCGCGACCGGGAGAGCAGCAGGATGCCGGCGGTGAGGGTGACGGGGCTGCTGCCGCGGAGGCTGATGGACATGGGGGCGTCGTATCCCGGTGGGGGGTGAGGTGGACGGGGGGTGGGAGGTGACCTCGCTCTGGTTCTGGTGCTCGTGCTCGCGCTCGTGCTCGTGCTCGTGCTCGTGCTCGTGCTCGTGCTCGTGCTCGTGCTCGTGCTC
>CAZCVP010000331.1:0-5027 GCA_964501915.1 uncultured Enterobacterales bacterium
CTCTCCCCGTCGCCGCCGGTCGCGGACAGCATCCGGCGGCTGCCAGCCCGGAAGCCCGTGGTCGGCGGAGGCGGTGAGCGCCCCCTTCACCCGGATGAGAACCTCTCGGTCGTCGTCGGACAGCTCGGTCGAGCGGTCGAGAGCCTGCGCGGTGAGCGGCTCGATGCCGGCTCGGTGGTCACTCGACATGAAAGCCGATCACCCGCCGGAGGCGTCCCGTCCAGCGAGTTCTCAGATCAGTCGGGCCAGCGATTCACGGGGCTCGGCGAAGAGGAACCTGCGACCTGTGATCTCGCCGGATCGGCATCTCGCACGGGGCGCACTGGGCCGGTCCTCCTGTCAGACGGAGGGCTGGCGGGCGGTGCCCCCCGGTCGAGCCGGGGCTATGATCCCGATGTGCGCAAGCTCCGCACCCTCCGGCCCCCCGGGCCCGTCGATGCCACCGTGCTCGCCCGAAAGGTCGCGCCCGTCGCCGAGCGCTTCGGCCTCAGCGCGGTCTACCTGCACGGACGCTACGCCGAGCCAGGGCCACTCAGCGACCTGGATCTCGCCTGGTCGGGGCCGACCCTCGCGGCCGACGACGAGCTGGAGCTGCTGGACGCGCTGGTGCTCGTCACGGGGCGGGAAGACCTCGACCTCGCCCGCCTCGACTGTGCGAGTGATCTCCTGCGCGTGAGAGTGGCGAACGGCGGACTCCTGCTCTTCGGCGACCAACGGACCCACGTCGCGTTCATCACCAGCGCTCGCCGGGCGTGGTTCGACAGCGCACCGAAGCGGCGGGAAGCGGCCCGCCTGCAGGCCCTGCGCTCTCGCGGAGGCGAGTTTGGTCGACGCTGACGTGGTCCGGGTACGCCTGGCGAGGCTGGATCAACAGCTCCAGTTCCTCCAGCCGGTCGCCGAGCTGCCGCTCGCGGAGTTCCTGGCCGACCACCGTACCCACGCGGCGGCGGAGAGGGACCTCCAGGTCGCCGTCGAGTGTGTCCTCGACATCTGCAACCACATCGTGGCCACGGAGGGCCTGGGAGCGCCAGCCAGCTACCGCGACGCCATCGTCCTGCTGGGAAGGGGCGGCGTGATTCCGGCCGACTTCGCCAAGCGCCTCGCACCGATGGCCTCCTTTCGCAACATCCTCGTCCACGGCTACCTGGAGCTGGATCGAACCCAGGTGCACCGCTTCCTCTGCGAACGCCTGGAGGACCTGAGGACATTCGGCATGCTGGTGCTGGACTGGATCGACCGCGCCCCGACCCCCACCGGTTAGCCCGACCCCATGGCACACCTCTCCTCCTGCCCGCGGTGCGGGCGCGTCCTGAAGAAGAGCCTCCTGGGCGGAGCCTACTTCCCCGTCTACACCTGCCTGAAGTGCAAGCAGAAGTACTGCAAGGAGTGCGGCGGCAGCTCCTGCCCGAAGTGCGGTGCGTCCGCCCGCGGCCACTACGACGACGTCTACGCTCGCTGAGCCGGGCCGGGGGGCTCCACCGTTCGGGCCGAGCAGGTCCTCCTGTCAGGACCGCCCGCCGCACCCGTCCCGAGTACCGGAGTGACCGTGCCACAGACCCTGCTCGTCCTCGGAGCCCGCCAGCGTCGCCACCGGCAGGCCCTGGCGTCGCTGTCAACGGCCGCGGAGCCCGAGGTGCCCGGACTGGCCGCCGAAGCCGCCCGGGCGAGCTGGCAGCTCCCCGACCTGGCGCGGATCCTGGCCTCCAGGACCCAGGCCTCCGAAGCCACCGCCGCCACCCGAGACGCGCTGCCTCCCCCGACGAGCTGGCCCACCGAGCCTCGTCAGGAGCTCGGCGCCTGGCTGGCAGCCTGCGGCGCAGAGACCGGTGGCTGGCTCCCGGAGGCCTCCCCACCCCCCTCCCCCGAGGCCCGGCTCGCAGGTCTGCTCGACGACCACCTGAAGAGAGGCGAGCCCCCCCGACCCGCGATCGCCCCGATCGCCCGCGACCTGGGCCTCGACGCCCTCGCCGCGGCGCTCTTCGAGGGCGACCCGCTCCTCGAGCTCGCCTGGCAGGAGCCCTACCCGGCGGTCTTCCACGACCTGAGCTGGGCGCGACATGGCTGGACGAAGCTCGCCTTCGCCCAGCGCCTGCCGATCCCGGTCGGAGAAGGCCCCGGAAGCCTCGCCCGACGGCGCCTCGCCGGAGTCTGGCTGCACGCCAGGGGGCGGGCCGGCCCACGGTCGTGCTGCTCCACGGCAACGTCGGTGACCTGCTCTTCGACGGCGAGCTCGGCTTCGCGCCCCTGGAGACCGTGCTGGAGCACCACTGGCTCCGGGGGGAGCTGTTCCGCGGGAGGAGCGCGCGGGCTCTGATCACCTGCTCGGTGGCCCGTGGCCTGGAGCTGGGTCCCGGCTCGCGAGAGGCCCTGGAGGGTGACGCCCTGCCCGCCGACCTGGAGCGGCACCGGGAGGAGAACGCCCGGCTGGCTCCTCCGGCGCGACTGCTCGCCGACCTGGCGTTCCTCGAAGGGCTGCGAAGGCGCGACGCTTCTCCGGCGCTGGGTGTGCTGTTCACCCACGCCGGCATGGCGTTCCCCGCGGAGGGCGGCCTGGCCACCGCGCCCCTGGTCGACCGGATCCTCGGCTGGGCGAGGCAGCAGGCCGGCGACCAGCTCACGGTCCTCGCCGAAGAGGACGCCGACGCCCTCGCCCCCCAGCTCCGTCGGCGCTCCAGCGGCGTGCTGACCGTGGAGCTCCACTGGCGGGAGCAGGCGTCGGAGCGGGTCCGCTTCGCGGCCGCGGCCCTGGCGGCCTGCGGTCGCGGCGCCGTGCCCCGGCCCCACAGCCGCCTCGCCGTTCGAGACACGGACCGAGCCACGGAGCTGCCCTTCGGCGCCGGGGACCTCGACCGCCTCGTCGACGCCACCGCGGGGTTGAACCACGCGGGTGTAGAGGCGTGCTTCCTGCGCTTCCGGCAGCGGGGCGACGCCGAGCCCGAGGCCGCACTCCGCACCCTCCACGGGGTCCGGGCCGACCTGCTGCGCACCGACTCCCAGGGCCTCATCGAGCTGGAAGACCTGGACGAGGCCCACCTCGACCCCATCGCCGGGCAGGCCGCCGAGGTGCTCGACAAGCTGCTCTGGGTCGCCGAGGCCATGGCGCTGCCCGAGTCGGACCCCCGCCGGGCGCTGCTGCCCATGGGCGTGCTGCTCGCCGGGGTGCCGGGCACGGGCAAGAGCCTGCTGGCGAGGCATCTGGCCGCGCGCTGTCACCGGCAGGGCGGCATCCACTTCCTGCGCCTGGGGGACTTCCGCGACATGTGGGTCGGCAGCACCGAGCGCAACTTCGCCCGGGTGCTGCGTCTGCTGCGGTCCTTCGGCAAGGCGATCGTCTTCCTGGACGAGATCGACCAGTCCGAGGGCGGGAGCCGCTCCGGCCAGCGCCACGAGACGAGCCGGAGGGTGTTCGGCAAGCTGCTGCAGCTCATGGCCTCCCCCGAGCACCGCGGGCGCACCCTCTGGGTCGCGGCGACGAACCGGCCCGACGACCTCGACCCCGCGATGCTGCGTCCCGGGCGCTTCGACGCCGTGGTCTCCATCGGAGTGCCGGGCCCCGAGGACTGCCGGGCGATCCTGGCCAAGCACCTCGAGCGCAGCCCGATGGACGCCCACCTCGGCCCGAAGGACCTGGAGGAGCTCGGGCGCCAGATGGCCGAGCGCTGCCTGGTGGGCTCCGAGATCCAGTTCCTGGTGACCGAGGCGTCGCGCCGGGCGCTGGAGCGCGGCGACCGCGAGCTGCGGGTCCAGGACCTGGCGCGGGTCGTGCGCACCTATGTCGCCGCCCACAAGGACACCCCGGACTACCGGCGCATGGCGCAGCAGTGCGCCGCGTTCGGCCGCTTCCGGGACGAGGAGTGATGAGGCTGGGCCGGATCCTGCTCGGCTCCCGGGCCAACGGGCCCGGCCTGCGAGACGTGGTCTGGTTCTCCGGCTGCACCTTGGGCTGTCCCGGCTGTGTGAACCGGGACCTGTGGTCGCCGTCGGCGGGCGGCGTGGCGCCGGTCGAGGAGCTGGTGGCCCTGTTCCGGGCCCGGGCGGGTCAGGTCGACGGCGTCACCTTCAGCGGCGGGGAGCCGCTGCAGCAGCCGGAAGCCCTGGAGGCCCTCGTCAGCGCGGCCTCGGAGGTGGGCCACACGGTCGTGCTGTTCACCGGGCACACGCCAGACGAGATCGGCGTCTGCCCGACCCGGAGCCGCATCGTGGGGGGCTGCGATCTGGTGGTGGCCGGGCGCTGGGAGGCCGAGCGAGCGACGGACGGTCGCGGTCTCCGGGGGAGCGCCAACCAGGCGGTCTTCTCCCCGACCGGGCGCTATGGGCGCTTCGAGGGGCCGATCGCCGAGCTGAGGTTGGATGGGGACCGGGTGGTGGTGACGGGGGTGGCGGCGGGGAAGGTGGGGGGGTGGGGGGTGGGGGACTGAGCGGATCGGCACACACACATCGCCTGGACCCCGCTACTGCTCGAGCGCGTCGATCAACTCGCCCAGCGCACCAGCGGCAGTGAAGGGGGCCCAGTAGCCACTGTAGCGACCAGGCTGAACGTCAGTGATGTTGAGGTCGTCATCGACGACGATGGCCAGGTCGAAGAACAGTGGGTCGCCGGTCCACCCACTGTAGAAGTGGAACCGAGCCGTGATCTTCACACCCTGCGCCACCGAGGACACATCCAGGATCTCGAAGCTCCTGTAGTCGGCTGTCGGATAGGCCGATGCGACGATGAGCGCAGCCGCACCGTCCAGGACGTCCTTTGCCACTGAGAAGAGGTCGTAGGGCTCGACGATCAGCCGAAAACGAACCTCTGTCGCACTGTTCCCGTAGGCGTCAACCCTCACGTAGGCCTTGCCCGTAGAGGTCGAGAAGGCGACGTGATCGATCTTCTTGCCTGGCTTGGCGGACGCGCCCAAGCGACCGCCGTTCGCGTCGTAGACGATGAGGTCGGCATCACCGTTCGGACCCGTGATCTCCAAGCGCGGGGGGGGGCATGATCATCGTTTCGGCCACCATCGCGATTATGCAGGTTGAAATAGGCG
>CAZCVP010000332.1:0-4828 GCA_964501915.1 uncultured Enterobacterales bacterium
CTCGGTGTTGCCCCACACCAGGTTGTGGGACCAGGTGGCGCTGCAGGAGTAGCAGTTCAGCCCGTGGTAGTTGCTGACGATGATGTTGTTGGCGACGGTGTCCGTGCCGTCGGTGCCGACCGCGATCGCGCCGGCCAGGTACTCGGTGGAGCTGGCGTTGGCGTTGGCGATGACCGTGTTGTGCACGATGTAGGCGTTGGCCTCGGCGGTGGTGGCCACGCCGCCAGCGCCGTTGGAGGCGATGAGGCTGTTGGACACCTGGGCGCCGCTGCCGCCCTCGAGGTAGACGCCGTACCAGTCGTACCAGATGGCGCAGTCGTCGATGGTGATGTCCGTGGCGGACACGGCCGAGATGCCAGCTTCGAAGTAGTGGACGCCGACCTCGCTGAGGCTGACGTCACTGGCGCCGTCGAGGGTGATGCCGTCGTTGAGGTAGGGCACGCCCAGGGTCACGTAGTCCGGGTCGATGAAGGAGATCCCGGACACGGACACGCTGCTGACGCCGCTGCCATCGACGGTGCCGTAGACGTAGACCTCTTCGCGACCCGCACCGTCCAGGGTGATGCCGCTCTCGAGGGTGAGGTTCTCGGAGTAGACGCCCGCCGCGACGGAGATCGTGTCGCCTGAGGAAGCGGCATCGATGCAGCTCTGGATCGTGCCCGTGCAGATCGTGCCGAAGGTCTGGATCGCGGCCGGGTCGTCGTACTCGGCTCCTGCATGGGGCAGGACCAGGAGGTTCTCGACTCCCATCTGGTACATCGTTTCGGGGGCGTTCGGGGTCTCCGCACAGCCGAGCAGGCCGAGGGACAGGGGCAGGATCATCATGCCGTTTCTCCAGTTCGAAGAGCCGGCGTTCCTATCGGCCCGGGGGCTCGTCAGCAAGGTGTGAAGTCCTAGAGCGAAGGCGGTTCTGAGGGGCTTGGCGTCCCGACCGAGGGGCTTAGGACAGACGGATGTCCGCTGTCCGATTCGAGCTGCCCGTCGCCGGCATGACCTGCGCCTCCTGTTCATCCCGACTCCAGCGCGTGCTGCGCAAGGTGGACGGCGTCGTGGAGGCCGACGTCAACTACGCCACGGGCCGGGCCAGCCTGGCCGTGGAGGCCGGGCAGGTGGACCGGGCCGCGGTCGTCGGGGCGGTGGAGCGGGCCGGCTTCACGGTGCCCGAGGACATGGACCTCGAGGATCCCGTCGCTGAGGCCGAGGCCTGGCGGGAGCGGGAGCAGCGGGAGATCGCGACCCTGAAGCGGGACTGGATCGCGGCTGCGATCCTCAGCACCCCCGTGCTGGTGCTGGGCATGGCCTTCATGGGCTGGGAGCCGGGTCACCACGTCTCCGCCGTGCTGGCCACCCCGGCGATCTTCTGGTGCGGTCGGCGCTTCTACACCGACGCGATCAAGCAGCTCCGCCAGGGCGCCGCGAACATGAACACGCTGGTGGCCGCCGGGACCTTCGCCGCCTGGGGGCTGTCGATGGCGGGGCTGGTCTGGCTCGGACCGGGCGCGATCTACTTCGAGTCCGCCGCCGTGGTGACCACCCTGGTATTGCTGGGGCGCTGGATGGAGGCCCGGGCCAAGGGGTCGGCAGCGGAGTCCATCCGGCGCCTGGCGGACCTCACGCCCGCCACCGCGCGGGTGCTCCGGGGCGGCACAGCGATCGAGGTGCCGGCCGCCGAGGTCCGGGTCGGCGACCTGCTGCTGGTCGAGACCGGGGGTCCGATCCCCGCCGACGGCCTGGTGGAGGCGGGCACGTCCGCGGCCGACGAGTCGATGCTCACCGGGGAGGCCCGGCCGGTGCCCAAGGGCCCGGGGGACGAGGTGCTGGCGGGGACGGTCAACGGTGACGGGGCCCTCCGGGTGCGGGCGCTGCGCACGGGGCGGGGGACCGCCCTGGCGGCGATCCTGGATCGCCTGCGAGCCGCCCAGGCGGAGAAGGCCCCCGTCCAGCGGCTGGTGGACCGGGTGGCGGGGGTCTTCGTGCCCGTGGTGCTGGTGCTGGCGGGGCTGACCTTCGCGGGCTGGTGGCTGGCGGGAGGCGGGGTGGTCGCGGCGGCCGTGAACGCCGTCTCGGTGCTGGTGATCGCCTGCCCCTGCGCCCTGGGGCTGGCCACGCCCACCGCGATCCTCGTCGGCACCGGCCTGGGCGCCCGCCAGGGCCTGCTGGTCCGCGGCGCCGAGGCCCTGGAGCGCCTGGCCGCGGTGGACCACGTGGTGGTCGACAAGACCGGGACGCTCACCGAAGGTCGCTTCGAGGTGGTCGCGGTCCACCCGGCGAAGGAGACCCTGTCCGCCGACGCGCTCCTGGACCTGGCGGCCGCCGTGGAGGCGGCCTCGGAACACCCCCTGGCGAAGGGCATCGTCGAGGCCGCCGGTCCGGTCACGGCCGCCACCGAGGTCGAGGCCGTGCCGGGTCGAGGGGTCTCCGGGCGTGTGGGCGAGCGCCGGGTCGCGGTGGGCACACCGACCTTCCTGGCGGGCTTCTGCGACGAGGGGGCCACTCCGGCGACCCCGACCGAGGAAGAGGCGACGGTCGTCGGCGTCGTGGTCGACGGACACTTCGCCGGTCACATCGCCCTGGCGGACAAGGTGCGCCCCGAGGCCCCGGCGGCGATCGCCGCGCTGCGAGCCGCGGGCATCGAGGTGACCCTGCTCACCGGGGACACCCCGACTCCGGCGGCCGCCGTCGCCCGGGCGACGGGCATCGACGACGTCCAGGCCGAAGCGCTGCCCGGCGACAAGGCCGATCGGGTGGCGGAGCTGAAGGCCGGGGGTCGGGTGGTCGCGATGATCGGCGACGGGGTGAACGACGCCCCGGCGCTGGCCCTCGCCGACGTCGGAGTGGCGATGGGCACAGGCACCGCCGTGGCCCGCCAGGCGGCGGCCCTGACCCTGGTGCGGAGCGACCTCGGGCTTCTGCTGACCGCCATCGAGCTGTCCCGCGCCACCCTGCGCACCATCCGCCAGAACCTGGGCTGGGCCTTCGGCTACAACGTGGTGGCGATCCCGCTGGCGATGGCCGGGGTGCTGAGCCCGATGATCGCCGGGACGGCGATGGCGCTGTCCTCGGTGTCGGTGGTGGCCAACTCCCTGCGGCTGCGCCGGCGGGCCTGATCGCGACCTACAGGCCCGCGTGGGCCCGGACGGCGTCGAAGACCTTCTCCTCGGCGTGCTCGGCCAGCGAGATGTGGGTGTCGACGATCTCCATGTCCGGGGAGAGCACCACCCGGGTGTGGTTGGTGCCGCCCCAGTCGGCGACGTGCTCGCCGATGATGGTCTGGTGATCCACCAGCACGGGCAGGGTCCGATCGACACCCGTCTTCTCCGCCCAGGTCACGGCGTCGTCGACGGTCGGCGGCAGGTACTCGAAGCCCTCCCAGAGGAGCACCAGGTACTGGAGCGGGACACCGGTCTCCGCGGTGAAGCCCGCCGCCAGCTCCAGGAGGCCCCCGGCCTCCTTGCGACAGGACCCTCACCAGGCGGCCGTCAGGAAGATCACCGTGTAGTCCCCGTGGAAGTCCCAGAGATCCACGAGCTCACCGCACTGGTCATGGCCCTGGAAGTTGGCGATCACGTCGCCCGTCGACGCGCCAGTGGAGACCAGGTCGCCCGGGTCGTTCCGAGGCCAGCCGCAGGTGTAGTCGTTGCCGGTGTCCTCTGCAGTCGATGAACTGTCGGGGGTCGCATCGCCGCCGGAGCAGGACAGCAGGGCCATGAGGGGCAGGATCATCATGGCCTCATGATGCAGAAGACCTACGTCCGTCGCATGAACTCTCGTCAGGGGAGGTTCGGACGATGGCCGCGGGCGGGCAGGGTGGCCAGCCGCCGGTCCTCGTCCCGGAGGATCTCTTCGGTGGGCCCACGGTGTGGCCAGGGGCACAGGACCTCGTCGCCGGGGAAGCTGTACATGCGCAGGACCCGCCGGAGCAGCTCGGCGGGGAAGGGCGCCCCCGGTTCCGGGTCGGGCAGGCTCCAGTGGCCGGCGAACCAGGTGTTCCACTCCGCGTTGGTCATCCGCGCCCGCTCCTTGGCGGCGGGATCGGGTCGCGCGGCGCGGCCGGGCTTCTTGAAGACCAGGATCCACTCGATCGCTGGCTGGAGCACACCGGGCGTCGGCGCAGCGAGCGGCTCCCGCTGCCAGAGGATGGCCCCCATCGCGTCGGCACCGAGCCGCTCCCAGGCCAGGACGATCGGGTGGCGGAGGGGGCCGTGCTCGGGGACGTGGAGGATCGCCCGGCAGCCCGGTCTGAGCAACCCGTGACACCGGGCCCAGAGGGGCTCCAGGGATCGTCCCCAGGCGAGCACGTCGCCGTGATCGGGGGGGGGCACCGAGCCGAACACGAGGTGGGCGGAAGCGGTCATCTGGTGCCCGGGCCTATCCCGGGAGGCGCACCTCGGGAGGTCGGGCTACACGAGGATCTCGGCACGTCTGGAGCACACCCATGGTCAACAAGGTCATCCTCCTCGGCAACCTCGGTCAGGACCCCGAGATGCGGTCCACCGGCAGTGGCATCCCGGTCTGCAACCTGCGCATCGCCACCTCCCGGCGGGCCAAGAACCGGGACGGCAACTGGGAGGACCAGACCGAGTGGCACAGCGTGGTGGTCTTCGGCCGCACGGCCGAGAACGTCAACCAGTACTGCCGCAAGGGCAAGCAGCTCTTCATCGAGGGGCGCCTCCAGACCCGCAAGTGGCAGGACCGTGATGGCAACAACCGCTACTCCACCGAGGTGGTCGGTGAGAACGTGAAGTTCCTCGGCGGCGGCGGTGGTGGAGGTGGAGGCTACGGCGGCGGTGGTGGCTACGGCGGCGGTGGTGGCGGCCAGGGCGGCTAC
>CAZCVP010000333.1:0-4822 GCA_964501915.1 uncultured Enterobacterales bacterium
AAGGGTGTCTCTCGGCCTCGGATGATCTCGGACGGGGTGAGCTGGAGGTCCACCTGGCTGCCCTGGGCGCCGAGGTCGAGACGGCCCCGGACGGCCTTGCCGCTCGTCAGCGGCTGGGGCAGCAGCGCATGGAGCCACTCCGAGTCGAGCCACACGGAGGTGCCATCGAGCAGTCCGCTCTCGCTCTGGACGAGGAGCTGGAGCGGGCGCGGCATCTTCTGGTCGACCCAGTGCTCCAAGGGGGCGCCTCTCGAAGACGGACGTCCAGAGTATCGGACCCGAGCGCCCAGAAGAAGACAGTCTTTCCCTCTCTCCGGTGGCCCGCTCAGGGCCGCAACACCATCCCGTCGTCCAGGACGAGCGAAGCGGGCGGCGCGTCCACGTCACAGGGGACCTCGACTCCCGGCTCGAGGCGCAGCCCCAGGGTCTCCACGACCGCCGTCCCCTGCTCCAGGAGCAGGTAGGGCTCCCCGTCCTCTCCCAGACCGAGCAGGACCACGAGGTCTCCCGCCCGGTAGCGGACTGGGAAGTCGAGCTCCCCGGCGTCCCGCGCCGCCAGGGCCAGGTCGTCCAGGTCGGCGTCGAGCCAGGCCCCGTCGTCGGCGACCCAGAGCCCTTCTTCGAACTCCGCCTGGGCCAGGCCCGCGGCTCGCTCGGTCCGCACCCGCTCCAGGGCCCGGCTGAAGGCCGCCAGGAGCCCCTCGGCCCCTCTGACCGCCTCACCGCGCTGCACGGCCTCGAACAGCTCCTTGCCCATCACGCCCCCTTCGCCAGCATCGGCACGACCACTTCGGCGACCAGCTCCAGGACCCGCCTGGGGGTCGCCGCGCCCCCGGTCGGGTCCTCCCCCAGGTCCTCGACGATGCGCCCGACGAAGCGCTCCCCACAGGCCCGCACGGCACGGCTGACCGCGCTGCGATCCCGGAAGGCCGGCACGGCGGCGATGAGGTCGTCGTAGCTGTCCCCTCGCGCCAGGGCGAGCACCAGGGCCCGCTCGTGCTCGCCGAGGGCCTCCCAGGCCCCGAGCACCGCCTGTCTCACGGTCATGGCGTCGGGGAGCGAGGTCTCCACCGCTTCCTCCTGGCGCAGGTCGCCGGGCGGACCGCCGAGCGCGTCGCCCAGCAGGTTGGTGAGCGCCGAGTGCGAGAGCGGTCGACCCGCGAGGTCCAGGGCTCGGGTGACGAGATCCTTCAGGGCCGCTCCCGGAGCCTCCCGGGCCAGGTGATCCCGGACGCTGTCCAGGTCGCGCACCATCGCCGGGCCCGCCGCGCGATGGCGCCAGCGCTTGTGCCCCCCACGCTCCCCGTCCACCTCGACACAGCGCTCGGCGAGCGCAGTCCCCACCCGGCGGTGCAGCTCCTCGCGCCAGCGCAGCGCCGGATCGCGGCGCAGGTTGAAGGCGTAGTCGTCCCGGAGCAGCTCCCGAGCGATCGAGAGCCGGGCGTAGAAGGCGTGGTAGCGGATGGGCGGATCGTCGAAGTCCTCCTCGACGAAGGCCCGGAAGGGCACCCGCCCGGAGAAGGGAAAGCGCCCCTTCGAGACCGTCGCACACACGGTGAAGGTGCGGTCCGCGAGGCTCTCCACCGCGTCGGTGCTGCGCACGCCCAGCTCGAAGTAGGCGTCGGGGTAGCGCCGGGTGATGCGGTCGGTGTGCCGGACGAACACGTCGCGCAGGGCCCGCGCGCTCGCTGCGACACAGCGTCCCGCCTCGAACTCCTTCACCAGCGCCGCCAACGATCCCATGGTCTTCGTGCTCCACGTCTACAGGTGATCAAGGGCGCGGCGGAGTCAGAGTTGCAGCGTGCAACTTCGCGCCGACTGTACCCTTGATCCCCCTCGAGGACCGTCACTCTGAAGACTCTACTGTCCATTGTCCTGCTGCTGCTGGCCCTGGCCTGGCCCGCCGAGGTCCTGGCGGCGGCCTTCGCCACCGTGGAGCGCATCTGGGTGGTGGACGCGACCGGGCGGGCCACGGTGCAGCGCCAGACGGGAGAGGCCACCCGTCGTCGCGGCGACGAGGTGGTGCCGGTGTCGGTGGGCCTGGACCTGGAGGTCGGAGACACCCTGCGCAGCACGGGCGCCCGGGTCCGGGTGCGCTACCGGGACGGCGGACAGCTCACGCTCCTGCCGGAGACCGAGGTCAAGCTCCAGGAGAGGGGCGTGCTCCAGCAGCTCGGCGAGGTGCTCTACCAGGTGGAGGGCCTGTTCCGGGTGCAGCTCGGCCCCGTCGAGGCGGCGGTGGAGGGCACGCGCTTCGTGGTGTCCGGCCAGCCCTCGGGACCCGTCACCGTGGCCGTCGACCGCGGCAAGGTCCGCGTCGCCTCCCTCGACCAGCAGGTCCTGGTCCGCCGCGGGCAGTGGGTCATGGTGCCGGACGGCGGCGGGCCCACGGAGCCGACCGCCCAGACACCCGCCCAGACCGAGGCGCTCTCGCGCCTGGCCTCCACGCTGGGCGAGCCGCGGCTCACCGTCGGGCTGCTGGCTGGCTCCACCCACACCGCCGGCGACGCCAACACCACGGCACAGCTCGCGGTCCGTGCCCGGATCGTCCCCGGCTGGCGCCTGAGCGCCTCGGTCGGCCTGGCGTCCACCGGCGAGCGCTTCCACCTGCCGACCAGCCTCGGCGTCGAGCGCCGCATCGGCCCCGCGGGTCTCGGTGTGGAGGCCCTCGCCTACTTCGGACACCGCACGACCTGCCTCGGCGAGGTCACCCTGCCCCTGCTGCCGGGCATCGCCGCCACCGGTCGTCTCCGCCTGCCGATCACCGACCGCCTCGCCCTGGAGACCCGCCTGCGCGGCGGCTGGGCCGGCGGCCCCACCTTCGACGCCACCCTGGGGGTGAGCCTTGGTCTGGGTCTCTAGCTGGCTGGTGGGCCTGGCCCACGCAGGGGAGGCCGTGCCCCACTGGGAGCCGGGGCTGGAGGGCCTCGGGCGCTGGGGACTGGTGTCCGGGGACTTCGACGCAGACGGCCTGGAGGACCTGGCGGCGACGGTCGAGTCCGCCGACGGCGTGAGTGAGGTGGTGGTGCTCTACGGGGGTGCCACCGAGCCCGCGACCTACACCCTGCCGACGGCCCAGCCCGTGGCCAGCCTGGGCTCGGGAGACCTCGACGGCGACGGCGTCCACGAGCTGCTCGTGGGCCTGCCGGCCAACGACGGAGCCACAGGAGACGACTCCGGGCTGCTGGTCGTCCTGAGCCTGACCGCCCTGCCCGGCGAGACCGTGTCCGGGGCCGACGCCGCCCTGGCCATCGTCTCCGGGGCCGAGGAGAGCGGCCACCTCGGCACCGCGGCCGCGATCGCCGACCTCGACGGCGACGGCGACGCCGAGCTGCTGGTCACCGCGCCCGGCGAGAACGGCAGCGGAGCCGTCTGGGTCTTCAGCCACGACGTGCACGGGACCGTGGACAACCGGACCGCAGCAGGCGGCTGGGCACACTTCACCAAGCAGACCGGGCTGGGGACCGGCGTCGCCGTCTACAGCGGAGCGGTTGGCACGACCGTGGCGATGGCCTCGTGCAGCGGCTTCGAGCCCGTCTCTGCCGCCTGCGCAGGGGGCGGAGACCTGCTGGGGGTCGACGGCGCGGCCTGGGAGGGACTGGAGACCCTCCGCGACACCCTCGACGTCACCACCTACACCGATCCACCGCAGACCTTCTTCCACGCCGCCCCCACCGGAACGGACCTGCTCTTCCACGGCTCCACCGCCCTCGTCCAGGCCCACGACCCCACCGCCGAGCCCGCCGAGACCCTCCGGATCCGCCGCACCAAGGGCAGCACGGGCCTCGCCCTCATCGACGACGCCACCGGCGACACCCTGCCGGATCTGCTGGTCCAGGACGGGGACGCCGTGCTCGTGATCGGCGACTTCACCGCCAGCGGCGCCGCCGCCGACTTCGCGCTCGACAGCTTCGCCGTGACCGGTGTGAGCCTCGGGGCCCGGCTCGCCACCTCCGGCGACCTCGACGGGGACGGCTGCGCCGATGCCCTGGCGTCCGCCCCGGACGAAGGTGCCATCTACCTGCTCCAGGGGAGCTGCACCTCGGAGACGGACACCGGAGACACCGGCGAGCCCCAGGACACCGCCGACACCGGAGACACCGGAGACACCGGAGACACCAGCGACACCGGAGACACCGGCGAGTGCCAGGCCGAGTTCGGCTGGACCTGTGCGAGCGCGAGGGCCCGGCCGGCCTGGTTCGCGCCGCTGGTGCTGCTCCTGCTGTCGAGGAGGAGGCACGGCTCGCGAGGTGATGGGCCGGTGGGTCGAGCGCCGGATGACCCGGCGATCGGAGGCTGGCGATGCGCTGCGCCTCGCCACCCCGCTCCTCGAACCACATCCAGTCTGTCCGTGTCTCGCCGTCGTCGGGCCGCAGGGCCGCGGGGCCTGGGGCAGAGGCAGAAGCGGCCTCGTTCCTGGTGAGGGAGGTGCTCCGCCGCTCGGCCGAGCAAGCGGAGGGGGCGGCGGGTGGACGAACCGGGGTGGCCAGGCGTGGGCTGTGGACGATGTGGACGTTGGGGACAGCTCGGGGAGGGCGATCGACGCCGCGTCCCGGGACCAGGGTCCCCGACCTGCCCCCAACCTCCACAACGCCCACAACCCCGACGGCTACGGTACAGAGGGGGGGAACAAGGGGACCGCAGGGGCAACAGGCGAGCGCCGGATGACCCGGCGATCGGAGGCTGGCGGTGCCTGCGCCCGGTCACCCGGCTCCTCGAACCACATCCCGTCAGTCTGTCAGGAGGACCGGCCCACTTCGCCGAAACCGATCAACCGGTGTCGTCGTCCGGGCTCCCCCATCGCCGCCCGCCCCCCGCTGTC
>CAZCVP010000334.1:0-4797 GCA_964501915.1 uncultured Enterobacterales bacterium
CGCCGCCGCCGCCGCCGCCGTCGCCGCCGCCGCCGACGCCACCGCCACCGCCGCCGCCGCCACGACCACCACCACCACCGCCGCGACCACCGCCACGCTCCGTGGCGTGGTCGACGCGAATACGCCGCCCGTCGAGCTCGCTGCCGTTCAGTGACTCCAGCGCCGCGGACGCGGCGTCGTCGCTCGAGAACGTCACGAAGCCGAACCCACGCGACCGGCCGGTCTCGCGGTCCAGGATGACCTTGGCTTCCACCACCTCACCGGCCGACTCGAAGTGGCCACGGAGGGTCTCGTCGCTCGTGGCCCAGGCCAGACCGCCTACAAACACCTTGGATGACATGACTGCTCTTTTTCCTCTCTGATCGTCCGCCGCCTGTTGGCTCAACGGACACTGTCGGCTTCCCTGACTCTGCTGGCCGGCGGCCGTGGGACTCCTGGGGATAAGCCGGGTTACTGGCAAAGGGCCGGATTCGACCCGCCGGCACACTATCCCGGATCACCCCGGCGCGCCCGGGCCGTGGCTACGTCAGCGCGGATCTGTCCCCTGCAGACGCGCGTGCGATAGGGGAAGACGACCACCCCATCGCGGGAGTGTCGGTCGAAGAGCCGGTCCAGGGCGGTCAGCATCGGACCGTGACGCGGATCGCCTGTCGTGGGCACATACGAGCAACTCAGGAGGCGATCCCGCAGCCGATCACGGTCCAGGATCTGCTCGTGGGGGAGGTGGGCTTCATGCCAGGGACCCCCGAAGAAGGTGTCGAGCATGTCCGGGCCCATGTTGCGGTGGTGGACCCGGCGATAGTCGGTCCCGAATTCCCGGAGGAGCGCCTCGTAGCCCTGGAGGAAGAGGCTCTCTTCGGTGGCTCGGTCGTTCCAGATCAGCGCGATCCCTCCCTCGGGTGCCAGGACGCGCAGCCACTCGGTCCGGGTGGCCACCGGATCGAACCAGTGGAAGGCCTGGCCCGCGGTGATGAGGTCGACCGACGCGCTCGCCAGCGGGAGGTCCTCGGCTCGACCCTCGACGAGGCGGAAGCCGGGGTGGTGGCCGAGCTTCTCCAGGGCGGCCCCGGCCATCTCGGGGTTGGGCTCTACGGCTCGGACCTCCCAGCCACCCTCCAGCAGCCGCTGGGAGAGCAGCCCGGTCCCGGCGCCGACGTCGGCCGCGACTCCCGGTGGGCCGAGCAGCGGCAGCAGGGCCTGCGGGTAGTCCGGGCGGGCCCGGACGTAGGCGGCGACCCGGTCGCCGAAGCGGAGGGTGGGATCCCGTGCCATGGCGCCTCCTCACCCACCTGCTACCGTCCTGGGATGCTCCATGCACTGCTCGCTCTCGCCTGGGCTGGCGAGCCGACCTTCACCGTCGACCCGGCTCGGAGCGCCGCGATCGTGGGGACGGCCGCCGCCCTGGAGTGGGCGATCCACACGCGCATCGTGCCCGAGGCCGAGCCCGACGGGGAGGTCGCGGCACCGGTAGGGCCCGACGCCTGGGTGCCGGCCCACTATGCGCCCTCCGTGGGCCGGGTGTCCGACGTGCTGCTCGGCGCCACGCTGATCGGCGGCACCGCCCTGGCCCTGCACGACGGGCTGCGGGACGGCCAGGCGCCGATGGCGAGGCTCTGGATCGTCGGCGAGGCGGTCGCGACCACCCTGGTGGCCACCGACGTCCTGAAGCTCACCTTCACCCGGCCGCGCCCCTACACCGCCCTCGAGGACGACCCGGCCGTGGCCGCCCAGCGGCGTGGGTTCGACAGCGAGATGTCCTTTCCCTCCGGCCACAGCTCCCTCGCCGCCGCGGCCGCCGTCAGCACGGTGCGCATGCTGGCCCTGTCCGGCTCCACGCGGTCCCAGCGGATCTGGGCCTGGTCCGGTGCGGCCCTGGCCGCCGGCGGCGTCGCCGCGCTGCGCGTGGGGGCCGGCAAGCACCACCCCACGGACGTGGTGGCCGGTCTGCTACTGGGAGGGAGCATCGGCTGGCTCGTGCCGACCCTGCACCTGGAGCGATCGGACCTCGTGGTGGTGCCGACCGGCAGCGGGGTGGCCCTGCGATGGAGCTGGTAGTCGCTCAGAGCGCGCCTTGCAGGGCGCTGAGCTGCACCCAGGCCTTGCGGAACTCGGTCCGGGCAGCGACCACCTCGACGGCGGCCTGATCCCGGGCGCGCTGGGCCTCCAGGACGTCCTTCTCGATGGCCCGGCCCGCGGCCTGGAGGGCCTTCTCCGCCGCCAGGGTCTGCTCGGCGAGCTCCAGGTTGAGCGTGGCGAGCTCGATGCGCTTGCTGGCGGTCTCCAGGGTCCGGACCTGGGCCGCGACCTGCTGGGAGATCCGGCGCTCCTCGGCCTCCAGCTCCTGCTCGGCCTTGGTGAGCCGGGCGGCCCTGGAGCCGATGTCGCCGCGAACGACGCGGTTGCCCAGGGGCTGGGTGTAGGTGGCCCCGAGGTAGAACTGCGGCCGGGTGGCGCTGAAGAGCTCCTTGACGGCCGCCGCGTAGCCCGCGTCCAGCTCGTAGCCCTGGAGGCCGGCCCGCGCCGTCACCGCCAGCCCCGGGAGCCGCTCGTGGGCCGCCCAGGCCAGCTCGGCTTCGGCGGCCTCGACCGCGAGCCGCAGGGCCTCCATGCCCGGGTTGCGCTCCAGGGCCTCGGCGATGGCCGTGTCGATGTCCAGATCCAGCGCCGGGACCTCGCCGGGGGCTGTCGAGGGATCGAGCACCTCTCCGGGCGGGCGGCCCAGCAGGACAGCCAGGGCATCGCTCGCCAGGGCCGCTGCGTTGCTGGCGTCGATGAGGGCGATCTCGGCCTGGGCCACGGCGGCGGCGACCCGGGTCCGCTCGACGGGGGCCATGTTGCCGGCCTCGACCTGGGCACCCACGATGCGGGCCTCCTCCTTGGCGACCGCCACGGCCGCGGCGGCGGTCTCGCGGGCGTTGACGGCCTGGACGAGGTCCCAGTAGGCCGAGGCCGTCGTGGCGAGCACGTCCTGTCGTGCCGCCCGCTCCCCCGCGTGGGCCTGGTCGATGCCGCGCCGCGCCATGTCCACGGCCTGGAGGTTCCAGGACAGCTTGACGCCCTTGAGGATCTGCTGGGTCACGGCAACGCTCAGGGTGGAGACGTACTCCTCGCCCTCCTGGCTGATCTGCTGGCCGAAGAGATCGAAGTCGTAGGTGTAGGGGCCCGTGGCGTTGTCCCAGTCCAGCGACCAGATCGTGCCGCTGGGCAGCGCCTGGGCCACGCCGGCGCTCCAGAAGCGCGAGGTGCGATCGCTCTGGACCAGGGCGCCCTGGAACATGCTCTCGGTGACATCGAGAGAGGTCCCGGCGGTGAGCGTCAGGGTCGGGTCCCAGGCTCCGCGCGCCGACAGCAGCGCGCTCTCCGCGGCCTGCATGTCGGCCGCGGCGCCGAGCAGGGCCACGTTGGCCACCAGCGCCTCGGCGAGGGCCTGCTCGTAGTCGAGGGGTGCGGCTGCGGCGGTCCAGGCCGCGAGGATGCACAGCATCATTTCTGTTCGAGCCCTCCTCGGCGACTGGAGGGTATCGCGAGCGGCAACGGGTCAGTAGGCCAGGGCCTCGTCGTCTTCGAGGTGCATCTCCATCTCGAGGGGGACGACGAGTCGGCTGGTGGCGGGGCACATCGTGGTCGTGGTGGCCTCGTCGGTGCCGATCGGGGTGGCGAGCCCTTCGCCACAGGCCTGCTGGACGAGGTCCGTGGCGTTGCCGGCGAAGGTGGTGCGGGACAGGGTGGCGCTGCTGGCGTCGAGGAAGAGGCCGGCGCCGACGGAGTCCCGCAGCGTCGTCCCCTCCAGCCGCAGGCCCGTGCCAGCGTCCTCGTTCCACTCGGCGACGCCGCCCGTCGCGAACAGGGCATCGCCGTGCACCGTGCGCCCGGCCACCAGCTCCCAGCCGGTGCCCCCCTCCAGGTCGGCGCCGCTGATCGTGTAGGTGCCGGGACCGTCGAGGTAGAGGGACCCGTAGGCGTGCTCCGAGATGGTCACGCCGTCCAGGCTCAAGAGCGGTGCCTCGTAGGGCGCGGCGCTGAGGATGCCCACCCCGCCGCCCAGGCTGTCATCGGGGGGGTTGCCCTGGACGGTCCCTCCGTCCAGCGTCAGCTCTCCCGAGTGCACGACAGCGCCGGCGAAGCCGTTGCCGGTCAGGGTGCAGTCCGTGCACGAGGCGGAACCGGACAACGCGAAGATGCCGGGGCCCTCGGTCCCCGTGACCGACAGCTCCCGGGCCACGACCACGGCCCCGTCCTGGACGTTCAGGCCGGCCGCGGCGGCGTAGTAGCCGCTGCGGAAGGTGTCGCGGATCTCGAGCCCCTCCAGGTCCACCACCGCGTCGCTGCTGGCGAAGAGGCCAGCCTCGCGGTTGCCCTCCAGCAGGCCGCCGAGGACGGTGGCCGTGGCGCCCTCCTGGACCGTGAGCCCCCGACCGTGGAGCCCGAGCCCGTCGGAGTGGGTGTGGGCCACCGTGACGTCCTCCAGGGTGCCGTGGGCACCGGACGACAGCAGCACCCCCACGCCCTGGTTGTCCTCGACCCGCACGCGGGTCGCCTCCAGCACCCCGCCCTGGGTGATCTCCAGGCCGCCCCCGCCGGCGTCCTCGTCGGCGCGGGTCCCGGTGATGGTGACGTCGACGAGGGTGACCGCACCGCCCTCCAGGCCGCCCTGCAGCCCGATGCCGCGGTTGTCCCGGATCTCGGTGTTCCGGGCGACGAGGGTGCCCCCGGCGATCTGGAGTCCGCGGCCATCCTTGTCGGCCACGGAGCAGCCATCGAGCTAGGCGGAGGCCTGCAACTGGACGTGGAAGCCCC
>CAZCVP010000335.1:0-4796 GCA_964501915.1 uncultured Enterobacterales bacterium
TGTCGTCGTCGCCGGTGGTGGTGTCGTCGTCGGCCGCGTCGTCGGCGTCGGCGTCGGCCACGCCGTCGCCGTCGCCGTCGGCATCGGCGTCGGCGTCGGCATCGGCATCGGCGTCGGCATCGGCATCGGCGTCGGCGTCGGCATCGGCATCGGCATCGGTGTCCGTGTCGGTGTCCGTGTCCGTGTCCGTGTCCGTCTCCGAGGTGTCCTGCTGCTGACCGGGGGGTGGCAGCAGGTCGTCGTCGGCGGGACAGCCGGCCAGGACGAGGATCGCCAGAAGCCACGTGGAGAGGTGCATGTCAGCTCCGAACAGGAAGGACCGGGGGCCAGGGAGACGAGAGGATACGCCAGAGCAGGGCGCAGCCGTCAGTTGAACCGGGACATGGAGAACCGTCCGGGCACGGCCTCGCCTGTGGCCCCCAGCAGTCCTTCGGCCACCGCCTGGCCGGCGCGCAGGGCCAGGTGCCAGTCCCGCCCGCCGAAGCCGGTGCAGGCGACCTGGCGCGGCTGGCCGGCCAGCGGACCGACCAGGGGCAGGCCGTCGCAGGTGAAGGCGGCGATGCCGGCCCAGGCCGCGACGGGCTTCGAGCCGGGCCAGGTGCGATCCAGCAGGGCGCAGAGGCGGTCTTGGACCCGCGGGCTCGAGGCCTCCTCGTCGGTCTCCCCGACCTCCTGGTGAGGCGTCGCCCAGCGGCAGCCCGACAGGATCCGCTCCCCCCGGGGCCCCACACACCAGTCCAGGTGGCCGTGCTGCCCGTGGCCGGGAGGCCCGGGTTCGGCCTGCCCCGGCGCGGTGGACACGGCCTGGAGGCGCACCGGCCACACGGTCTCGGCGAAGTCCGCGTGCAAGCCCCGGCAGGCAGGCCCGGCCGCCCACACGACGGCCTCGGCGCCCAGTCCCCGCTTCCCGAGTCGGACCTGGAGGGTGGGGCCGTCCTCGACGGAGGTGACCGCCGAGCGCGTGAAGACCTGGACCCCGGCGTCGGTCGCTCGCCGGGCCAGGTCGCGCAGCGCGGAGACGGGGGCCAGCCAGGCCTCCCCGGGCAGGAAGCGCCCACGGCCCAGGTGGTGGCCGCCCGTCACCGCGGCCACCCGCTCGGGGTCCCAGTCCTCGACCACGACGCCGCAGCGACGGAGGACCTCGGCACCGAGGGCGATGTCCTCGGCCTCGCCGGGCATGGCCGCGACCCAGAGGCCCCCGCTCGGCACGATGTCCAGCCACGCCTCGGCCAGGGCTCGATTGGCCTGGGTGAAGGCGAGCAGGGAGCGGGTGTCGGGCTCCCCGAGGGACTGGACGAGACGATTCGGGTGCTCGGCGATGCCCAGGCCCACGACCCCCAGGGTTCGTCCGGCGAAGCCCAGGCCCACGTCCTCTCGCGCCTCGAGCAGGACCACTTCGGCGCCGCCCCGGGCCAGACACGCCGCCGCGACCAGGCCGGCCGGACCCCCTCCGACCACCACGACGTCGGCGGCGGCTGGCACGGCCTCTGCGGTGGGGAAGGGGCTCGGCCGTGGAGCGACCGGTGGACCCGACTTGACACCCATCGGTTCGGCGGGCATCAGGTCCCGGTGACCCTGGAGGTTTCGATGGCCGGCACCCAGCACCACCTCGTGCTGTTCAAGTTCGACGCCTGTGGCTTCTGCCGCCGTGTGCTGCGCTGGCTCGATGGACACGAGGTCGAGGTCGAGGTCCGGGACACCTGGCAGGACCCCGGGGCCCGCGAAGAGCTCATCGCCCGGACCGGACGGAGCCAGGTTCCGTGTCTGTTCATCGACGGGGAGCCCCTGTTCGAGTCACTCGACATCCTCCGCTGGCTCGAAGAGCACCACGGCGACGGATCCGGAGGCCGTCCGAGCCTGCGCTCGCGCCTCTCCAGGTAGCGCCGCCTACTGCTGGCAGAAGGTGGGGGTCCCCGCCGCGGTACTGCACATCGCCAGGGGGCGATCGGTGCTCTGACCGCTGGCGTAGGCGTAGTCCAGCCACTCCTTGGCGTACTGCTTGGTGGCGTTGCGCCACTTCTCGGCCAGCGCCGAGGAGGCGTCGCTGCGATCGGAGATGTAGCGCTCCTCCGCCGAGGTCCAGAGGCCGTTCGCGGTCTGGGCCCGCAGTCGGTAGAGGTCGTAGAGACGCCGCTTGAAGGTCGCCTTCTTCCAGACCTGCTTGTTCTCGAGGGCCGTGTCGGCCCACTTGATGACCTCCTCGGCCCGGTCGGGGCCCAGCTTCGAGAGGTAGAGGGCGTACTTGAAGCAGAGGTCGGGATCGGAGCGGTCGACATCGGCGAGGTGGCGGCCCAGGAGTCGCCCCCAGTCGTCCTTGTCGCCCCGGGCCTCGGCATCCATCAGCAGCAGGCGGGAGATCTTGTCCTTCTCGGTCTGCACGTCGGTCTTCGCGAAGCGCCGCTCCAGGCACTCGGTCAGCTCGTCACCGAGCTGGCCCATCAGGCCGA
This sequence comes from uncultured Enterobacterales bacterium, assembly GCA_964501915.1. Taxonomy (GTDB): domain Bacteria; phylum Myxococcota_A; class UBA796; order UBA796; family CAJQPC01; genus CAYFPX01. The sequence continues at coordinate 2,448 of CAZCVP010000335.1, forward strand.
AGGGCTCCAGCATCTGGTAGTCGTCGCAGTTCTTGGGTCGCGGGGGACCGTAGTACTCCGGCTCCGGCGGCGGTGCTGGCTCGGCTTCCGGCTCCGGCTCGGGCTCCGGCTCGGGCTCGGGCTCGGGCTCGGGCTCGGGCTCGGGCTCGGGCTCGGGCTCCACCTCGGCCGTGCCATCGCCCTCGGTCCCGTCGCCCCCCGAGGCCTCGGGCTGCGGCTCGGCCACGGCCACGGCCGGTGCAAAGGCCTCGGGATCGGCGAGCAGGGCACGGGCCGAGTCCACCTCGGGCAGGTACATCGCCCAGGTGACGGACGCCGTGGTCTGTGCGTGGGCCTCGACGAAGGCCTCCAGGGCGGTCCGGTCTCCCTCCTCGGCCTTGGCGTGGGCCTCTTCGTAGGCGGCGGCCACGTCCTGCCTGACGCTGGACTCGACGTGGGCGACGCGCGCGAAGCGGTCGTCGAGTCCCCACTGTTGCCAGGAGGCCAGCCTGGGGCCGGGCTCGAGCGTGCCCTGCACGACCGCCAGCTCGCTGTCCGGCGCCGGCCAGGTGGGGCGGATGGTCCGGCCGAGCATCTGGAGCTTCTGGGAGACGTAGCGCTGGGCCTCGCCCAGGGTGACCACGCCGTCGGCCTCGACGATCCCGTCTGCCCAGCCGCGCAGGGCGCCGATCGCCAGGTAGGTGAAGGCGCCGTGGCGGGCGGAGTCCCAGCCTGTCGGGCCCATGCCGCTGGTGTCTGCGACCCAGATCAGGTGCTTGTCGGATGTGGCCTCGGGTCGGCCCTGGACCGGGAGCGGTCCGCTCTCGAACAGGGGCTCGCCGCTCCGATCCACGCCCGAGAAGCTGCCGTCGATGATGAAGACCACCTGGTCGGCCTTGCTCCTGGCCAGCAGGCCCTGGGCCTCTTCCAGGGTGACTCCAGCGGCCCCGATGGCGGACGGGTCGGCTGACGCGTCGCTTCCCAGCAGCATCCAGCCTTCCGAGGTCTTCGCCACGTGACCCGAGAAGTAGACCCAGAGCGTGCCGGAGGACTTCGCGCGGGAAGCGCCTGACTTCAGGGTCTTGCGGAGGGTGGAGGCCTTGCCGTTGGAATTGGTCTTGACCTTGGAGGAGCTGACGCCCCTGGTCGCGGTCAGCCATCCCCGGAAGGCGCCCGCATCGGCCGTGGCGTAGGTGGCGTCGGCGAGGTTGTCGTAGCCCTCGACGGACAGGACGACCGCGCCATCCCTCGCGGACGTGGTGCCCGACGCCAGGGGCGTGTCGATGTCGGGCATGTCGCTCGCCACGGCAGCGCTGGTGGCGAGTGCGAAGAAGAGGGCGATCATCGAAGCTCCGGCCAGGAATCCGGGAGATGCTGCCACGGCAGCGAAGAGCCATCAAGCAACCCTCCAGCGGGGCGGCTTGATCCGGGTGCCGGATCGGACTTGGATCCCCAGGTGGACGTCGCCCTGACCGTGAGCGAGATCCTGGAGCGGACCCAGTGGGACTTCTTCTGGGTGCCCCCGGACACCGAGGTGGTGGAGCGTGAGGAGCTCCTCTACGTGCGCTGCGATCGGGACGCCGGCTACCTCAACACCTGCACCCGGATTCGGGGCGCTCCGGGGCGGCTCCGGGCGCTGGTGGCCGAAGTCGCCCGTGCCCACGCCACCACCCTGTCCACCTTCGCCGTCCCCTCCCACGTGGCCTCACCGGCCCTGGAGGCTGCGCTGGTCGCCGAGGGCTACACACCCGGGCCCGGACACGACGCCGTGGCCCTGTCCGTGGTCGACCACGTCCCCCGATCCTCCTCGTCGTGGCAGGTCCGGCCCGTGCTCGACCGTCCGCTGCTGGACCAGGCGATCCGGGTCGGCGAGCGGGCCTTCGGCCGCCGATCCCACCAGACGGAGGACGAGGCCCGCAGCGAGCTGGAACGCCTCGTTCGCCCGGGCACCCGGGTGGCCCGCTTCGTGGCGATCGACCCCCGGACCGGACGGGGGGAGAGCTCCGCTGGGATCACGGCCCATCCCGCCCTGCGCTTCGGCTTCTTGTGGGGCGGCGGCACCGTCCCCGAGGCCCGCGGGCGTGGGGCCTACGCGGCCGTGCTCGAAGCCCGGATCGCCTGGGCTCGCGCGACCGGGCTCGACCGGGTGGGGCTCTATGCCCGGCACGGCACCTCGGCGCCGATCGTCGCCCGGATGGGTTTTCGCTGCGGGGGTTCGATGGTGCAGTGGTTGCGGCGACACGGGGGCGTGCCTGGACGGGGAGGGCTGCGACACGGACGGGTACTTCGAGGGTGAGGGGACCCGGGACGACGCGGACGGCGACGGGGTCGACTACTGCTCGGACTGCGACGACGACGACGCGGCCGCCT
>CAZCVP010000336.1:0-4757 GCA_964501915.1 uncultured Enterobacterales bacterium
GTTCTGGAGGGGCCTGTTTCACTCGCCCACGTCCGTGGAACTGTCAAAGTCGGGCTGCAGCGGTCGCGCGGCCTGTCGCCGTGGTGGCAGCCACGATGGGCCCGTCCCACGTGAAGTGGTCGGCCCAAGCCTGTCGTCGCGGATTGAACAGCTCTGCCACCTCGCCGGTTCGCGAATCCGGGGCGGTCTGGCGGGCGCCCTTCCGCAGGGAGCACGACACGCAGGCCAGGGCCAGGTTGTCCAGCGACGTCGGCCCGCCATCGGAGCGCGGCTGGACGTGATCGACGTGGAAGGTCGCCTCCTGACCCAGCTGCGACAGCCCGCTTTCTCACACCGATTGCGAGCACGGGAGACGACCGCGTCCCGCATGCGGACAGTGATGAGAGTCATGTTCAGCGGTCCGGATCGCTCGCCGCTCGCTCGGTGCGAAGCCGAAGCAGGGTCAGTACTTCGGCCATGTCGACCAGCCCCTGCGCCTCGGCTCGCTCATCCTCGGTCAGAGGCTCACCCCCGTCTTGCGTGGTCAGCAGCTGCTGCAGCCGCTGATCCACGGCGGCTGGCAAGCGGAACCGGGCGAGGTCGCCTGGGACGTCGAGCTGGACGGTGATGGGCTGGGCCATTGGGAATCCTCGCATGCAGTCTACCCGCTCCTCGGCGTCGTCGGGTTCCCGAGGAGCCGCATCTTGGCCATCTTCAGCCCCGGGTAGCGTAGTGCGCATAGATGAAGTATGAGCACTACATGGCCTTCGTCAGACGCAAGCGCGGCCAGGTGCAGCTGGTCCATAGTCGACGCGAGTCCGGGCGCGTGCGCCAGGACCTGCTGTACAGCTTCGCCTCTCCGGCTGAGCTCGCAGCGACGCTCGAGCCCGGGGCGTGGAGCGCCTGGAAGCGGACCCTCGCCTGGAAACACCCGGACACCCGCTGGCGCTGGGACCGGATCCGTGAGCGGCTGGGCGAGGCGCTCGTTGCCTGGCGCGAGTCGCCGGAGGGAGCCGCCGTCCGGGACGCTGAGCGGACGGCCGCACTCGTGGCCGACCTGCGGCGGGCTCTCGCCTCGCGCAGTGCCTCGGGAGCGGTGGATGCGGAGCTGCTCGAGCGAATCAGGCCCGACCTCGAGCGACTGGCGGGGACCATCAGGCGCCTCGTCGACCCGCCCGCAGGAACACTGAACCCCGGAGGAGTGATGCAGATCGAACCGACGCCCGACCCACGCAGTGAGCGGGCCGAAGAGGTATTCTGGGATGGCATGGAGGCGTGGTGGGCAGGCGACCGCAGCGGTGCTCGCCGACGCTTCCGCGCGGCTCTGAAGCTGGAGCCCCTGCACCCATCGGCCCACCTCCACCTCGCCGTGGACTACATGGACCGAGGTCGTCTCAAGCAGGCCGAGACACATCTGGAGCTCGCTCTGGAAGGAGGTAAGGCCGACCTGCATTGGGACGACGGCCTCCTGGAGTGGGGCTGGACTGAGAACCGCCCGTACCTGCGCGCTCTGGCCAACCTGGCTCTCGTGCATCGCCGCCGCCGCCGGTGGCGTGAGGCGCTCGAGATCCACCTCCGCCTGCTCGAGCTCAACCCGAACGACAACCAGGGCATCCGCCACCTCGTTGGCGAGGAGCTCCACCGACTGGGCGAGCTCGAGGAGGCCATCGAAGCTTACGAGCGGGGGTGCGATGAGCCCGGCTGTCGCTTCGGTCTGGCCCTCGCCTTGCTCCAGACGGGGCGACCGGGTCGCGCCGCGTTGGAGCTGGTCGGGGGCTTCGGGGCCAACCGCTACGTCGCAATCATGCTGCTCGGGCGGAGCTGGCAGCGTCTCGACGGCTACTGGGGCTCCAACCTGGCCGAACCCGACTGGGCATCAGCGTACGTGGCCCAGTGCGGCGACCTGTGGCGGAGTGAGCCCGCGGCGGCTCGCTTCCTCGAGCGCTGGTGGTCCGCCGAGCCGGTCCAGGCGTGGCTGCAGGAGATCGCAGGACTGGCTGGTGAGCTGGGCGAGCTCGCCCTGGGGGACGAGCGCACCCTCGCGGTTCACCGGTGGCGGCTGCTCTTCGAGGAGGGCCCTGTGCGCCGTGTGGTGGAGGCGGTCGAACCCGGTGCTGCAGAAGTTCCCGTCGGGGGATTCCCTCGACCGCGGGTCGCCGAGCTGGACGAGGTCTCCATCGAGCGCAGCGGTGAGACGGCAATCATCCACTTCGGGGAGCCGGGCGCCCAGATCGTCCACTTCGCCTTGGGCCCGGACCTGGCCTCACTCGACGACCGCGAGGTGCTCGCACTACACAACGAAGGTGTGCGTGCACGCCTCGCTGCTCGCGAGGAGTTCGACTATGTCGCGGTCGAGCTCCCCCCAGGCCGGCCCCAGGTCGAGCGAGATGCGTACGGCCGGCTGCGGATGCGCGGAGATGTCCTTCGAGCCTGCATCGAGGACACCGGGCCCGACTTGAGCGCGGAGCTGGTGGTGGACGGTCGGCGGTTGTCGTTGGCCGACCTGGCCGGGATGCTCGCGGTCTACAGCGGCTGGGGCGTGCGGATCACGGTTGTCCCTGACGATGAGCTGCTTGAGCCCCCACGGGTGCGCGTGTTCGAGCCCGACGACGAGGTTCACTGAGCCGAGTGGGGAGGCGCGCTGGGAGGCCGGAGCTGGAGGGCCCCCCGCGCCACCGCCGTTGTTGGCCCATGCGAATGGCCCTTCCCGCTGCAGTGCCTTGGCCGGCTTGCGCTCCAGGTGAGCGCGGCTCGGTGCTGGCGAGTCAACTCCTCGAACTGCCGCTTGCTCGGCTTGGCACGACTCCGAAAGTGGCATCGCCACGTTCGGCGCCCCTTGGGAACGTCGAAAACCAAGGTTGAAAGAGCACTCCCGCCAGGACTCGTCTCCGTTGTGGAGCAATGGGACCCACGGCTTGGAAGTGAGGGGGGGGGGTGATCGCTGGTGGGGGTGGGTGGGCCTGGTGGGCTGGGTTGCGAGCCTGGTTGGGTCGGTGGGGTTGGGGTGGTCTGGGGGCTAAGTGGCCAGGGGGTGGCCAGGGAGCGAGATGCTCGCACCGACGGGCGCAAGTTACCGGAGGCCCCAAGGCTGAGGATCTCTCTGGATGAAGTTGGACATGCTGGCGGCGGTGCTGAAGGAGCCCGAGGGCAGGACCCTCGAGTTCAAGGCCGCCCGTCGCCAGATGGACTTCGAGAAGATGGTTCGCTATTGCGCCGCCATCGCCAACGAGCGGGGCGGCCACTTGGTCCTGGGCGTGACCGACCAGCGCCCGAGGACCGTGGTCGGGACCAGCGCTGTGTCGAACCCGGAGGGCATGTCGGCGAAGCTCCTGTGCAGGCTCCCGCTGCGCATCGACATCGAATCCGTCGAGCATCCGGACGGTCGCGTCGTGGTCCTCAACATCCCGTCTCGTCCCATCGGTCGTCCCATCGCTGTCGATGGCGCGTACTGGATGCGGTCCGGCGACAGGCTCGTCAGCATGACCTCAGATGTCCTGCAGTCGATCTTCGCGGAGGCCGTGCCCGACTTCTCGGCGCAGCCTGTGTCCGCATCGCTCGACGTTCTCGACATCTCTGCCGTGGAAGTCTTCAGGGCTGGGTGGGTGCGCAAGAGCGGGAACGACGCCCTTCGGGCACTCCCGATCGAACAGCTGCTGCAGGACGCCTCCCTGCTGGCTCCTGACGGCCGCCCCACCATCGCGGCGCTGGTGCTGTTCTCGCGCGAGCAGGCGATGGTTCAGCACTTGGCGCAAGCGGAGTTCATCTTCGAGTACAGGTCCCGTCAGGCGGCCGGACCTGCATCTCAGCGGGTGTCCTACCAGCGGGGCTTCTTCCTGTGGTTCGACGAGCTGTGGCACCGCATCGATCTCCGGAACGACCATCAGCACTTCCAGAGCGGCCTGTTCATGCTCGACGTGCCGGCGTTCGACGAGGCCGTCGTCCGGGAGCTTGTGCTGAACGCTGTCAGCCACCGGGACTACCAGCGTCCGGGCTCCGTCTTCGTGCGGCAGTACCCCGACCGTTTCGAGGTGGTGAGTCCTGGTGGGTTTCCACCGGGCATCACGCCGGAGAACGTGCTCTGGAAGCAGGAACCTCGAAATCGTCTGCTCGCCAGCACACTCGAGAAGTGCGGGCTTGTCGAGCGCGCCGGTCAGGGCATGGACCGGGTCTTCGAGCACTGCATCCGCCACGCCAAGGCGCGTCCGGATTTCGTGGGGACGGACGCCTGGTCGGTGTCCGTGACGGTCCGCGGAGCGGTCCAGGACCAGCGCTTCCTGGACTTCCTGGAGCGACTCGGTCAGGAGCGGCTGGCCACCTTCGGGACCTTCCACCTCCTCGCTCTCGACCACATCCGACGCGACGAGGAGGTCCCGGACGTACTCAAATGGGTTCTCTCCGACCTCATCGATCACGGAGCCGTGGAACGGATTGGGCGCGGCGCCAAGAAGCGGTACATCCTCTCCCGGAAGCTCCACGCGCACCTCGGACAGGCGGGGACCTACACGCGCAAGCGGGGACTGGACCATGGGCACAACAAGGCGCTGTTGCTGAAGCACGTGACGGACTCCGCCGCTGTGGGTGCCAAGATGAGCGAGCTGCTCCAGGTCCTCCCCGACAAGACCCGTGGCCAGATCAAGACGCTCATGTCCGAGCTGCGCGACGAGGGGAAGGTGGAGTGTCGCGGGCGGACGGCCGCCGCGCGTTGGTTCCTGCTTGGCTCCGCATCGGGTCCCACCACCAAGTAGCAGCCAAGTTCTCAGCCAAGTTCCGCTGCCGAC
>CAZCVP010000337.1:0-4595 GCA_964501915.1 uncultured Enterobacterales bacterium
CGTTGGTGGGGATGTAGGCGGAGACGTCACCGGCCTGGGTCTCGATGATCGGCAGGGCCGTCAGGGAGCCACCGCCCTCGGCGTCGCTCATCTTGGCGGCCCGCTCGAGCAGCCGGCTGTGGAGGTAGAAGACGTCGCCCGGGTAGGCCTCGCGACCGGGGGGCCGCCGCAGCAGCAGGGACATCTGGCGGTAGGCGACGGCCTGCTTGGAGAGGTCGTCGTAGATGCACAGGGCGTGCATGCCGTTGTCGCGGTAGTACTCGCCCAGGGTGGCGCCGGTGTAGGGGGCCAGGAACTGGAGCGGGGCTGCTGTGGCCGCCGGGGCGGACACGACGGTGGTGTACTCCATGGCGCCGTTGCGCTTGAGCTTGTCGACCACCTGGGCCACCGTGGACTGCTTCTGGCCGATGGCCACGTAGATGCAGTGCAGCTTGCGCTTCGGGTCGTCCTTGAAGGTCTTCTGGTTGATGATCGCGTCGATCGCCACCGCGGTCTTGCCGGTCTGGCGGTCGCCGATGATCAGCTCACGCTGTCCGCGGCCGATCGGGATCATCGTGTCGACGGCCTTGAGCCCGGTCTGCATCGGCTCGTAGACCGACATGCGCTCGACGATGCCGGGGGCCTTGAGCTCCACGCGCCGCATGTGCTCGCGGGGAATCGGCTCGCCGCCGTCGATGGGGTTGCCGAGGGCGTCGAGCACGCGGCCCAGCGTGGCGGGGCCGACGGGGATCGAGACGATCTCGCCGGTCCGCTTGACCTGGTCGCCTTCGCTGATGAGGGTGTCGGCCCCGAACAGGGCACAACCGACGTTGTCCTCCTCGAGGTTGAGCACCATGCCCATGACGCCGCCAGGGAACTCGAGCAGCTCGCCGGCCAGGGCGTTCTCGAGCCCGTAGACCCGGGCGATGCCGTCACCGACGCTGAGGATGGTGCCCGTCTCGGCGATGGAGACCTTGGCCTCGTAGTTCGCGATCTGGCTCTTGAGGATCTGGGAGATCTCTTCGGCGCGGATGTCCATGTTCTTTCAGGCCTCGCCCGGGACGATGTGGGGTGAAGTGAGGAGCGCCTGCCGCAGGCTGTCGAGCCGGGAGCGGACGGACGCGTCGTAGACGATGGAGCCGACCTTCACGACGAGTCCGCCGATGAGGTCGGAGTCGATGCTGGTGTCGACGAGCACGGTCTTGCCGGTGGCGGCCTCGAGGGCCCGGACCACGTCGGCGAGCAGGGAGTCGGAGAGCTCGAAGGCCGTGGTCACGTGGGCCCGGACGCGTCCGGTCTCCTCGTCGGCCAGCAGGCGGAATTCCTGGATGAGGCCCCCGAGCAGCTCGGAGCGGCCCTTGTCGAGCATCAGGCGGATCGTGTTGGCGACGTGGGGGTGGACCTCGACCCGCTCCAGCACGGCCTCCATCACGCCGCGGCGCTCCGAGGGGAGCAGGGCCGGGTGGGCCAGCGCGGTGGCGAGCTGAGCGCCTTCGGCCTGCAGCACGTCGCGGATCTTCTCCAGGTCAGCGGCCAGGGTCTCGGTGATGCCGGCTTCCTTGCCCAGCTCCATGAGTGCCTTGGCGTAGCGGCGGGCGATGGCGATCTCAGCCATGACCGTTCGTCTCCTTCATCGAGCCGAGCAGCTCCTGGGCCAGGCGGTCCTGGTCGTCGGCGGTGATGCGGTTGCGGAGCTGCTCCTCGGCGACGTTCATCGCCAGCTCGACCGCTCGCTGGTGCAGGGCGCTGCGGGCCGCCTTGACCTCGTCGCGGATCGCCTTCTCGGCACCGGCCTTGATCTGGGCGACCTCCTGCTCCGCCCGTTCTCCGATGTGCTCGACCTCGCGCTCCGAGGCCTTGCCGGCTTCGGCGCGCATCTGGTCGAACTCGGTCTCGAAGCGCGAGAGGCGGGCGTCGATCTCGTCGAACCGGGCCTGGGCCTCGCGGCGGAGGCGGTTGGACTCCTCGAGGTTCTCCTCGATGGTCGCGGCGCGGGACCGCAGGGAGTCCTTGATCGCGTTGCGGGTCAGCCAGACGACGACACCGACGAACAGCGCCAGGTTGATGGCGTGGAAGATGATGCCGGACCAGGGGGGGCCGCCGGCTTCGCCACCCGAGGCGAGGGCGACGCCGGGGAGGACCAGCGCGATCAGCAGCAGTGAACGTCTCACGTTGCGGCCACCTCGGTGCCCAGGATGCGGGTGGAGATGTCACCGGCCAGGACGCGGGAGAGTCGCTCCAGCTCCTCGGCCGCGAGGGCCTGCTCGCCTTCGATGACCTGGACGGCCTCGGAGATCTTCTGCTCGGCCTCGGCGCGGGCGGCGGCGATGGCGGCCTCCCGCTCGGTGAGGGCCTGGCCGCGGGCCGTGTTGCGCTCCTCGGAGATCGTCGCGCGAGCGTCGGCGACCTGGGCCTCGTAGTCGGCGATCCGGGACTCGGCCTTGGCCTGGAGCCGCAGCGCGTCCTCCCGGGAGCCGACGATCGCAGTGTCGCGATCGGCGAGGTAGGCGAGCATCGGGCCGAAGATCACCTTCTGGAGCACGATCAGGGTGATGGCGAAGGGGATCGCCTGGGCCACCATCAGCCAGAGGTCGGGTAGGATCGCCACGGCGCCTCCGTGAACCGGAGGGCTGGATGAGTCGATCTGGACCCGCCCCCGGAGGGGCCGCGGAGGTATCACGAGGGGTAGGGGAGGGCAACAGCGTCGGGGCTGTGGACTACGACCCCCACAGCACCGCCACCCGCCGATCCGGGTAGTCCCAGACCAGCAGCTCCCCCTGCCGGTAGACCTCGACGATGCCCCCGTGGATGAGCCTCAGGTGACACGCCGGACACACGCAGATGCCGTTGTCCAGCTCGTCCGAGCCCCCGTCCTGTCGGGTGTGGAGGTGGTGGGCGTGGTTGCGCAGGCCGACCCGCCAGCATTCGGGGTTCTGACACCGGAAGCGGTCCCGCTCCTTGACCTTGCCGAAGCCGCGCTGGGGCGCGAGCCGGACCGTCGCCAGGAGCCACTTCGAGGCCAGGAGCAGCTCCTTGGGAGCGGTCTCCCAGCCGCTGTCGGGCAAGGGCTCCTGGACGGCCCGCAGCGAGACCTTCAGCGGCTTGTCGCTGCCGACGGATCCTGTCGCGACCTCGAGGGCGTGCTCGTAGGTCGCCAGCAGGCTGTCCTCGACGCCGGCGAAGGCCTGGTCCACCGCCCGCTCCAGCTCCATCGCTGTGGTGTTCCGGGCGACGTTGAGCCAGCGGTCGACGGAGTCCTCGTCGGCGATGCGCAGGATCTGGCGGGCCTGGTCGATGCGGAGCCGGTCGGAGTCCACCGCTTCGGCGACCTGGGGGAACCAGTCCACGACCTCGGCGAGCTCGGCGGCCCGCTGGAGGGTGCGGAGGCTGACTCGGCGCTCCGAGCGGTCCCACTCGGCGAGGCTGTCGAAGCCGCGGAGCTCGTGGAGGTCCATCCGCCGGGCCCTGATCCAGAGCCTCCCGAGCCACAGGGTCCGGTGCCGGCGGACCCGCAGGACCTCTTCGAGCTGGCGGAGGCCCTGCTGGAGGTCGGCGGGCTCCTGCCAGGGTCCCAGCAGCTCGGTGGCGGGGTCGGCCAGGCCTGGCCAGTCGGGGAGGGGCTCGTGCTCCGGCGCCGGCGGATCCTGTCGCGCGGCTTCGAGGAGCTGCTCGCTGGTCTTGTCGTCCTTCCACCACTGGACCAGGGTGGCGTCGACGGTGGCCTCGGAGATGGAGCGCCCGACCAGGATGCGCACGAGTCTTCGGGCTTCGTTGACGGTGGCGAGGTCCTCGCCTTCCAGGTCGATGCGCTCGATCCGACGAGACCTTCGGTCCGGGGCCACTCTCCTTGTCAGCCAGCTCTCCTCGTCCTGCTCGGCCTCGGCGATGCCCGCCGCTGCGGCCTCGATGGAGATCAGTCCGGCGCTGATGGCGGCCTTGACCCCTTCGCACTTCGACGCGGCGAGCCGGGTGAGCTGCTTCTGCCGGGTGTCGTTGACGTCGACCCGCTCTCGCCGGAAGGCGACGAAGGAGGAGTAGCCGAGGGACTTGAGGTCCTGGACCTTGAACCAGGCGAGCAACCTGCCGAGTCGGAGGTCGAATGCAGACGAAGCGGTGGCCAGGAGAAGGAGGTCCTCGTAGAGGTCTTCGGCTCCTGCCACCTCCTGGTCGAGGTGGTCTTCGAACATGAAGACAACCTATCCTGGTGGGGAGCCAGAAGATGTCCGGGGGAGCAGAAAAAGTTGGTGATCGCCTGGAGTTGATCGATCCTCCCGGCTCGTGGACGATGTGGATTCTGGGGACAAGTGGGCGACAACGATCATCGCCATGTTCGGAGCCCTGAGCCGCCCACCTGCCCCCAGACCCCACAACGCCCACAAGCCCTGCGACGACGGTACACAGGCAGACTGGATGTGGTTCGAGTCGGGGGGTGACTGGGCGTAGCGCATCGCCAGCCTCCGATCGGGGGAGCCTGCAGCGCTCGCCTGTTGTCCCTGAGGTCCCCTTCTTTCCCCCCTATCTACCGTCGCCGTCGGGGTTGTGGGCGTTGGGGGGGGGGGGGGGGGGGGGGGGGGGGGGGGGGGGCGGGCGCGCCCGGGGGCGCCGCCCCCCGCCCC
>CAZCVP010000338.1:0-4530 GCA_964501915.1 uncultured Enterobacterales bacterium
CCGCGGCCTCCTTCCAGGAGAGCACCCGCGTGCTCACCGAGGCCTCACTGCAGGGTCGCGTCGATCGGCTCCGCGGCCTCAAGGAGAACGTCATCATGGGTCGGCTCATCCCAGCCGGCACCGGGTTCGCGGCCTACCGCCAGCTCGGCATGATCACCAAGGGCGAGGACGGCCAGGAGCTGCCGGCCCTCCAAGACGAGACCGCCGCCAGCGGGATCGCCGCCCAGTAGCACCGCCCAGCCACCGTCGACGTGCTTGACACGAGGAGTCGCCGTCCATAAAGGGCCCCGGCTCTGAGGTCAGGCCCCTCAAAGGACTCGGAAGAGAACAGATGCCCACGATCAACCAGCTTGTCCGCAAGGGTCGGAAGAAGGTCCAGTCGAAGTCCAAGTCGCCTGCCCTGATGAAGTGCCCCCAGAAGCGCGGTGTCTGCACCCGCGTCTACACCACCACCCCCAAGAAGCCGAACTCGGCTCTGCGCAAGGTGGCCCGGGTGCGCCTCACCAACGGCATGGAGGTCACGGCCTACATCGGTGGTGAGGGACACAACCTCCAGGAGCACTCTTCGGTGCTCATCCGCGGCGGGCGGGTCAAGGACCTCCCGGGCGTTCGCTACCACATCATCCGCGGCACCTTGGACTCCCAGGGCGTCGACTCCCGCCGTCAGGGCCGTTCCAAGTACGGCGCCAAGCGGCCCAAGAAGTAGGAGAGCCGAGATGCCTCGTCGTCGCGGAGTGCCCCATCGTCCGGTCATGCCGGACCCCCGGTTCCATGATGAGACCCTGACCCGCTTCATGAACAAGATCATGTTGGACGGGAAGAAGTCGACCGCTGAACAGATCGTCTACGGCGCCTTCGAGGTCATCGTGCAGCGCACCGGTGACGACCCGCTGAAGGTCTTCCGCCGGGCCATCGAGAACGTCATGCCCGTCGTCGAGGTCAAGTCGCGTCGGGTCGGGGGGTCCACCTACCAGGTGCCCATCGAGGTCCGCGCCGAACGCCGCCAGGCCCTCGCGATGCGCTGGCTCATCGGCTACGCGCGGGCCCGCAAGGGGCGCCCGATGGCGGAGCGTCTGGCCAACGAGCTGATCGAGGCCTCCCACAACCGCGGCAACGCGGTGAAGAAGAAGGAGGACACCCACCGCATGGCCGAGGCGAACAAGGCCTTCTCCCACTACCGCTGGTAGCCACAGCGGTACCGGTCGAACCGAAGGGCCCTCCGGGGCCCTTTGTTGCTCTGGCAGGACGATGTCTTCCTCTCCGTCGATGCCACTCAGCAACGTTCGCAACATCGGCATCCTGGCCCACATCGATGCGGGCAAGACCACCCTGACGGAGCGGATCCTCCACACCACGGGCGTGACCCGGTGGCTGGGAGAGGTGGAAGAAGGGACCACGGCGATGGACTGGCTCGCCGAGGAGCAGGACCGGGGCATCACCATCCTGGCGGCGTCCACGACCTGTCCCTGGCGGGGCCACCAGATCAACCTCATCGACACCCCGGGCCACGTGGACTTCACGGCCGAGGTGGAGCGGAGCCTGCGGGTCCTGGACGGGGCGGTGGTGGTGGTCTCGGCCGTCGAGGGGGTCCAGCCCCAGACCGAGCGGGTGTGGGCCCAGGCCGATCGCTACGACGTGCCCCGCCTGGTGTTCGTGAACAAGCTCGACCGCTCGGGGGCGGACTTCGAGGCCACGCTGGTGTCCATCCGCGATCGCCTCGGCGTCGAGCCGCTGCCGGTGCAGTTGCCCGCGGGCGAGGAGGAGCTCTTCGAGGGTGTGCTCGACCTGATCGAGTCGGGGCTGCTGCGCTTCCCGAGCTGTCGCGAGGTGCTCCAGGAGCCGGTGCCCGAGCCCCACCGGGAGGCCGTCGAGGTCGCCCGCGAGCTGCTGCTCGACGCCGTGCTGGTCGACGACGAGGGGGCGCTGGAGCGCTACTATGCCACCGGTGAGGTCGAGCCCCAGACCCTGTGGCGCCTGGTCCGTCGGGCGACGCTGACCGGGCGGGTGGTGCCGGTCTTCTGTGGTGCGGCCAGGCCGAGCCAGGGCATCCAGCCGCTGCTGGACGGCGTGGTCGAGCTGTTGCCGGCGCCCTGCGACCTCCCGCCGGCCCAGGGGACCCGTCCCGAAGCCCCCGAGGTCTCCGAAGAGCGCCGGGCCGGGCCCGATGAGCCGCTCGCTGCGCTCATCTTCAAGTACCAGCCGCTGACCGGCGTGACCGGACCCGTGGCCTTTGCTCGCGTCTACTCGGGCCGGGTCCGCACCGGTGACGAGGTGCTCGTGCCGCGCCTGTCCGCCGTGCGGGAGCTGGAGGGCATCGGGCGCGTGCACGCGGACAGCTTCGAGCCGCTGGGCGAGGCGATGGCGGGGGACATCGTGGCCGTGCTCGGCCTCGATGACCTGGTCGCCGGGGACACGCTCAGCGACCCGGAGCACCCCATCGCCCTGGAGCCCATCCAGCTCCCGGAGCCGGTGCTCTATGTGGCGCTGGAGCCCCACACCGACGAGGACCGCGACGGGCTGACCGCCCACCTGGAGTGGCTCCACCGGCAGGACCCGTCGCTGCAGCTCCGCACCGAGCCCGAGTCGGGGCGGCTCCTGCTCTGCGGCATGGGCGAGCTCCACCTCGAGGTCGCGCTGGAGCGGCTGCGGCGGGAGGCCGGCGTCGGGGTGGACGCCGGCAAGCCCGGGGTGGCCTACCGGGAACGACCCGCTGCCGAGGCGGTCGGGACCGGACGCGTCGACCGCCTGGTGGCCGGCCGGGGTCGCTTCGCCGAGGTCACGGTGCGGGTCCTGCCCCGTCCCATCGACTCCGGCGTCGAGCTGCGGGTCAGCGAGCGCCTCGGACTGCCGCGGTCGCTCCAGCAGGCCGCGCTGGGTGGGGTGGAGGACGCCCTGCAGCGTGGCCTGCGTGGGGGCTTCGAGGTGGTGGACCTGGCGGTCGTGCTGGAGTCGGCGCGGCACCACGAGATCGACTCGACGGAGCAGGCCTTTCGCCTCGCAGGTGCCCTGGCGCTGCGCCTGGCCCTCGGCCGTGCGGACCTCGAGATCCTCGAACCGACGATGCGGGTTGAGATCGTGACGCCAGAGGACTATATGGGGGCCGTTCTCGGGGACCTCCACTCCCGGCGCGGGAGTGTCCTCGACATGGTTGCCCGAGGAAGGCAGCAGTCGGTCCTGGCGGCCGTACCCCTCGCAGACCTGCGGGGCTACGCCACCGCCCTCCGATCGCTGACCCAGGGGCGGGCGACCCACACGATGCACCTGGACACCTACACAACGATGCCTGCCAAGCTGGCGAGCCAGCTCGTCGGGCGAAGCTGAGAGAGAGAGACATGGCCAAGGAGAAGTTCGATCGCAACAAGCCGCACGTGAACATCGGCACGATCGGTCACGTGGACCACGGCAAGACCACCCTGACCGCGGCGATCACGAAGTGCCTCGCGGAGGCCGGAACCGGGAAGACGGAGGTGACGACCTTCGACCAGATCGACAAGGCTCCGGAGGAGAAGGCTCGCGGGATCACGATCAACACGGCCCACGTGGAGTACGAGACCCAGAACCGTCACTACGCGCACGTCGACTGTCCCGGTCACGCCGACTACATCAAGAACATGATCACGGGCGCCGCGCAGATGGACGGCGCGATCCTGGTGGTGGCGGCCAGCGATGGTCCGATGCCGCAGACGCGTGAGCACGTGCTGCTGGCTCGTCAGGTGAACGTGCCGCACATCGTGGTGTACCTGAACAAGGTGGACCTGCTGGACGACGAGGAGCTGCTGGAGCTGGTGGACATGGAGGTCCGTGAGCTGCTGGACGAGTACGAGTTCCCGGGCGACGACACTCCGGTGATCCGAGGCTCGGCGCTGAAGGCGCTGGAGGGTGACACCTCGGACTGGGGTGTCCCGTCGGTGTTCGAGCTGATGGAGGCGGTGGACACCTTCATTCCGACGCCGGAGCGGGACATCGACAAGCCGTTCCTGATGCCGGTCGAGGACGTCTTCACGATCACGGGTCGTGGGACGGTGGCGACGGGTCGCGTGGAGCGGGGCCAGATCAAGACGGGTGAGAAGATCCAGATCGTGGGCTTCAAGGAGACCCGGGAGACGACGTGCACGGGCGTCGAGATGTTCCGCAAGATCCTGGACTATGCGCAGGCCGGTGACAACGCGGGGCTGCTGTTGCGGGGCATCAAGCGTGACGAGATCGAGCGCGGCCAGGTGCTGTGCAAGCCGAACTCGGTGACCCCTCACACGACCTTTTCGTGCGAGGCGTACATCCTGAAGAAGGACGAGGGTGGCCGTCACAAGCCGTTCTTCACGGGCTACCGTCCGCAGTTCTACTTCCGGACGACGGACGTGACGGGCGTGATCGAGCTCCCGGAAGGCGTCAACATGGTGATGCCGGGCGACCAGATCACGATGAAGGTCACACTGATCACGCCGGTTGCGATGGAGAAGCAGCTCCGGTTCGCCATCCGGGAGGGTGGTCGGACCGTCGGTGCGGGCGTTGTCGCCGAGATCATCGACTAGA
>CAZCVP010000339.1:0-4513 GCA_964501915.1 uncultured Enterobacterales bacterium
GTCGGGGGCGAGGACTTCTACCTGGACCTCTTGTTCTTCCACCGGAAGCTCCGGCGCCTGATCGCCGTGGAGCTGAAGATGGAGCGTTTCCGGCCGGCGCATAAGGGCCAGTTGGAGTTCTATCTCCGGTGGTTGGACAAGCACGAGCGCGAGCCCTTCGAGGAGCCGCCGCTGGGGCTGATCCTCTGCGTCGAGAAGAACGAGGAACAGGTCGAACTGCTGGAGTTGGAGGCCAGTGGCATCCACGTCGCTGAGTACATGACCGAGCTGCCCCCGCGGGATCTCCTCGAGCGCCGTCTCCACGACGCGATAGTCCGGGCTCGTACCCGGCACCTCAATCGGCTGTTGGACGCTCGCGAAGAGTAGGCTCAGGGGCCTGGTGTTGCGTTGCAGTCCCACGGGCCGCCCTCGTTGCAGGCTCATTGGCACGCTCCGAGACTCGCCCGTCTCCCAGGGCGCCCTGATCCGCTGGTGGCCGGCGCCGCCCCGCCCGGCGGGGCCGGGGGGCGGGGGGTGCGCCGACGCGCGGCCCCCCCCGCCGCCCCCGTCGTCGTCCCCCCAGGAGCCCGGAGCAGCCGCTCCTGGATCCCGAGCCCTTGTCCAGCCAGCACCAACGACAGCGCCCCACCGACCGTCCTGGTCGATGGGGCGCACAGGCTCGGTGTCCTTTCGGGAGACCGGGTCCTGGGGGGAGCGTCGTCGCAGCGTCAGCCAGCCGAAGGCAGCGAGGCGGCCAGCGTGGGGTCGGTCTCCAGCAGATCGCTCAGCCCCCGCAGCGCCTCCACGCCCCGCCGGAGCCGGCGCACGCTGCTCACCAGCACGCTCGCCGACTCCGCCGCGACGGCCAACGCCAGCAACGTCTCCAGCGCGCCGCGCTGCCCCTCCAACCCGGCGAGCAGGCCAGCGTACTCGTCGACTTCCTGCTCCAGCAGCGCCTGAAGCGGCGCCGCCAGACGGAGCACCTCCAGCAGGTCCTCCGCCTGACCTGCCAGCCGCTGGACCGAAGACAAACCCAGGCTGTCCAGCCCCTCGATCTGCTCCACCAGCGCATCCAGACCCTCCAGCAAAGCCGCTACGGCCACAGCGTCCGCCGCGCGCCCACCACATGGGTCGTGTCCACCACCTGCGCATCCGCAGCAGCCGCCAGCGACAGCGCCCGGCCCACCAGTCGGTCCGTCGCCCGCAGGTTGCCCCCGCCGATCTCGTGCACCGCCTCCAGCGCGCCCGCGTCAAACGGCGCGTCGGTGGCGCCCGCGACCACGCAGCGGTGGCGGATGTAGCCTGCGGTCTCGTCCCGCGAGAGCGTCCGAAGCGTCGCGAAGCAGGCCAGACGACGGGCCACTGCCTCCAGATCGGGGCGGCGCAGCAGACCCGCCAGCGGCGTCTGGCCCGCCAACACCACGCTCAGCACCAGCCGGGCGTCGTAATCGAAGTTCGTCAGCACCCGCAGCAGCCCCAGCACGTCGGGCCGCATGTCGTGGGCCTCGTCCAGGATCAGCACCGGCCGCACGCCGTCGACCTCGAAGTGCTCGCAGAAGCGCTGCTGGAGGCTGCGCACCAGCCCGGGGTAGCTCCCGCGGGGCGTGCAGCCCACAGCAGCGGCGATCTCCCGGCACATGTCCCGCTTGGAGAGGTCGGTGACCTTCACGTAGCGCACCCGGTAGCGCGCATCGGGCAGTCGGTCGGCCAGCGCCCGCAAGAGCTGGGTCTTGCCCGTGCCCGCCGGCGCGATCAAGGCCGCCGACTGGCGACGCGAGACTGTGTCGTTCAGGGCGTCGAGGGCCTCGTCGTAGTGCGTGAGGCGGAAGTGGTGGTCCACCCGGATCTCCCGGGTGCAGACCTCGGCGTGGAAGCCAAAGTGGGCGCGAACATCGGTCATGACGACTCCGTGTCGGGGAAGCCGCCGTCGGGCCCGGTGACGCAACCGAAGTCGCGCTGGTAGGCCAGGTCGGCGGCGGAAGGAACGGTGGCTGGCGCGGTCTCTTCGGGCGCGTCGCTTCGCGGTGCGCGGCTCGCGGTGGCGTTGGCGGCCAGATCCACGGGCAGAATCAGGACGGCGGCGCCGTCGTGGAGCACATAGAGGCGGTCGTCGAGGACCTGCCGCCAGAAGCGGATCGTCGCGCCGGCGTGGCCGCGTGGGACCTCGTAGGCGACGCCCTCGTAGGAGAGGATGTGGTCGTTGGAGACCCTGCGGGTGCCCTCCACGAGGAACTTCCTGCGCAGGGCCACGTCATCTTCTGGGAAGCGCAGCGATCGGGGGTCCGCCTGCCAGCGCTGGTGGGGCGTCTGATCGCCGAGCGCCTCGTGGGGGGTGTGGTTGTAGACCGCCGCCAGGAAGTGCTTCGCCCGCAGCTCCAGGGCCGCGCAGGCCGGGTCGATGGCGGGGTTGTGGTCCCATCCGCGCAGCAGCTGGGCCTTGGCGGTGCGGTTGAACCGCTCCACGGCCCCATGGCCCTGTGGGTATCGCGTCTCGCCATGGATCAGCCGGGCGTCGAGCTGCTGGACGACCGCGAAGGTGTCGTTGGCGATGAAGCCCGATCCCTTGTCGAGGTAGACGATGTCGATGAGCCCGTGTCGTTGGACGGTCTGGTAGAGCCCCCGAAGGAACAGCGCGCAGGTCTCCGTGGGCCCCACCACGGCGTTGAGCCCATAGCGGGTGGCGTTATCGATAAAGAACAGGACCACCCGACGCAGTCGCCCGTCGCCGACCCGGAAGTGCTTTCCATCGGCGAGCACCATCTGCATCCGGTGCGGGAAGCGAAAGCGGCGTGCGTCGCGGCCTCGGCTCTTCTTTCGGTGTCGGAAGTCCAGCCCCATGCGCCGGGCCGCTCGCCACACGGTGACGCGATCGATCGCCTCTTCGGGTCCCACGACACCGAGCTGGCGCGCCCGGCGGAGGAGCTCGGGGATGGAGGCCTCCAGATCGCGCTGGTGCTCCAGCCGGAGGAAGTCGAGGAGGCGCTTCGAGAGAACCTCCGAGGCCTGGATGCGCCGCCGGGGGCGTGGCTCGAGGCCGGCGATGCTGTCGGCTTGCCATGCGTTGAGCCAGCGGTAGACCGACCGCATCGAGACCGTGCGCAGCGCCCCCTTCGGCCCGAGCCAACGGTGGCTGGCTGCGGCGCGGACAGCGTGTGCGCGCAGGTCTCCGCCGGCCATGTGGGCGAGCACGAGGCTGACGACCTGATAGCGGAAGAGCGCCTCCGGGGAGGCGGGCAGCTGGGGGGGACAGGTGGTGGACACGAGCGTCTCCGAGAACGATCGCGACCTATGCAGGCCGGGCCGGTGGGTCCCTCGCGGCAGTCGTGGATCGCCGTTCGGTCTCCTTGCCCTGGGTAGGCTGGGGGGTGCTGGCGGCCCGGAACGCCAGCGGAACGAGGTGTCCCCGGTGACACCAGCAGGGCGCAGGCCAGAGCCCCGCGAGGTGACCTGCGACGAGCAGGTCCTGCCAGTGAGGTGGGTCGGGCAGGCGCCCGAGGACCTGGTGGATGGCCTGAGAGCGGGCGCGGTAGCGGGGTCGCGTCAGCCCAGCGGTCAGGCCCAACAGCAGCAGGGCGGGGACGCGGAGGGTCTCGGCGATGTGGTGGCGGCGGTCGTGATCCAGGCCGTCGTCGAGGCCGAGCAGGCGCGCGGCTCGGTCGATGTGGCTGTATTCGGTGGTGTAGGCCAGCCGGGCCACGAAGGTGTTGTCTTCGCGGATCTCCCATGCCCAGGATTCCCCGTCGGCGACGGCGAGGGGGGTATCGAAGAGGGTGTCCGCCCAGCCGGCGACGCGGGCGCCGTCGAGGTTTGCGTTGGCGATGGGGCATCGTCCGTAGGGGACCCAGGCCGGTGGGTAGAGGGTGAAGGCGCGCCCGTGGCGGTGGCAGCGGGCGACGGCGAGGGGGAAACCGGGTCCGTGCACGCGGTGTCGCCAGTGGTGCAGGCCCACCGCGCAGGGCGCCTCACCGGATTGGTGGAGCGGACAGGTGGTGGGGAGGTCTGGTTGGACCCGGCCGGAGGGGTCGGCCCGGTACGCTGTGAGGACGAAGGACCTTGCACCCGGGCGAGCAGGCGCATATCGTCGCATTGCGCTCGTGGCGCCGTGCATGCCCGGATTGGTTGCTTAGGCCGAGGGCCGCACGTCTCGGAGCCCGTGACCCAGCAAGGTCGCGGGCTTCGCTTGTTCAGGGGGAGGTCAAAGGGCGAAGCCGCCGCAGCGCGGCCCCCACATCTACCCCATCAGGCAGTGGCTGCCCTGCCAGTCAAGCTGCAACCAGAACGCACCAGGCGTGCCACTGGGATCGCGACGCAACACCACCAGGCCAGCGTGCTGGGGTTGAGCCCGTTCGCCAGAGCGAACACTCGGATCGTCTGGCCGGAGGCATCATGCCTCTCGACGATCTCGGACCAGCGCCCGGCCAGGGCGCGGCGAAGAGAGCGTCCGGCCCGGTCGATGAGCCCAGCGACGGTCGCCCCAGCAGACTCCCGCTCCTCCTCGGCCTCCGCCAGCGTCCCGCCCTCCTCGACCACCTCG
>CAZCVP010000340.1:0-4485 GCA_964501915.1 uncultured Enterobacterales bacterium
CAGCACCTGAAACCACGTCGCGGCGCCATGCCGTACGGTCCCTCCGCTGCGCTCCCGGCTTTCGCCCGCCTACGGCCCGGTCCACGATGCCGCTCACCCTCCTAGATGAGGTCGAACGGCGTGACGGCATGAGCATCTGCTGGGGTACTCGCGGCTGCACGGTCCGAGCACGCGACAGGGCGACCGGGAAGCCCCTGGGCCTGATGTACATCTACCCGCCCGGCACCTATGGCTCTTCGACCCCCTTCTTGCAGGCCTACCTTGGCTACCTCTCGGAGGACATGCGGGACAGCGGGCGCGAGCGGCTCGTCGCTGCCGCACCGGTGGAAGGCAAGGGGGAGTTCACGCTCCAGCTCCCGCTGATTTCCGAGACGCTCGCGGCCGCTGCCCGCAACATCCACGGCCGGACCTCCTGTCCGTCCGAGGCCAGGAGAAGGCCTCGACGCAAACGGAGCGAGGTGGAGGCCGTGGGCCGGATCTGAAGAACCTGGCGAGGAGGTCCGCCCGGTGGAGGTACCCCAGGCTACCGACGTGGTCGACGAGGTGCGGCGGTCTCTTGGGCTGCCGTCGGAGCTCCTCCCTCCGCTCGTGAACCGGCTGGCAGCGGCCGGGTCGGCGGCGCACCCGCTCACGCAGGGGCCGAGCTACCGGTTCGAGGGAGGGGTGCGACCGCAGTGGGACCCTTCGTCGTCGGGGTCAGCCCCGCTCGACCTGCCGGATCAGCGCGGCGGCCAGGGCCTCCAGGTCGTCGAGGTCCTCCTCCACCGCGTCGAGCAGCAGGTCGTGGTCGACCTTCAGGTACATGTGCACGACGATGTTCCGCACGCCGGCCCACCCGGCCAGGCGCGTCGCGAGCTCCGGGTCGATCACTCCGTGCTCGGCCAGCACCTCGAACGCCTCCCGGTAGGTGGCCGGAGTGCGCCAGCCCTGCGTGGCGATGACGTGGTTGGAGAGATCGATCGCGGACTCCGAGGCGAGGTGGACCCAGCGCTCGAGCTGGGCCCTCAGGCCCCGATCGGCGAGGAGCGTGGGGCGGTCGCGCTCCGCGAGGCCCCGCAGGTCGGAGAGGTACCCCTCCAGGGCCCCGAGGCGGGCGAAGAAGATCTCACGATCGACCAAATCGACCCTCAGCGAGCCGGCGTGACCGAGCCCGGTCGTGGATCGAGCGGTGATAGCGCTCGTCCTCTGCAGCGGCCAGGGTGCGGACGAAGTAGCGCTCCCAGGCTCGCCCGTCGCGGATGAAGAGGCGCCGTCCCATCAGGGCCTGGTGCCCCAGCAGCGCGGGGGCGTCGTTGAGCACCACCAGGTCCGTGGGGGGGTCGAGGGGCATGCGCGAGGCGAGGTCCGCGAGCACCCGGAACCTGCCCTTGCGGTCGAGGGACGGGTCGAGGTAGACGGCGAGGTCCAGGTCGGAGTCCGGGCGGTGCCTCCCGCGCGCACGCGAACCGAAGACGAGAGCGAAGGCCACCTCCGGGGTGGCGGCCAGCTCCTGGTGCGCCGTGTCGACCGGGTCCACGGTGGCAGCGTAGCACCTCGGCCCGGCCGCCGTCGGCGACCGCGTGACCGTCCGGCGTCGTCGACTCTCGTGGGCACCCCACCGGGTCGCGGGAACCCCTGGCCGCTCACCCTCCTAGGAGGACTCGCCGACAGCGAGCCTGCGGAGTCGCTCCCGCAGCCCATCCCGGAACGCGATCAGCTCGTCGCGTTCGAGGGGGAGGAGCATCTGTGGCAGCGGCGCCGTCGGGAAGTGCCCGAGGAGCCAGGCGAGGACACCGGGGTCGATGCCCGCGTCCTTGCGCAGGGCCAGCTCGAGATCGTCCTCGACCCGGAAGCCGGCCCGCTCGAGGAAGAGCACGTCGACGAGATCTCGGGGCTCCGCGCGGGAGAGCAGACAGGTTAGCTTGCTCGCCCGCATGTCCTCCAGGGACTCGACCCGGAGACCCTCCACCAGGTCCCGGCGCGAGGCGATGGGCGCCAGCGGCTCGTAGACCAGGTCGACCTCGAAGGCGCCGGATGGACCTCTGGCCTCTCCGCGCGCGAAGGTCCCTCCGTCCCGCACGATGCGCAGCTCCAGTCCCAACCCCCTCCCGAGCTCGGGCGCCAGTCGCACGGCCTCGCGGTGGCCTCGACGGTCTTCCACGTAGAGGTCGATGTCCCGGGTCCTGCGATGCGCGAGGTGGAGCCCCGCGAGCGCCGCTCCCCCCGCGAGCCGGCCTCCCACGGCGTCCTGGACAGCGCGAGCCAGCGCCAGCATCTCCGACGAGACGACTCGGCGGTCGAAGCTAGGGGGCATCGTCCCTCCCGCTCGCTGCGGGGGCCGAGGACATCCGTCGATCCCGGATCCCCAGCAACCAGGACCACCTCGCCCTCGCGTCGCCCAGACGGGGAGCGAGCGCCTCCCAGTCCGCCACCACCTGCTCCCGATCGAGGAACAGCCAGACATCCCGCGTGTTGCCTTCCCGCAGGATGGCCGCGGTCCAGTAGCGGCGGAGCTCCAGGTCCTGGCCCTCCAGCAGCACGTGCAGGTCGCCGACGGTGAGGTCGGCCCACCAGGTGAAGTAGGGGCGGTGCTCCGGGTCCAGGAGCTCCGGCGTGGTCGGCGGCAGGCCCGTCATGCCGGCAGGATAGCCTCCCTGCGCGGTCCGCACCGGCGGGGCTCTCGCACCTCCCAGCCTGTCCGGCTCCGCCTCGCGTGCCGTGCGACCCCTGGGGTCTCACGGTCCAGGCCACCTTCGACGCCCTCGGCCACGACGACGGTGTGCTGGCGGGGCCGGGCCCCGATGCCGCCGGCGTCGTCCCTCGACCTCGCTCCCGACGACGTGCTGCCCCCGTGGGAGCGGAGCGCCTGGCTCACGGGGAGCCCGGCAGCTCTCCCTCGATGAGCCAGTGGCCTCGGCTGGCTCCGACTCCACGACCGCGACGAGGGAAGGGTCTTGACGGGGTGTCTTCAGACTCTCCCGGCGCGGACGAATGTCCCCCTGGATGGTCCATCTCCGGCGACGATCGTCCCTCTCGGCCCCGTCCAGCGGACAAAGGTGGGCTCCGATGGTCCATCTCGGGAGACCTTTGTCCGAAGAGGGGGGGTCAGCCGGACGAAGGTCCCCCTGGATGGTCCATCTTCCGCGACGATCGTCCCTCGCCGGCGCCCGGTCGAGACGCGGCGGCTCGGGCCGGGCTGCCCCAGGTGAGGACCGGACCTACCTGAAGACGTACTCCAGGTAGCCGTCGCCGGAGTTGACCCCTGTGCTGGTCGCCTGGTCACCGTCCATGCCGCCCGTGTACGAGGACCCGCCGCTGCCGGCGGTGTTGGCCGTGCCGCCCGCCGCGCCGCCGTACCAGCCGCCGCCGCCCCCGGCCTCGTCGTTGTCCTGGACGTTGTCGCCGCCGACCCCGAAGGAGCCGTCGCCGGAGCCGTAGCCGTTGGTGCCGCCGGCCGTCTGGGTGCCGCCGGTGGCGCCGGTGTCGCTGGTGCCCCCGGTCTCACCGCCGCCGTGGCCGCCGCCGTAGATGCAGGACTCGTAGCCGCAGCCTCCTCCGCCGCCGCCGACGAGGATGCGCGAGCTGAGGTCGCCGTCGGTGGTGCGCAGGTCGGTGCCGCCGCCCCCGGCCGAGCCGCCGCGGGAGCCGCGTCCGCCGCCGTTGTAGCCGCCGACGTTCAGGTTGGCGGTGCCCTGGTCGGCGCAGGTGCCGTCGTCGCCCTGGCCGCCGACCTCGACGTAGAGGGTGGTGCTCGCCGCCAGGGTGATGCTGCCGGTGGCCGAGCCGCCATGGCCGCCTGTCAGGGAGCCCGAGCCGCAGGAGTTGCCCGCGGCGTTGTGGCCCTGCCCGGCCGCAGCCCCGTAGGCCGTGAAGAGGTAGGTGGCTTCGACACCGACGGACTCCAGGGTCTGGGTGCCGCCGGTGTAGCCGAGGGTGAAGGGCACGCCGCTCGACGCGTAGGCCCAGCCCCCGTTGGCCATGTCGCAGTGGACCTGGAAGGCGTCGCTGGTGTCGCCGTCGGCGTCGGGGTCGATCCAGTAGGTGCCATCGACCGCGCTGGGGTCGTCGGCGAGCAGGGTGGCGCAGGTGGTGCCGGCCAGGGCCTGGCTGGAGCCGTCGGCGCAGGTGGCGCCGGCGCCGGCGTTGCCGTCGTCGCAGTCGTCGGCGTTGTCTGCGAAGCCGGAGGGCTGCTCGCAGGCCAGGGTCGTGGCGCCGGCGGGATCGCCGTAGCCGTCGCCGTCGTCGTCGGTGTACCAGGTGTCGGCCGTGGAGGTGTCCAGGCCGGAGTCGTCGTCGTCGGCGTCGCCGCTGCAGTCGTCGTCGGTGCCGCCGTTGCAGACCTCCGTGGCCGCGGGGTGGACCGCCGCGCTCGTGTCGTCGCAGTCGTCGGCGTTGTCCGCCGTGCCGCTGGGGGCGTCGCAGGCGATCGTGGTGCTGTCGGAGGGATCTCCGTAGCCGTCGCCGTCGTCGTCGGCGTACCAGGTGCTCGCCGAAGTGGCGTCGAGG
>CAZCVP010000341.1:0-4255 GCA_964501915.1 uncultured Enterobacterales bacterium
CCTGGCCGATCGTCGTAGGCCGGCGAGGATGGAGAAGGTGGCTGGCCCTGGCAATGCCACGGTCCTGACGGTCATCCTGGTCTCGCAGTGGGGGCACTTGAAGGCCTCGGCCCCAGATCGTCGGGTGGTGATCCGGGCAGGCCCGTCGGATAGGTCGCGCGGGGGAGTGGGCGCCGCGGGGAGGACGCCAGGGGGCGATCGCTGCTGCCTCGGGCGGGTGGGCCAGGCCGAGGAGCCATAGGAGGGTGTGGGGCATTGCTCCCGTCGCCTGGCTTGCTCACGTGATTTCAGGCACTTCCAACTCCGGCCTGCGGCCTCCGTCTCGCTGCGCTCGCCCTCAGTCGGGTGCTACAACCTCCGTGGCGATCGTGCCTCCTGTTGAGGCGCAGATCCCCTTGCTTGGCGAGTTTTCGGCGGTGTTTTGGCTGCTTAGGCCACGGCCTGGGCTGCGGCTCTTCGTCGACGGCCCAGCCCGCCGCTCAAGCCGGGCGAAGCCATGCTGGCCATCAAGGATCGGCTCGTGGGCAATCCCCAGTGGAGCCCGGCGGCTGGCGGCACGGACGAGCTGACCCTCGCCCAGGCCCTCGTCTCTCCCGGCAGCCTGACCGACGACGCCTCCACCAACCCCGGCGCCCTGCGAGACTACTGTGGGGCGCTGCTCAGGTCCCCGCAGTTCCTGATGGCGGGGCTGCCGCCCTGGGAGGACGGCAGCACTCCAGTCGCGCTGGCGGCGCCTGCCCTGCGTCGACGACCTGTGCTCCGAGCTGGAGTGCTGCGAGCACTACCGGGACACGGCGGCGGACCTGGGCTACGGTACCTACACCTGTCCCTGAAGCGCGGACTGGCGCAGCGCGGTGCTCCGGTCGAAGTTGGGCTGGGGGTGGAGGGGGGAGCCAGGGGAGCGAAGCTGATCCGCACCACGCCCGCGCTGCTGCTCCTGGGGCTCACGGCCTCGGGGGTGCCCGCGACCGCTGCAGCGGACTGCGGAGCAGACGCGGCGGTGGTCAGCGACCTGGCAGAGGCCACCGACGCCCTGGCCGAGAGCCAGGACCAGGCCTCCTCGCTGGCGGAGCTCGCCAAGCCCGACGCGGGCGGCGCCCTCGGCACCTCCTTCATCCAGGCCCTCGTCGACGCCGGGCGCTGGGGCACCTTCGACCTCGACGAGCCCGTGGGACTCATCAGCCTCAACGTCGAGCTGGACGTCGAGGAGATGACCGCGGCCCACCTCATCGACGCAGACGTCGGCCACACCTGGCTGGAATTCGAGCCCTGGGACGACCTCGCGGACCGGGCGCTCGCGGAGCTCGGGCAGCGCGAGAAGCCCGAGTCCATCGGCTTCTACCCGGGGGAGGCCTTCAGCCTGAACCCGCTCGAGTCGGTGCCGGGTCGCCTCAACGATCCCGATCCCCACCGGGGCGACGCCTCCCACCAGGTGGAGTTCCCGATCACGCTGGGCCAGTTGCTCGCGGTCTACGACTACGCGATGGAGCACCGCAGCGCCGAGTACAACCTGTACACCTACAACTGCACCACCTTCGCCGTGGAGGCTCTCAGGGCGGCCAACGTCGCGGCTCCCTCGGGCGATGTCCTCGGCGTGGACTTCCCCAACGCCCTGGCGGAGAAGCTCGTGCAGCTCCGGCCGGTCGATGCCGTCGAGCCCCTCTCCATCAAGGACTCGCTCGAGGACAACTACAAGTAGGCGGTCACCTTCCCCCGATCAGCCGAGGCCGGGCGGTCGGCTCAGGTTGTCCTTGAGCCGGACGGGCTCGTCGCGGGAGGGGACAGGAACTTCGAACACTCCCCCATCCTACCGCTCCTCCCCTTCCGCCCCCGTCGCCGGTCCCGAAAGCTGGTTCTGGCGCCCGATGTACCCGTTCGACCAGGCCTCGGGCTGGCGGTGGAGGGCCCTCGACCCCGGATTCGTCCCCTTCCAGACCCGCGACAGAGCCCACCGTCGTCCTCAGAGAGGCCACTTGGTCCTTCGCCGATCGTCCCGACCTTCGGGCTACGCCACAGCCGCGTCCATCGGAGGCCCCCTGGCCGCCCTCTCCAGGCCTCCGAGGATCTCGAGGGTCTTCGCCCCCGGCAAGACGACGGCCCGGACGGTCATCCTGGTCTCGCACTGGGGGCATGCGAAAGCGTCAGCTTCAAAGACCCTGGCCAGAAGGTCCGCCCAGTGGAAGCACCCGGAGCCTGGCACGAGGTGGGGAAGCCTCGGCGACCGCAGGGCTCCGCGGCACTTCCTCTTCGGGGGCTGGGCCCCCGGTTCCAGTCGGTCCAGTGGGCTCCTGGTCTGGCGGAGCACCTCGGGCCGCACGGGCCAGACGCTGGTGGTGTCGAGCTTCTGGTGTCCAAGGAGCGTCTGGATGGTGCGCAGGTCGACACCGTCCTCGAGCAGTCCCGCAGGTGGTGGAGGAGACGACCGCTCAGCATCACCACCCTCGGTCGAGCCCCCTTGCCACGCCTCACGAGGAGGAGCCCCCGCCCGGACTGGACGTCGGAGGGCTGGAGGGCCACGACCTCTCCGACCCGGAGGCCCGTCGCGTACAGCGTCTGGCAGACGATGCGGTGGAGGGGGGAGCGAGCGGCGTGGATGAGCAGGGAGACCTCGTGGGGGGAGAGCCTGGTCTGGGGAGTCCTCGGCACGCGGGGATAGGGCAGGGCGGCAGCAAGGTCAGGTCGCTCGAGGGTGGTGCCGTGGAGCTTGACGTTGGCGGGAGAGGCCATGCAGTCCCGCTGGAGGTGAAGCAGGAACGCCCTGACGTGGTCGAGGTCGAGGTGTTCGGGTGAGCGCCGGTGGTAGCGGGCCAGTCGAGCACAGGCGCTGACGTAGGCGAGGATGGTCGTGTCTGCACGGCTGCGGAGGTCGAGGTCGTCGATGAGCTTCTGGCGGAGTGGGGTCATGGCACGCTCCTTGGTGTTGCAGCGACGTGGAAGGCGTCGGCAGGTCCAGGATGCGCGCACGAGGAGGAGGCTCGCCTCCACGCCAACGGTCGTCGTTCAGCTGGAAGGTGAGAGGAGTCCGCGGAGCGGCTTCAGTTCAACTGCCGATAAATGCTCGGCTTTCAGCCTCGGCGCTCCGGCCGCTCTGGATCTCGGAGCTGATCTCCTGCTCAACGACGCTCCGGGCCAAGCAATCGACTCCCTCGGCCACTCCGTGGCCGTCCCTCCTGCGTCGGGACCGGTGAGTCGATGGCTGGGCGCTGCGCTGGATTCCGTCTCGGAGGTCCCGGCCTGGTCAGCGGCGGCCTCCGGCACAGCCCGACTGCGTCGGGCCGTCATTTATCGAGGGGGCGTTACACGACAGTCCACCTCCATCTTGAGCTGTGCCGGACGTGAGGAGATGCAGCAAGTCGGGGAGGCCAGAACCGGGAGTCCGGTTGAGGGACTGTCGACGGCCGGCCTCCGATTGCACAGCGACCGAGCGCCGGCGCGGACCCATCCAGGTCTCCGCTGGGCCGGGGGCTCTCATGCGGACTTCAGGCCGCCGCGGTAGAATGGGTCCATGAACCCTGCCGTTGCCATCACCGAGAAGCGAGAGCAGATCTTGGAGCTCGCCCATCTCCATGGGGCCAGCAACCTCCGGATCTTCGGCTCCGTCGCCCGAGGGGAAGCGGACGACCAGAGCGATCTGGACCTGCTCGTTGACCTGGCACCGGGCCGCAGCTTGTTTGATCTTGGCGCCTTGCTCATGGCCTTGCGGGCCCTCCTCGGCATCCCCGTTGATGTGGTCACTGAGGCGAGTTTGAGACCTCGACTGCGTGATCGTGTCCTCCAGGAAGCCGTCCCACTGTGAGAGACGACCGATCCCGTCTGCTGGACATGCTCGAAGCCATCGACCGCATCGAGCGCTACGCATCCCTGGGTCGGGCGCGATTCGACTCCGATGAACTTGTCCAGACCTGGATTCTCTTCCACCTGCGCATTCTCGGACAGGCCACACGAGCTTTGAGCGCCGACTTCCTCGAGGCACACCCCGAGATCCCCGCCGCTGGAATCGTGGGCATGCGCAACATCATCGTCCATCAGTACTTCGGCATCGACAAGGACCTGGTCTGGGCGTCTGTCGAGCGCGAACTCGGTCCCTTGCGCGTCGCCATCCAGGGTCTTCTCGACGCGTAGCGAAAGAGTCTCTGCCGTGGCATGGGCGACTATGTCAACCCGGTGGACCATCGCATAACTGGTAGGCCAGGAGCGGATCGACACCGCCCGCGACACCCCCACCATCATGTCCGCTCTTGGCCTGTGTTGAACG
>CAZCVP010000342.1:0-4236 GCA_964501915.1 uncultured Enterobacterales bacterium
GGGCGCCGGGGGCGAGGGGGCGGGTGAGGGGCTCGGGGTTGGCGGCGTGGGCCTGCGCGGCGCCGTCAACGTTCGACGTTATCACGAAGCCGAGGGCCGCGTTGGCCGCGACCCGGTCCGCGGCCGAGCCGGCGTCGTTGATCTTGAGCATCGCCGCGGCCGGGTCGTCGGGATCCTCGGCGTCCGGGAAGAGCAGCCGGCCCTCGGCGGCCGGGGTGCCCTCCAGGTACTCGTCACGGTGGGCCCCGCTGTCCAGCAGGGCGAAGATCGCCTGGCCGCGGAGCTCGCCCAGGGGGGGGAGGCCGTGGTCCTGGACCGCCTCCGCCAGGGTCTCGGCGTCCCCACGGACCTCGTCGGGCGTGAGGATGCGCTCGGCCGGCCAGGTCGAGAGGATGGCCTGCTCCAGCTCCTGCCAGTGCCCCGCCAGTGGGAGCAGGCCGTCCACCAGGGCGTCGATGTCGTCCTTGGGCTCCAGCCAGATCACCAGGGGGAGGTGGCAGGGGTGGTCCCGTGACCAGGCGCGCAGCTCGGACAGGCAGTCGGTGAGGGCCCGGCACGTCGTGCCCTCGTCGGCCACCGGGACGTGGAAGACCTCGAAGCCGGCGCCCTCCCGGAGGTGGAGGTCGAGCTCGAAGCCCCGAACGCCCTGCTCGGCGAGCTGGACGGTCAGCGGCGCGTGGCTGTAGCGCTGGGAGTCGTCGACCACCGCCTCGGGCTCGAGGTGGTAGCTGTTGTGGGTCGCGAGGGCCTGGACCTGGTGGAGGCGGAGGGTGTCGTCGAGCGGGCCTGGGGTCTCGCAGCGGGGGAGGGGTCCGGTGTCGATGGGTCCGCTGTCCACGGACCCCCCGCATCCGCCGAGCAGCAAGGGGAACAGGAGCGACACGGCGGCAGCGTGGCGGGTCCGGGCGGCGAGGTCAACTAGTCGGACCAGCGCTCCGCCGACGCGGCCTCGATGACCTCGTGGAAGCGAGCGGGATCGTGCCCGAGGGCCTCGAGGCTGGACACCAGGTCCGCCAGGGCGTCCTCGTGCAGGACGTGGTGGCGCTGGTCCCAGGCCTCGGCGGAGTCGTCCGTGACCTCGGGGAGGCGCGGGTCCTGCTCGAGCCGCGGCAGCTCCTCGTCCGTCTCCAGGGCGAGGGGGGCCTCCGACGGCTCCGCTTCGATCCGGGCGGTCCGGGTCCGCACCTGGACCTCCTCGGAGGGCGACGAGGCGCCCGGGTCGGCGGGGGAGGGGGCGGCGCGATGAGCGAGTCCGGCGATCAGCGCCAAGCCGGTCAGAGTGAGCGTGAGCTTGCGCATCGTCTGCTCCCAAGGGGAAGCGGAGGCCGCCGGTGCGGCGGCCTCCAGGTGGGTCTTCAGAGGGCGTCGCCGTCGAGGTCGGCGCCGTAGGAGAAGCCGAGGGCGATCGCCACGACGAACGCCGAGTTGCCGGTCGCGCAGACCAGCTCGGCGCCGGCGTCCCAGGAGGACTCGTGGGAGAAGGGCGTGCCACGGTCCACGTTGCCCGTCACCACCGACAGCGCCCCGGCCCCGCAGATCAGGAACTCGGAGGCGCCGATGCTGGCGGCCGCAACGGCACCGACGAAGTCCCCGTAGGAGGCGCCGTCGTTGTTGTTGATCAGGAAGGCGCCGGACTCGTCGCCGTCGTCGTAGTGGAAGTCCACGGCCACGGGGTAGACACCGAGCAGCCGATACCAGAAGTTGGACGTGCCCTGCACGCTGAAGCTCACGCTCCCGGGGATCTCGGCGAGCATGTCGTTGTTCACGGCAGCGCGCACCTCGGTGAGGCCGGTCGCGACTTCGTCGCAGATGCTGGCGTCCAGCCAGGCCGGGCACTCGTCGGCGATCTCGTCGTACCAGCTCGTCCAGGTCTCGTCGCCTTCGATGACCGTCTCGCAGGTCAGCGGCGTGGTGGAGCCGGCTCCGGTGGCCCAGGCGCCTTCGGCGGTGAAGACGGCCAGACCGATGCTCAGGCCCATCTCGCTGTTCAGGCAGTTCACCTCGTAGGTGTTGTCGAAGTCCGCGGGGTCGTAGGACTGGGCGGCGTGGGCGGGCGTGGACAGGCAGAGGGCGATCAGGGGGGAGAGCATGGCTCCTCCAGGTGGCTGTCGGGTGGATGAACGGTGGCGACCGACTGGCCTCCCATCGGAGGACTGGGGCCGCGCTGTCTTCTGCCGGGTTGGACCCACCGGTCCTCGGTGGGGGAAAGAGAAATCCACCCCCGGGGTGGGGTGGCCGTGCCCACCTGTGGGATGCTGCCGTCCCCATGGTCCCCTACGGCTTCGCACTGGTCATCGCTCTGGGGTGCACGACGCTGGTGGCGATCGGGGCCCTGATCCACGCCGGGGGGCCGGTGCTCGCCTGCCCCGACTGGCCCCTCTGTGACGGCAACTCCATCCCCCCCCTGGTGGGTCGCACCGGCCTGGAGGTGCTGCACCGCGTCGTGGCCCAGGTGGTGGGCATCGGGGCGCTCGGGCTGACGATCTCGGCCGCCCTGCCCCTGCGGCGCACCGCCCGCCCGGCCTGGCGGCTGGCGATGTGGGCGACGGGGGTGGTGGTGCTCCAGGGGGCGATGGTGAGCCGGGCGGGAGCGCTGTGGGTGATCGCTCGCCGGGAGGGCGTCGACCCGGGACCGGAGCCCGCCCTCCAGGTGATCGGCGCCGCCGTCGTGGCCCTGGGCGTGCTGGCGATGGCGGTGCGGCTGGCGCGCAGGCCCGGCGGCGTGCTGCCGGCCCTGGGCTTGCTGGCCTGCGAGCTGGTGGAGGTCTCGTCGGTGCTCGGGGCGAGTCGCGTGCTCTTCGACGCCGCCACCCCCTGGCGGGCGCTGCACTTCCTGGTGCCGATGGGCCTGGTGAGCCTGGCCACGATCTCCGCTCTGCGCCTGCGAGGCCGGTCCCTGGACCGGGGAGCCGCCCTCGGGCCGGTCGCGGCGGTGCTCGTCGTGCTGGTCGTCCAGCTCGCCCTCGGGGCGATCGTGCGCCACGCGGGCGTGGGCATGGCCTGCGGGACCTCGCTGGTGACCTGCCTGGGGAGCTGGTGGCCGTCGGGCTGGATGGCGCAGCTCGTCCAGGCGCACCGCGGGGCCGGGTTCGCACTCCTGGCGGTCGCCGCCTGGCTGGCCTGGCGCCGGGCCACGCGCCTGGCCCCCCTCTTCGCCGTCGGCGTGGCCCTCCAGGTCGGCCTCGGCCTGCTGGTGGTGTGGACGGTGCTCGGCGAGGTGTGGGTCGTGGCCCATGTGCTGGGCGCCGAAGCGCTCCTGGTGCTGCTGATCCTGTCCCTGTGGAAGCCGCTCGCCGAGGCCATCCCATGAGCCGCGTCCTCGCTCTCGCCCTCTTCACCGGCCTGCTCGCCCGAGCGGAGGCGCCGGCCACGCCGCTGATGCCGCGTCCCCTGCCGCCGGAGGCCTGGTCGGAGACCTGGACGACGCTGGTCCAGGGCGCCGACGGGACCCTGGTCCGCTTCGAGCTGGCGATCTCCAACCTCGGTCCCGGGGACCAGCACGGTGGCTGTCGGCTGGTGGTGGTCGAGCCCGACGGCACCACCTGGCGCTCGGAGCTGGTGACGGAGTCCGGGGGCTGGTCCCACGCGGCGGGCCCGCCGGAGCAGCTCGTCATCGGGCCCTGTCGGGCCGAGGCCGCCGGGGGACTGGTGGTCCAGGCGGGGGAGGGCGGGACCACGGCCCGCGTCGAGGTGGCGGCACGGCCCTTCCTCGTGGAGCCACCAGCGACCCGCGTGGACCTGGGGCGCGGCGACATCTTCGACGAGGCGGTGCTCGTTCCGTGGGCCCCGGCCACCGTGAGCCTGTCGGGACCGTCCGGCCCCCGCACCCTCGAGGGGACCGCCAGCGTGGACCGGTACCGGGTGACGCTGATGCCGGACCAGCTCGCCGAGGTCTGGGTGCGCTTTCGCGGGCTGGGTGAGGGCCCCCCGCTGCTCCTGGAGGCCAGGGTGACGCCCGAGGGCCGGCCCGACGAGGGCTTCGCCTGGTGGGCGGACGGGCCGGGTCCCGGGGTGCTGGAGAGCCTGTCCGTGGACCTGCGGCCCGGGGCCTCCAAGGTGCCGGCCTGGGACGTGCGGGTCAGCTCCCAGGGCAGGGAGCTGGTCATCACCTCCGGTCCCCAGCTCACCCGCTACGCGCCCGTGGAGGGCCACGGGGTGTTCACGTTGCTGGCCAAGGTGATGGTGGGCAACCCCGTGACCCGGACCTACCGCGCCGCCGCGGTCGGTCCGGACGGC
>CAZCVP010000343.1:0-4232 GCA_964501915.1 uncultured Enterobacterales bacterium
GGAGGGGCGTCGAAGGTCCGGGGGGACACGGTGACGGAGTTCTTGAGGCACCTGTGGGGCTGGAAGGGGGGGTGGAGGCCGGGGTAGTGTGGGTTCGCGGGCTCCTGGGCGGCCGCCGTCGAGGCCGTCGTCGGGCCGAGGTGTCGAGCGCCAACGGGAAGGGAACCCTCCCGCGCCACGTTCTGGGGGCCACGGCGCCCTCGCGGGTCGCTGGAGCCCACAACGCCCGGGGTGGCGAGCCACCGGCGCCGTTGTGGGTCGCTGGAGCCCACAACGCCCGGGGTGGCGAGCCACCGGCGCCGTTGTGGGTCGCTGTGTCGCTTCGCCACCTCGCGCTGGGGGCCAGGAAGCGGCGTTCACCCGGCACCTGGCACGCCGACGCGACGTTCACCCGGCACCTGCCCCCGCCCGCCTCATCCCCCATCCCGTCTTCCCACCCGACGCTCGCCCGGGCCTGCGGCGTGGGCCCGCCCACGACCGAGGCGTGGGCGACCTCAGGACCCCTCCCGGTCCCGTACCCGCTCCACCCAGTCCGGCAGCTCGTAGGGCGGGGGCTCGTAGCTGTCGTCGATGCGGCGGAAGCGCTCGCCGGGCCCGGACGAGGTGTAGCGCACCTCGAGGCCGTGCAGCCACAGCTCGTGGAGGTGGCGGCGGGCCTCGGCCTCCCGCAGGAAGGTGTAGACGACCCGGTCGACGGGGCGGCCCTCGTGGGGCTGGTAGCGCTTCACGGCGGCGGCCTGGGGCATCTCGAACGGCGTGACGTCGCGGCCTTCGACGAACAGGTTCAGGGTGCGGCTGGCGGGGTGGTAGGAGGTGGCCTGGAAGCCGGTCCAGACGAAGTGGGACTGGATGAAGCCCCCCTGCCCGGAGATGCCCATGCGCACGTGGCCGGGGTGGGCCTGGGCCAGCGCCGTGCCTTCGTCGGCTTCGAGGTCGTGGAACCGGACCAGGGTGAGGTCGCGCTCCTCGTCGCGGATGACCCGCCAGGGGCCGTGGTCGAGCCAGCGGCGAGAGACGAGGCGGGCGTGGCCGTCGGCGCCGGAGAAGGCGCAGAGCCAGCCGTGGCCGAAGTGGCCGTCGGAGAAGCCGATCCAGGGGCGGGGATAGGGGTGGGCCTTGCGCCACCAGCCGTCGACGGCGGAGTGGGTGGCGGAGTGGGTGAAGTCGAGGCCGCGGAGGAGGTCGAGGACGTAGGGGACGTCGTAGGGGAAGTGGGTGTTGGCGACTTTTGCGCAGTCGCGGCCGTCCCAGGAGACGAAGCCACCCCAGTAGTATTCGCCGGGGACGTAGCGGTGCTCCCAGTACGCGCCCTCACCAATGGCGCGACCCCGGTCGGGCGGACGCGTGACCGGTCCGTCGGGGCCCTGTTGAGCGATTCCGAGTGACAGCAGGTCGGCGAACAGCGTGTTTCCAGGCCGCGTGGTCAGGCTCAGCTCGAGCGCGTGCATCGGTTTCATCGCAGCCTCCCGAGCAGGTCTCGCAGCTCATCGATGTCCTTCGCGACGACTGGCCTGCCGTCCACGAAGACCTTGATCGAGAGGACATCGCCGAACTCATCCATCCACCCCATCAGAACCTCCTCCGACCCGACGAACCCTCGCCAGTCCGTGAACACGTACTCCACTGTGTCCAGCTTCCGCGGCTCCCGCCTCACCCAGACCTCCTCCCCCCGCTGAGCCGCCCTCAGCAGGTCCTCCCCCTGCTCCACGTCCCGCGCGGCCATCCTCTCCGACGTCGACTTGACCTCCCCCGCCGTCGACCCCCGCACGAAGTCCGGCCGGCGGGGCTTGGCACGGCCCGCCACCGGCAGCTCCGGGTGGACCTCCTGGCCCCCGCCCCCCTCGTACTCCACCTCGTAGCGGACGTACCAGGCCTCCGACAGCGCCCCGGCATCCGAGCCGTTCAGCCCCTCGACGGTCTCCATCAGCCGCCGGTGGCTCTGGACGGCGTCGCCCTCGAACATCCGGTCCTGGACCCGCGGGCGGAAGTGCAGCTTCAGCACGTGACGCACCTGGTCGTGGCTCCGACCCCCCGGCTCCGGCATCGCGCGCAGGACCTCGTCCCGGTCGGCCACGCCGGTCCGCTCCAGCATCTCCAGGTAGGGCCCCAGGCTGCGGGGGTGGCCCTCGTCACCGGGAGCCAGCAGCCCACCCCGCAGGAGCGCTTCGCCCACGGCCGCCACGACGCCCAGGACCCCGTCCTGCCAGGACCTCACGTCGCCGAGAGTGAGCACCACCTCCCCGGCCATGCCCCCGATGGCGCCGTCGACGGCCCCCGAGGGCCACGACCACGGCCCGCCCGGCGAGGACCTGGAACAGCGTCGGGGCCACCGCGGCGCCCGCCGGCCCACCGATCGCACAGACGAGCACGCAGACCGCGGTGGCCATCACCGTGGCGGCGAGGCCGGCGATCGCGTCGCCGGCCGCGGCGTAGCGATCGAAGGCCTGGTGGAACTGGCGGTCCAGCGCCACCAACCCCGCCAGCAGCTCCCAGGGGACGTCTCCCTCCTCCGGGACCTGCTCGTGGAGCGCCAGGAACTGGACGTGGGCCAGCTCCAGGGCGTCGTCGGTGGTGGTCAGGGCCTCGACGGGCTTCGACCAGAGGCCGAGGCGCTCCTCCTGGCGGAGGCGCATCAGCTCGACGGTGTCCCGGCCCCGCTCGGTGAGCTCCTCGACCTCGGCGCCGCCGAGGAGGAGGTGGACCGCAGTGTCCCGATCCTCCGCCGACAAACCCTCGAAGCGGGCCTCCAGATCGCGCCAGGGCGCCACCACGGCCTCGTCCCCGGAGCCCTGGCGGTCGGCCAGCCAGGCCCGGCGGACCTCGGCGCGGCGGGCGGGCTCGAGGTGGTCGAGGACCGCCGACAGCAGCGAGTGGTCGACGGTGAGGCCGTCGAGGGCGGCGTCGATCCCCAGGTGGAAGTCGACGGTGCCGGTCTGGAGCAGGTCCGTGACCAGGGCCACCCAGCCCGGGGCGGTGCGGGCCCGGAGCACCGCCCAGAGCACCGACGGGGCCTCCCGCCGGAGCCTCCCGCGCCAGGGCTCCGGCAGCGCCGTGAGCAGACCCAGCAGCAGCCCAGTGTCCACCACCGGCCCTCGACAAGCGACCCCCAACAGCTCCAGCGCCCCGGCGTAGTCGCCGGCGCTCGCGGCCGGAGCCTCCCCCCTCAGGTAGGCGCCGGTGTTCTGGACCCTGAGCTCGGGGTGGACCCGGTTGGGCGCCTCCAGCCGCTGTGTCCCGTCCAGGGTGGCGAGCTGGTGCTCGAACCGCGGGTCCGAGCGGTAGGCTGCGATCTCGGCGTCGCTGGCCGTGCGCAGGACCTGGAGCAGGCCGTCCTCGTCGTCGTCGAAGCCCAGGCAGCCCTCGACGCGGTCGCCGACGCTCATGGCCGGCCAGATCACGGCCAGGGCCTGCATCGCCTCGGAGGAGTCCCCCAGCTCCCGCGGGATGTCCTGCTCCAGGCGGCGGCCGAAGAGCACCCGGTAGGCCTCCCGGGTGGCCGGTCCTCCCCGCCGAAGGGCCTCGACGGCGGCCGACGGATCGGGGTCGAAGACCGCGTTCAGGGCGTGCCAGACCTCGACGGCCTCGGTGTTCGGCAGGGCCTCCCGCTGACAGTCGGCCTCGACGGGTCGGGAGACCTGGACCGCCTCGCCCCGGGCCAGGCGGACAGCGGCGCTGGAGGCCTCCAGCTCGGCGGGGCCGTCCACGGGCCCCAGGACGCCCACCGGGCGGCTCCCGGCGAGGCGACGCTGAGCGACGTGGGACAGCTCGTGGGCCAGGGTCTCGCGGGTAGGGCAGGCCTCGTCGAAGAGGACCTCGTTCACCCCTCCGGTGCGCTGGGACAGCGCCCGCGCCCCGCGGCTCCGGGTGTCTCCCCTGCGGATGCGGAGGTCGGAGAGGTCGACGCCGAGCAGGTCCGAGAACTCCTCGCGGACCTCCTCCCGGGACGGATCGACGCGGGCGTTGGCGGTGCGCTGGCACGTCCACTCCCCCGACGTGTTCCAGGGCAACAGCTCGGTGACGTCCCAGCCCTCGGCGGCCCTGTCCACCAGCTCCAGGAGGTGCCGGGAGGTGGGGTCGGAGGGGCGGTGGCAGACGAGGTGCTCGGTGGCGGCGTTGCCCAGGTGCCGCTGGAGCTCCTCGGTGGGCCGGGCGAGGCGCCGGAGGGGCGCATCGAGGGTGGGGGCCTCGAGGTCCAGGCGGCGTCTGCGCTGGGTCTCTGAGCTGGACCGCCG
>CAZCVP010000344.1:0-4213 GCA_964501915.1 uncultured Enterobacterales bacterium
GAGCCCGAGACCCTGGGCAGCCGAAGCCGCTGACCGCGGTGAGCGCCAGCCCAGCGGGCTGTACCCCTTTACATACGCCGTCATCCCACGCGTTGGGATGACGACGGCGGAACTCGGGAAGATCGTTGCAGACTGCAAGAATGAGCTAGGATCGAATCCTCGCACGCAGCGGACGCTCGCCGGTCCGTCGCTCACCTCCTCGCTCAGAGACACGGGAGATCCCATCGCATGAAGCCGACGACCAGGTTCATCACCCTCGCGCTCCCCTTCCTCGGCCTGGCCAGCCCTGGCCTCGCCGCGCAGCTCTCCGACCTCAGTCGACATCGCTGCGGCTACGACGACAAGCGAGTCACTATCCACGAGGTCTCGCAGGGCAACCAGGCGAGCGACTGCAACTGGAGCTCGACGAACCCCGACGAGATCTACGCACCGAGCTTCATCTACGAGATTCCCGTGGTCGTGCACGTGATCCAGCACACCAACGGCGACGGCGCCCTCTCCGCCGTCACGGTCCAGGACCAGATCGACGTCCTGAACGAGGACTTCCGGGCCATCGACGGGAGCCTCGGCGCTCCTGGGGTCGACACCCGAATCCAGTTCCGCCTCGCGACCGTCGACCCCGACGGAGCCCCGACCACCGGCATCACCTACTCGACGAACGATGCCTGGCACAACGACGAGTGGACCACCCCCGGCTACTGGGAGGTCTTGCAGTGGGACCCGCACCGCTACCTGAACATCTACTCGCTCAACACGGTCGGCTACTACGGCTACTACTGGGGCTCCCCCGGCTCGATCGAGGACGGCGTCTACCTGTGGTGGCGCTACGTCGGCAACAACAGCTCACCGACCGCAAACAACGACAACTACGGCCGGACCGCCACCCACGAGGTCGGGCACTACCTGGGCCTCCACCACACCTTCCAGGGCGGCTGCGCCAGCGGCGACTGCTACAGCACGGGGGACCTGATCTGTGACACGAACCCCCAGGCCTCGGAGACCTGGGGCTGCCCGTCCAGCCAGCAGAGCTGCGGCACGCAGGTCCCGGTTCGCAACTACATGAACTACACCGACGACAACTGCATGGCGGAGTTCACCGAGGAGCAGACCCGGAGGATGCGCTGCAGGATCCAGTGGTACCGTCCGAGCCTCCCGGACATCCTCGACGACTGCGGGTCCTCCAGCACCTACTGCGCCACCAGTCCCAACTCCGCGGGCCCCGGCGCCTTCATCGGCCACACGGGCTCTCTCGACATCACCGCCAACGATCTGGTGCTCCAGGTCTCGGGCGCCGTCCCGGGACAGTTCGGCCTCTTCTACTTCGGGCCCCTGCAGGCCTCGATCCCCTTCGGTGACGGCCTGCGCTGCGTCGATGGCCAGATCCGTCGGCTGCCCGTCCTGCAGACCGACGTGCTCGGGGCCGCCTCCCACGCGGTCGACTTCACGACCTACCCCGCCTCGGACATCACCGCGAACTCCACCTGGTACGTGCAGTACTGGTTCCGTGACACACCCGCTGGAGGAGCGGGCTTCAACCTGTCCGACGCCCTGGAGGCGACCTTCTGTCGCTGACAGCAGAAGGGCCTCGGCGAGAGGATCGTCCAAGGGGGCGGGCGATCTCAAGATCCCGTTCTCGCGGTTGGTAATGGCACGGTGCGGGAGCGCCGGAGACCTCAGGGTTGCTTGCCCTCAGAGAGCAGGCCCGGCAGAGGCGCGGGAGCTCGTACGTGCTGTTGCCCGGGATGGAGCCTTGCCATAATGCACTGGACATGAAGCGCCCCTACTGGATCGGACTCATCCCGCTGATTGCCTTGCTCTGGTGGGCCTGGAGTCTCGCACAGATGCCCGCGGAGCCGACCGGTCCCGAGGTCGCCGCCCCTGCTCAGACTCGAGAGGCTTCACCTCCAGCTTCCGAGCCGACAACATCCTCGATTGCTGGGCCGGAGGGCGACTCCCGGCGAGCCGAGGTCGAGGGCCCAGCGGAGGAACACGTGGCTGACGAACCCCCGCAGGGTCCAGCCTGGACGATCGTCTTCGCCGGACCGGACGGCACGTCCCTCGACGGCCTCGAGGCATCCGTGCAGCTCAGGCGGGGTGGCGCCGGCCGGAAGGGCAGCGCGACGGAGCAGCGTGAGAGCACGCCCCAGGTCGACCCGGACGGCCGAGCTCGCTGGGTTCTCGACGCAGCGGACTGGGAGAGAGCCACCGTGGAGGCGTGGGCCCCCGGCTTTGTCCCCAGGTCCCGGCGACTGTCCGTGCGGCCCGGCAAGACCGAGGTGTTCGAGCTGGAGCCAGGGGCGACCGTGTCCGGCCGCGTGGTGGACCGCAACGGTCAGCCGTCTGCCGCGACCTATGTCGGCCTGCAGAAGCGAGATGCCGCGGGAGAGCTACAGCCCCTGGGCGGCACCAGGACCTCCGAGGACGGCTGGTTTCGGGTCGGCACGGTCACCGGCGGCCCCTGCTTGCTCGAGTCCGAGAAGCGACAGGTAGGCCGCGTGGAGCTCGACCTGGACCTGCTCCAAGGGGAGCAGCGAGACGTCGGCACCCTGGTTCTGGTGGGCGACGGAGAGCTCATTGGACGTGTGGTCCTCGCTGATTCTCAGCCAGCCCAGGATCTCGTGCTGCAGATCGAGCTGGTGGGTAGCCCCGAGTCAGAGGGGAGCCGGATGTCGCAACAGCACACCGACGAGGAAGGCCGTTTCCATTTCCGAGGGCTAGCCCAGGGCGAGTTCCAGATCGATCACTTCAACGACCCCCTGCCACAGTTCGGGCAACCAGGTCGAGTGCGGACCGGTACGGGCGAGGTACTGCTCGAGCTGCAGGCAGTGAGACTCACGGTCCGCGCGGAGGACAGGCAGGGTGAGGCACTGCCCATTGCGAGCCTGGCGGTGACGGAGGTTGAGACCGATGAGGCTCTGTTCGAGGAGTACTACGGGAGCGCGCTCGCCGAGGTCGCGCTCCTGCTCCCCATCGGCGAGCCGTTCCTGCTGGAGGCGGACGCGGGAGATGTGACCCCACAGGCGGTGGTCGATCTGCTGCCGCGGGGGGGCAGGCGGGAGGTGGTCCTGCGTCCTCCCGCGGCTGGCGACGAGGCCGGCCTGCAGGTCGTCGTGCGAGGGCCAGATGATCAGCTCATCAGAAACTACCGGGTCTATCTCCAACCCGAGGGCGGCTTCCGTGACTCGCTGCGCTCCCCAGAGGATCTCGAGGAGGGCGCGTTCCGTGGCCTGGAGCCGGGTACGTATGGATTCGGGCTGGGTCTGTCGAGCGTGGTTCCGTGGGAGTCGAACCTCTACTCCCTGCAGTGCCCGAAGGAAGTCCACCTCCTGGCAGGGCAGGTCACCCGGGTCGATGCCCTCGTGGCTGAGGGCGGGCGCGTCGAACTCGACCTGTCCAACGTAGAGAAGAAGCACGACCACCAGCGTGCGACCCTGACCGCCCGCAGGGCGTCAGCCACGGAAGCGGGGTTCATGGACCTGTCCGTCTACAGACGCACGAAGGACGGGTTCTTCAAAGCCCAGCTCCTCGAGCTGGGATCCTCCTGGATGATCGAGGACCCCCTGGCCCCGGGGGCATGGCTGCTCCGCCTTGAAGCGGCTGGACATCGAAGGTGGGAGGAGACGGTCGTCGTCAAGCCGGGCGAGGCGATCCGGCTGGAAGTGAGGATGGAACCTGAGTGAGAGGGGAGGCCTAGCTTCAGCTTCACACTCAATCCGTCCGTCTCAGTGACAGCTAGTCCCTTGAGCGGGCGACCCAAGTACGTCCCGTTCGGCCCACTCGCGCCGCCTTCAGCCAACCCGCGGAAGCCGACCACGAGGCGAAGGACATGTCCCGCTCATTTACTCGCATCCCGAGCCGGACGAGCTTGCCGTAGCGAGTATCTCGAACCGCTCGGCACGACGCGCAAATTCGAAAAGCACGAGGTACACCACGTCGAAATCGGGTGGCCACCAAAGGGCAACGACTAGCGATCGTCGTAGGAGACGATCGCCCGCTCGAGATCCCGCAGCTTGGGGCTGTTGAGCCGGACGAGCTCCCGGGCGGCCCTGTCCGCCTCTGAGCGATTGCCATTCACCAACGACACGAGCCCGTAGTTGAACCAGGTGTCGGCGTGGTTCTGGCGCAACTCGAGCGCGGCCGCATAGGCCTCCGCAGCCTCGGCGAATCGGCGCAGGTTGTGGAGCGCGATGCCCAGCCCGCTGTGCGCCTCGAA
>CAZCVP010000345.1:0-4147 GCA_964501915.1 uncultured Enterobacterales bacterium
GTGGTCGACGTGGGACACGCGCGCACGCTGGTGTCGGTGGTCGCCGGCGGGGAGCTGGTCAGCGCTCGGGCGATCACCCAGGGGGGGCGGGACCTCACCCTGGCGCTGATGGAGCGCTGGGGCTGGGACTGGGGCACCGCGGAGGGCGCCAAGCACGTGGCCCACCTGCGCCACGCGGTGAGCCCGGCCATCGCCGAGTGGGAGGAGGACAAGGGCACCGACCCGACCGGGCGCCCGGGCGGCGCCGCACCCAACCTGGCCGAGGGGGAGCGCGTCGAGCCGCGCCGGGTCTCCCACGCCGAGGTCAGCGCCTGCCTGGCCGGGGCGCTGGCGCCGCTGCTGTCCGAGCTCAAGGCCACCCTGTTCGCCGCGGAGCTGGAGCACGGCGCTGCCCTGGACGGGGTGCAGCTCACCGGTGGGACCTCGGATCTCGGCGGGCTCGCCGAGTACCTGGAGCGCGAGCTGGGCTGGCCGGTGCGCCCGGTCGACGTGTCGATCGAGGCCCGCTCCATGGACATGGCCGGCCGCTTCGTGCTGGCCCACACCCTCGGCGAGCACGCCGCGGGCGTGGGGGGTGCCCGGACCCTGGACTTCCGGAAGCACGAGTTCGCCTACCGCGGGGATCTCGCGCTGGCGCGCAGCCTGTCGCTGTGGGCCAGCGCCGCCCTGGTGCTGCTGTCGGTGGTCGGCGCCGGCTGGTTCGCCCTCGAGGTTCGTGCCCGGGGTGGCGAGGCGATCGAGCTGGAGGACGAGATCGTGGCCGAGCTCGGTGAGCTCTTCCCGGAGGTCTCGGCCGAGAAAGGGCGGGACCCCTCGATGGCGCGGGCCATCGTGGTCGAGAAGACCGCCGCGGTCGCCGAGCGCGTGGAGCTGCTCGGGGCCACCATCGGCCACGCCCCCCCGACCCTCACCCTGCTCAAGGAGCTCTCCCAGGCCATGCCGCCGCCGGACGAGGCCCGCATCGAGGTCTCGGAGCTCACCCTGTCGCACACCGCGATCCACCTCAAGGCCAAGACCGACTCCTACGACTCGGCGGCCCGCATCGAGCAGTCGCTCCAGCGCAACGAGCGCTTCGCTCGGGCCAAGAAGGGGGACGAGAAGAAGCTCGGCGACGGGATCAGCTTCACCCTGACGATCCCGCTCGGCGACAAGGAAGAAGGCAGCGAGGAGGAGGCGGGCTGATGTCGATCCTCACCAACGCCAACGCGCGGCTCCAGGACACCCTGGCCCCTCTCTTCGAGCGGCTCGAGGCGATCCTCGAAGGCATGAGTCCTCGCGATCGCAAGCTGTTGCTCGGTCTCGCCCTCGCGGTGGTCCTCGTGGTCTACGGGGGCCTGGGCTGGCTGGTGACCCGCCACCTCGAGGCCCTCGACGAAGACATCGAGGCCCGTGCAGCCACCCTCGCCTTCATCGAGGAGGAGGGGGCGGGCTACGACGACAACCGTCGCCAGGCCGAGCAGATCGAGCAGCAGCTCCGTGACCAGGCCGGCAAGAGCCTGTCGTCCTACCTGGAGCGTGCGGCGGACAGCGCCGAGATCAAGGACAAGCTCGACCGGGTCGACGAGAAGTCCCTGGTGGCCGTCGGCGACCTCGAGACCCAGAGGGTCGAGGTCTCGCTGTCCAAGGTCACCCTGGAGCAGCTCGCGAACTTCCTCTACGAAGTGGAGGCCGGGGACTTCCCCCTGCGCAT
The DNA here is from genome assembly GCA_964501915.1 of uncultured Enterobacterales bacterium. Classification (GTDB taxonomy): domain Bacteria; phylum Myxococcota_A; class UBA796; order UBA796; family CAJQPC01; genus CAYFPX01. The sequence goes on from CAZCVP010000345.1 coordinate 1,691, forward strand.
CCAGTCCACCAACGTGCGCGTCAAGCGCAGCCGCGACGGGCGCCTGCTGCGCGTCAAGTTCGACGTCGATGCCTTCCGTCTCCTCGAGGAGGTGGCCGAGTGATCACCCGCATCCTGCCCATCGCGCTGGGTCTGTCCTGGGGACTGCTGGTCTTCTGGATCGGGCTCGTGCTCACCTTCCCGTCCGACGCCGTCTCCGAGCGCATCGCCTGGGAGGTGGACCAGGCCACCAAGGGCGGCATGGTGCTCCGCCTCGACGGGGTCTCGCCGTCCTGGGGCGTCACCGGCGTCAACCTCGAGGGGGCCCAGCTCCTGCAGCGGGTCGAGGGCAAGGGAGACGAGGAGGACACGGTCACCCTGCTGGTCCAGGCCATCCGGGTCGACGCCCGGGCCCGCATCCTGCCGCTGCTGACCGGGGACCTCATCACCGATCTCGACGCTGAGCTCTACGACGGGACCCTCGCCGGAGAGCTTGGCCAGGTGGATGGGTCCTTGACGGCGGACCTGGTCGCGAACGACCTGGACCTGTCCCTCTACCCCTTCGCGGGGGCCGACTGGAGCGTGGATGCGTCCGGGCTGCTGGACGCGCTGGTCGACCTCACCGTCAGCCCCGATGACGTCAAGGAGGCCAAGGGTGACCTGGAGGTCAGCGTCGACGGCCTGGTGCTCCGGGATCTCGTGGTGTCGGGCTTCACCATCGAGGAGGCCGTCTTCAGCGAGGCCGTGCTCGAGCTCGACGTCCGTGACGGCGAGGCGGACGTCGAGAAGGGCGAGTTCATCTCCGACATGGTCGAGGCGACCGTCGAGGGCAAGATCATCCTCAGCTCCCCCCTGGAGCGCAGCCGCCTCAAGCTCGATCTGAAGGTGCGGCTCGACGAGGACCTGGACCAGCTCGCCCAGATCGCCCCGGGCATGAAGAACGCCCGCGACGAGGGCGGTACCTACCACTTCATGGTCTCGGGCACCCTGGAGCGCCCGCGCTTCCGCGAGGACCGCCTGGCGGCTCGCAAGCGGGGCGCACCGGCGACCCGTCGGGACGAGGGCTCGCCCGCCACGGCGCGTCCGCCGCTGCGGCTGGACTCCGAAGGCGAGCTCGACGAGGAGGCCGAGGAGCGGCGCCGGCTCCGGGAGGAGCGCATCGCCGAGCGCCGGGAGCGCATGCGCAAGTCCCGGGACGAGCAGCGGGAGGCCTACCAGGAGGGCGATCCCCAGGTGGGATCGAACGATCGCGACCGCGAGCCGCCGCCGGAGATGGATGGCCTTCCGCGACCCGGCTTCGACGACGAGCGCGGCTTCGACGATCCCCGTGAGCGGGATCCGCGCCGGGACGACGAGGAGTACCTGGACGACCTGCCGCCGGAGGACGACCTGCCGCGGGAGGACGACGTGGAGCTGGAGTTCGAGGACGGGGAGCGGCGGGAGCTGGGGTATGTGGAGTAGGGGAGGTGGGGGTGCGGCGACGGTTGGAGGCGGGTTTTTGGGCGGTTGGAGGGCCTGTGCCCGGCCTGGGGAGGCCTGTGCCCGCCGGAAGTGGGCACTGTGCCCGGTGCTTGTCGGCCGGCCGCTGCTTCCGGTCGACGGAGGCGATGCATCTTCTCAATCGGCGCGGCACGGCAGCGAGGAGCTGAAGGTCCGGTTGTCGGCGCACACGTCGAGGAAGGCGCAGTTTCGGCAGCACAGCTGCCGCTCGAAGGGATCGATGTGGCAGAGAACTTCGGGCCCCGCTCCCAGCCGTCCCATCGGGTTGCGGGACAGAGTGCGGAGGCCGCGGACGTCGCTGTGCCCGCAGAAGTGTGGCTCCCCTGTCTGGAAGAAGGACCTGTGCTCCAACGAACGGCCCACGCCGGCCGGCGTGGCCTTTCCTTCCCGCGCCGCGCGGCCGATGTCGTGGTACCTGCACCCAGACCACTCGTCGCCATGGGCACGCAGGTAGTGGGTGTGCTCGCCCGTCACCACAAGGAAGTGTTCACCCAATAGGTCTCGCTCCCAAACACGCCCTGCTCGTCCGAGGAGGTCGCGGCCGTTCTCGGGGTTCGGCAGGCCACGGCACGGGAGGCCCGCCCGAGTACGGCGCGCTCGATGGGGCGGGCGCTGGTGGCGCCGTTCGGGCACTGGGTCGTGGCGCTGCGGCGGGCCGGCGTCCTGCCGACGTGGTCTGCCGACCTGGACGACGACGAAGGCCGACCTTCGACACCCCGTAGTCGGGCACGAGCGCCGCGCCTGCTGCCGCTGGGTGGTCCGACCTCCAGCACGAGTGAATGACGATGCCCAGGAGAGCCACGCCCCCGCGCCCGAAGCCCGTGGAGATCGGTCCGCTCCGGGCCAGCACGATGAAGCGCTGGAAGCAGGGCGAGGACGGGATCCTCTGGTACTGGCGCGCTCGCCGGAAGGGCGAGCGGGGCGCCCGGTGGGGCGGCGGGGGCACCCCGCCCGACAAACACCCCCCGCACCCCCCCC
>CAZCVP010000346.1:0-4077 GCA_964501915.1 uncultured Enterobacterales bacterium
GCGACGACTCCGACTGCTCCTTGACCCGGGACGCGACGGAGGTCTGCGACTGCGTCGACAACGACTGCGACGGGGAGACGGACGAAGACAGCGCGGCGGACGCGACCACCTGGGTGATCGACTACGACGGCGACGGCTACGGCGCCGAGGACGGCGCTTTCTCCACCGTGGCCTGCTCCGCCCCCTCGGGCTGGGTGGACGACACCAGCGACTGCGACGACGGCGACGCGACCGTGTCTCCAGGGGCGACCGACACCTGCGGCGACGGGGTCGACTCCGACTGCGACGGGGTCGGCGGACCGGACGGCGACGAGGACGGCGACGGGTCCACCTGGACCGAGGAGCAGGCGGCCGGGACCGACGACTGCGACGCCGGCTCCACCGTCGACTGCGCCACCGTCGACACCACCACCGTCGTCATCTTCAGCGCCGAGGACGCCGACACGCTGTGCGACTGCACCACCACGGCCGGGGAGGTCTACGTCAACGCTACCGGCACCACCCCGGTGGACCTGAGCTGCCTCACCTCGGTCACCGGCGCCCTGGAGATCGAGAACTCGGACGCCACCTCGATCGACCTCTCGTCGCTCACCGCGGTCGGCGACGAGCTCTACGTCCACGAGAACTCGACGCTGGACTCCATCGACCTCGGGGCACTGGAGACCGTCGGGAGCTACCTCTACGTCCAGAGCAACGACGCGCTGACCACCCTGTCCCTGCCTTCGCTCCAGGACGTGTCGGGACAGGTCTACGTCTACGACAACCAGGCCCTCACCAGCCTGACGCTCACCAGCCTCAGCTCGGTGCGCTCCAGCTTCTACGTCTACTACAACAACGCCCTGACGGAGCTGAGCCTGCCCGCCCTGACCGAGATCCGCGGCGAGCTCTTCCTCTACTACAACGCAGCCCTGGCCTCCGCGAGCTTCGACGCGCTCACCACCGTGATGAGCTCGGTCCAGATCGAGGAGAACTACCTGCTGGACACCCTGGAGATGCCCGTGCTGTCCCGCGTCGAGTCCAGCTTCTACCTCCGCTACAACTACGAGCTGGACACGGTCACGCTGACCGCGCTGAGCGACGTGCTCGGCAGCATGTACTGGCAGTACAATTACGAGATCGACACCCTGGACCTCTCGGCGCTGGAGTCCGTCAGCTCCGACTTCTACTTCTACTACCAGAGCGACCTCGCCACCCTGTCGCTGCCCTCGCTCACCGACGTCGGCGGCACGCTGACCGTGTCCTACTGCGACGTCCTGACGGAGCTGTCGGCCCCAGCGCTCTCCTACCTCGGCGGCAACCTCGTGCTCCAGGACGACCCGTCCCTGGCCTCCGTCGACGTCTCGTCGCTGACCTGCGTGAGCGACTACACGATCGAAGGCCACGGGCTGTCCGAGGACGACCACTACGACCTGCTGGTGCAGATCCCGTCGGGCTGCTAGCGCGCGGCCGCCGACGCCAGCTCGTCGGCCCGCTCGTTCTCGGGGATGCCGACGTGGCCCGCGACCCAGCGAACTTCGAGCTCGGTCCAGTGGGAGAGCCGCTCCCGCAGCCCCAGGATCAGCTCCCGGTTCGCCTTGGCCTTCCAGCCCTGGGTCAGCACGCCGAGGGTGTACTTGGAGTCGGTGTGCAGCACCACCGCCTCCTGCGGCTGCACACCGCCTGCTTCGAGCAGGTCCAGCGCCAGGCCGACGGCGGTCAGCTCGCCGACGTTGTTGGTGCTGCGTCCCAGGGACAGGCCCCGCTCCAGCACCGTGCCATCGCCGAGCCTCACCACCGCGCCGGCGCCGGTGGGACCAGGGTTGCCCCTGCAGGCACCGTCGGTGAAGGCCACGTGCGTGCCTTCGGGGATCGCCGCCAGGTCCCGGCTGGCCTGGGCCCTGGCCGCCGCGGCCTGGGCTGCCGTGCGCCTGCCCGCGCTGCCGAAGCCGCTGGAGCCCCGCTTCGACCTCGAGCCGCCCGCCGCGTCCGCCGAGCGTCCCGGTGGCAGCTCCCGCGGCCCCTCCCCCGCCACGGACTCGATGCGCGACAGGCCGGCCCGGTACACCGTGGCGTTCGCCTTGTCCGAGTAGCGGATCGGGACCCGTCCGCCGTCCGCCGCCAGGCGTCCCTGCTCGTCGACCGCCGCCCAGACTCGCTTGCCCTTGAAGGTGACCCGTTTCCACTTCATGATGCGGCTCCTACCGCGCCAGCAGTGAACGGCCCACCCTCCGTGATAGATGCCGGCACGGGTCGCCAGGAACCGGGAGCACCATGCTGCTGCTGATCGCCACACTCGCCTGCCCTCCACCCGACACGGGGGTGGAGGAGGACTCCGAGCCGCCCATCCTGGAGGCCACCCTCCAGCCGCCGCTCCCCGTCGACCGCGACGGCGACGGCTACCCGGTGACCGACGGAGACTGCAACGACCAGGACCCCGAGGTCCACCCGCGGCGCTCCGACGACTGCAACGGCTACGACGACAACTGCGACGGTCGGATCGACGAGGGCTACTCCGACCTCGATGAGGACGGCACCGCAGACTGCGTCGACACCGAGGAGTGCGACGGCCTGGACAACGACGGCGACGGCGAGATCGACGAGGGCGCCCCGGACACCGACGGCGACGGCCTGCCCGACTGCGTCGACGTGGAGCTCTGCAACGGCGACGACGACGACGGCGACGGCGAGATCGACGAGGGCTTCGACGGCGACGGCGACGGCTGGGCCGAGTGCGACGACTGCGACGATGGCGACGCCTCCAGGGCCCCCGACGCGGAGGAGCTCCCCGGCACCGGCGTCGACGAGGACTGCGACGGGCAGATCGACGAGGGAGCGTGGGCGCCCGGTGACCTGGTCATCACCGAGGTGATGGTCAACCCCTGGGACGTGGCCGATCCAAAGGGCGAGTGGGTCGAGGTGCTCAACGCCAGCGACCGGATCATCCACCTCGACGGCCTCACCGTGCTCACGGACGCCCTCACCCACCTGATCGCGCCTGAGACGCCGGTGCTCCTCCAGCCGGGGGACCTGGCGCTGCTGGGCCCCAACGGCGACACGTCCACCAACGGCGAGGTCGCCATCGACCACGTGGTCACCGGGCTCACCCTCCTCAACGAGGGCGGCTGGATCGCGCTCCAGGTCGACGGCGTCGACCTGGACACGGTGACCTGGGACGCCAGCGCACCCGACGGAGCGAGCCTGGCCCTCGACCCACACCACCTGAGCGCCGAGGACAACGACGACGACGGCTACTGGTGCCCCGGCCTGGCGACCTGGGGACCCCACGAGGACCTCGGCACCCCCGGCGCCGACAACCCCCTCTGCCCCACCGTCGACCACGACTTCGACGGCTACGCCGAGGCCGACGGTGACTGCAACGAGGACGACCCCTCCATCCACCCCGGCATGGAGGAGACCTGGTACGACGGCATCGACAGCGACTGCGACGGCTGGAGCGACGACGACGCCGACTTCGACGGCCACGACGCCGAGGAGCAGGGCGGCACCGACTGCGACGACGACAAGGCGGGCGTGAACCCCGATCAGCCAGAGGTCTGCAACGGCGTCGACGACGACTGCGACGGCAGCACCGACGGACCGGCGGCCATCGACGCCAAGACCTGGTTCACCGACTCCGACAGCGACGGCTACGGCGACAGCGACGACGCGACGGTCTCCTGCCGCACGATCCCCGGTGCCGTGATCATTCCGAACGACTGCGACGACACGAACGCCGCCGTGAACCCCGGCGAGGCCGAGGTCTGCGGCGACGGCATCGACAACGACTGCGACAGCGACAGCGGCTGCGGCATGGAGGGCTTCGGCAGCCTGGCCGACGCCGACGTCGCGCTGAGGGGAAGCTCTCGCAGCGAGTCGGTCGGCTACAGCGTCGGAGCCGGAGACTGGAACGGCGACGGCACCCGCGACCTGGTGATCGGCGCCCCGGGCTCGGGCTCGCGGGGCGTCGCCTACCTCGTGGAGGGCCCACCGACGAGCGGCTTCCTGTCCACCCTGGGCCAGTCCTGGAGCGGGGGCTCCAGGGGCAGCGACTTCGGGACCGCCGTCACCGGGGTCGGCGACGTGGACGGCGACGGCTAC
>CAZCVP010000347.1:0-4045 GCA_964501915.1 uncultured Enterobacterales bacterium
GTGGCGCGCCTCGTCGCTCAGCGCGCGAGCGTAGCCGCCGGCGCGGGGGGCGGGCTCGAGGGCCGCGGGGTGGCCGCCCCGGGCCCTGTAGTACCAGCGCTCGAGGGTCTTGTAGTGGTAGGTCCGGGTGGTGAGTGCTGTTCCGGCGCACGCCCGATGAGGCAGTCGCGGTCACGCCCACTGCGGCGGCCTGAACCGTTGGTGGCCGGCTCAGCCCGTCCGTCCGGGACGGGCGCCGGGCGGATCGCCGTGGCGGGGCGATCGTCGCCCCCCAGACCCAGGCAGCCGTCCTGGATCCTGCGGTCTCTCACAGCAGAAGCGCCCCACCGACCGTCCTGGCCGATGGGGCGCTGACCGCAGTCTCCGATCCGGAGCCTGGGTCTGGGGAGGCTCAGTGCAGCGGCGTGTCCTGAAGCGCCCGGCGGACCACCGATCGATCCACCAACTGCCGATCCTCCATCGCAGCCCGACGAAGCGACGCGTCCGCCAGGATGTTCACGCTCCGCAGCACCCCGCCGCTCAGCTCGTGCAGCACGCCCAGCCCGTCCGCGGTGAACACCTCCTGGCGCGCACCCGCCGCCTCCAGCCGCTGCCGGATGTACCCACGCGTCAGCTCCGGGCTCCCCGCCTCCAGCGTCACCCAAGAGCGGATCCGCGTCAGCAGCGAACGGTGGATCCCAAGACGAAGCCGGTCGTGCAGCTCGGGCAGCCCCACCAGCACCAGAGACAGCAGCGCCCGGCTGTCCCAGCTGAAGTTCGCCAGCACGTGCAGATGACCCAGCGTCGTATCCGGCATCAGGTGCGCCTCATCCAGCACAAGCACCGCGTGCTGGCGCTGCTCGCTGCTCGCCGTCGCGATCTCCCGCTGCAGCGCTTCGAACATCGCCGCGGCCGTCGCCTTGGGCTCCACGCCCATCGCGTAGCAGAGCTGACGGTAGAAGTCCCGACGACCCAGCGTCACGTGCGCGGCGTACACCACGCGGAAGTGCGCAGGGCTCAGCCGCTCCCGAAGCGCACGCAGCACGCAGGTCTTCCCGACCCCCGCCTCCCCGGTCACCAGCGCGTGGCCACGGTGCCCTACCGTCTCCACCAGACGATCCAGCGCCTGCTGACGCCCCCCATCCATCCACATCAGCTCCGAGGGGATCTCCTTGTCGAAGGGTCGACGCGACAGACCGAAGTGCTCCTGGATGCGATCACTCATCCCCCACCCCCCGCGCCTTCTCAAGCAGCGCCGCGATCGGGTCGAACGGCGCCGACGAGGGCGCCTGCGGCGGCGTCACGCCCCGCTCCCGGTGGCGGTTGGCGCGCGGATTGCAGGCCCCGAACCGGACCGGCGTCTCCTTCCAGGTCGCCCGCAGCGGCTTCCCGGTCAGCCCGTCGAGGACCACCGCGATGCGCCGGCGCGCGAGGTGGGCGCCCACGACCTCGTAGACCGCGCCCGCCACGGTGAAGGTGCAGTCGGCGCGCACCGTGCGGTGGGCGGTGGTCTCCAGCGCCTCGGCCAGTCGCCGGGGCGTGTGCGGCGCCGCCAGCCGCCCCAGCCCCGCCCGGAAGACCGCCCGGGGCGTCTTCGCCATCAGGGCGCTGTGGGGACGACGGTGGTAGTCAGCGTCGAGCCACGCCCAGAGCGCCTGGTTGATGTCGTGGATCGTCGCGCTGGCGGGGAGGTGATCCGTGCAGCGCTGACGCAGGGTTCTCCAGACGCGCTCCATCTTGCCGCGGGCCTGGGGGTTGTGCGGGGTCGCGTGGATCAACTGGATGTCCAGGCGCTTACAGAACAGCGCCAGGGACTGGCTGCGATAGCAGGCGCCGTGGTCGAGGTAGAGGGTCCGCGGCGCCGGGTAGCGCAGCAGCGCCCCGCAGAGGACCGACAGCATGTCGGTGGTCTGTTCGGGGGTGCGGGCCATCAGGGCGGTGTAGTAGCGGCTGTTGTCGTCGAAGAAGCCGTGCACGTAGACCCGCCGGGGGCGGCCATCGGGGTGGGTGAGCATGAGGTGGCAGACGTCGGCGTGCCAGAGGTCGGCGACCTGGGCGGCCTGCCAGCGGCGGCGCTGGACATCGGCGCGCGTGGCGCGGCGGCGGCTCTTGCGGTCGAGGCCGGCGTCGCGGAAGAGGCGGCGGAGGGTCGAGACGGAGACCTGACCCTCTTCGAGGCGGCCGTGTCGGACGGCCTCGGTCAGCAACATCTCAGCGGGCGCGCTGGGGTGGTCGCGGCGCATGGCCAGCAGCAGCTGGCGCTGCGCGTCGGAGAGGGCGCGGCCGTGACCGGTCTTCCTGGAGGCGGGCTCGAGGTGTCCGGCGCCCTGCCTGGCCGCGTAGAACCAGCGCTGGAGGGTCTTCCAGTGGTAGGTGCGCGTGGCGGCGGCGCCGGGCGGACGGTAGCGGGTCTGGGCGCGTCGCTGGAGCTCGTGGGCGAGCTCGCCAGGGGCGAGGTCACGGGCGAGCAGGTCGCCGATGATGCCGAGGCGGAAGAGGGCGACGGCCTCCCGCTGGGAGTGCGAGGGGGTCAAGATGGACGGTCTCCGGGGTGATGATCCGTCCCCTGAAGAACCTGTTTCTGGTCTAAGTACCCGGATCATCAAGGGTGGGTACTGCTGGCGGGGGACGGTCACATGGCCGCACCCCATCGGGGGTGGCTGGCGACAGCGCGGGCGAGCACCTCCCGGAAGACGCCGCCGGCCTCCTGATACCAGCCCGCGATCAGGGCGTGGAGGGAGGCGTGGGGTCGATCGGGCCACCAGTCGGCGGCGCGTGCTGCCCATCGGTCCAGGGAACGCCATCGCAGGGGCTCTGGTTTGGTCCAGCCCGAACTGGGGAACATGGCGTGGCGTGCGTAGGCGGCGCGGTGCTCGAGGCCGTCGCCCAAGGGAGCGGGCGCGGTGGCCAGGAAGGCGGCGACGATGGCGAGGGCGCTGTAGAGACAGCGAGGGAAGACGCCCATCGGCAGCACCGTGAGGGTGCCCTCGCAGCAGACACATCGATAGCGCCGGGCCCAGCAGTCCCCGATTTCAGGGCGTTTGCCATCGAGCGTCGGTCGGATCACGACGGCGCGGTCGCGGCGGCCGTGTCCTTGGAGTTGGATCCGGGTTCCGTCTCGGGCGGGGGCCTTGCAGCGCGGGCAGGCAGGTGGTCGGACGTCATCGACGTCGGGGATGGCGTCGGGGAGCCAGTTCTCTGGCTTGCAGTCGGCCCACAGAATAGATTGCACGTGCTGGTTCCCAACCCCAGCACGGGGTGGAACGGACTCCGGCAAGATTCCCGTTCCGCCCCACCTTCTTCATCATCGGCCACCTCCATGGTGATGCGGGGAGCCGCGCTTATCCCAGCCCCGCCGGCAGGGTCGAGCCGTCAGCCACGATGAGGCGTCGCGACAGCGGAAGCCGCAGCGGACGTGCCTGCAGATCGGCCACTACGCCGTGATCTGGCTGGCCCCAGAACAAGTGCGCCCGGCGGTCGGTAGCGCGTCCGGGAGCGGGCGAGCAGCTCCTGCTTGAGCTCACCGCGCGCGAGGTCGCGGGCGAGCAGGTCGCCGATGACGCCGAGGCGGAAGAGCGCGATGGCCTCCCGGTGGGAGGGGGTGGGGGTCTTCACCCGGTGGTTCTCCGGGTTGGGGTTCGTCCCCGAGAGAACCGGTTGTGGCGGTGAAGTCCCTGGCCATCGGCGGTGGGCGCCTCGCGGGCGGTGCGCTCACATGGCGGCCCCGCAGCGGACATGGCTGGCGACAGCCCATCCGAGCAGGGCGCAGAGATCGTCTCCGGCTTCGGTGATCCCTCCGACCAGGAGGGTGGAGAGGTCGGTGGCCACGCGCCCTGGCCACCACTGCTGGATTCGTGCAGCCCATCTCCCGAGAGTGCGCCAGCGGTAGGGCCAGGGCTTGGTCCAACGCATCGTCGGCCATCTTCCCTGGCATCGGTAGGCGGTCTCGTGGTCGACGCCCTGTCCGATGGGCTCCTCGACGACGAGGATGAAGGCGCGGACGATGGCGAGCAGGCTGTAGAGCATGTGGGGGAGCACCCCAGGCGGCAGGACCGTCACGAGCGCT
>CAZCVP010000348.1:0-4028 GCA_964501915.1 uncultured Enterobacterales bacterium
TCACGGTGCAGGTGACTTCGTCGGTGCCGACGAAGCCGCTGGACAGGGTGGTGCCGCTGCCGGCCGTCGAGCCGTTGACGGTCCAGGTGGCGAAGCTCTCGTCGGCGTCGCCGTCGGCGTCGGTGTAGCCGGACCAGGAGCAGGTCAGGGTGTCGCCGGTCTCGGCCGGGTTGGGCGAGATGCTCACCACGGAGATCGAGGGGGCCGTGTTGCCGATCGTGGCCACGGCGCTGACCGCGGTGCCGGCGTCGATGCCGTCGTGGGGGGTGATCTCACAGGTCAGGGTGTCCCCACCGCCGAAGCCGCCGGTCTGGGTGGCCGAGGTGCCGATCACCGTGCCGTCGATCGACCAGGCCCAGGTCGAGGCATCGCTGTCGCCGTCGGCGTCGAAGAAGCCCGAGCCGGTGCAGGTGAGGGTGTCGTCGGCGCTGGCGGGGTTGGGGGTGATGGTGGCCCCGGTGAGCTGTGGCGGGGCGTTGCCGACCGTCACGCTGGCCTCCGCGGCGTCGCTCTCGCTGGCGCCGTCGCTCGCGGTCACGGTGACGGTCCAGGTGTCGCCACGGGTGGTGGCCTCGGCCGGCAGCCGGGCGTTGGTGCTCTCGCTGCTGGGGGTCCCGAAGAGCGTCCAGGCGTAGGCGTAGCTGAGGGGGTCGCCCTCGGGGTCCGTGCTGTCGGCCTCGATCTCGACCACCAGGTCGTCGGTGGTGTCCGGATCGGCGGGAGTCAGCGAGATGCCGGGGGCCGTGGGCAGGCCGTTGACGGACAGCGTGACCGTGTCGACGGTGTAGAGCCCGTGCTCGTCGGTCACCGAGAACTCGATGGTGTGCTCGCCGGGGGAGAGCTCCGAGGTGGTGAAGCCGGCCTCGCCGCTGGAGTCCGCTGGATCGGAGTCCAGCACCCCGTCCAGGTCCGATGACCACCGCAGGACGAGCTCCAGCGGGTCCGTCGTGTCGTCGTCGACCCGGGCCGTGAAGGTGACGGCCTCGCCCTCGTCGTAGGAGGTGCCGCTGGCGGGGGCCGTGATGGTGCCCTCCGGCGGGGTTCCGACCGTGTAGAGCACGAAGTCGGAGCAGAGCTCGCCCCCGTCATCGGTGACGCTCAGCGTGATGACGTGGGTCGCGGCGCTCAGGTCGTCGATGCTGAGCACCACGTCGCCGCCACTCGACGGCGTCGCCTCGCCCAGGCTGCCGTCCTTGTCGCTGGACCAGGAGGCCGACAGGGACGAGGAGCCCTGCTCGGCGTCGGTCGCCGTGCCGAGGAAGGTGACCGAGGCGCCCTCTTCGCCGAAGGAGCCGTCGGGGGGGGAGGTGACCGCGCACTCGGGCGCCGTGTTGGCCTGCGTGGTGCCGCTGTCGTCGACCGCGGTGGTCGCGGTGTCGTCGGTGGCGGTGGCGGTGTCGTCGGTGGTGTCGTCACCACAGGCGAGCAGGAGGAGGAGGGACAGCATGGCGGGCTCCCGGGTCGGACCGATCCTGCCACGGTCCGCGGCGTCCTCCCTCGGTCAGGGGGAGCGCCGCCGCCGGCCGTTCGCCAGGAGACCCAGCAGGAGCAGCCCGAGCGGTGACGGGGAGCGAGGCGTGGCGGAGCAGCCCCCGAACCGTCCCTGGGGATCGTCCTCCTCCGGTCCGAAGAGCGGGTCTGCGGTGTCCGCCGCCGTGTCTGCGAGGCCGGTGTCCCACAGGGTGCCCTCCACGAGGTGGATGCGCTGGTCCACCTCCAAGTCGTGCAGGACCTCGACCCGCCCGCCGGGCCAGGCCACCGCGAGGCGGTCGATCCGGTCCGCCGTTCCCAGGCCGAAGGTCTCCACGGGCCAGCCGCTGGAGGCGTAGGAGGTGCCGCCGGTGACCTCCTGGAGCTGGGTCGTGTCGCCGTCGACGGTCACGGAGATCCGGGCACCCACGGCGCTGCTGTGGTGCGTGGTGGCCTGCAGGGTGACCTGGAGCCAGTGGTGGGGCTGTTGCTGGTCGTTGCGGTAGAGGAAGTAGGCGGGTCCGGCCCGGTCGGCGTGCTCGTCCCCGGGCTCCCCACCCAGGCCACCGGTGACGATGTCCAGGTCGCCGTCGTTGTCCAGGTCGGCCCAGGCGAGCCCGAACTGGGCGGCGGTGTCCTGCCGCTCCAGCGGGATGGCGTCCATCGGGAACTTGAAGCTGCCGTCCCCCATGTTCCAGTAGAAGCTGTTCTGGGGCTGGGTGTTGACGGCCCAGACGTCGGGCCAGCCGTCGAGGTCGAAGTCCTCGAAGGCCACGCCCCAGGACACCTTGGGCTCGAAGGTGGGCTCGATGCCGTTGGTGCGGCCGATCTCCACGAAGGTCCGCGGGCCGGCGTTGTCGTAGAACTTGTTGGTGGTGGTGTTGGAGAGGAAGAAGTCCAGGTCTCCGTCCCGGTTCCAGTCGGCGATGGCGATGCCCATGCCGGTGATCGAGGGCCGCACCGTGGGGTCGCGGGTGTAGGGGGCGGGCTTGCCGTCGCTGGAGACGCCCTCGGACCAGAAGAGGGCATCCGGCTCGATCTGGGGGCCCCGGTCGTTGTCCGCGTACAGATCGAGCCAGCCGTCGCCGTCGAGGTCGGTCATGGCCACCGAGAGCGTGCAGCCGATGTTGTCGACGCCGAGCTGGTACCCCTGGTCGACCCAGTGGTTGGGTCGATCCTGGAGGTAGAGGGCGTTGCCGGTGCAGGTGTCCTTGTCCAGCTCGCTGATGTCCGGCGGTCCGTTGGAGAAGACCTCCATCTCCCGGGTGTGGTTGGCCACGTACATGTCGAGGTCGCCGTCGCCGTCGATGTCGCCGAGGGCCGCGTGGTGGGTCGGCCAGCCCGGCTTGTCCAGGCCGGTGTAGCTGGGGGCTTCGAACCGTCCGTCGCCCTGGTTCAGGAGCACGCGGGGGCCCTCGTTGCCGAGCAGCAGCAGGTCCGGGTAGCCGTCTTCGTCGAAGTCGCTCGACATGGCGCCGATCCAGCTCGTGCCCTCCCCGTCGGCGCCGGAGCCTTCGGTCACGTCCTCGAAGATCCAGCTCCCCAGGTTGCGCAGCAGGACGTTGGGGTGGCTCTTGCGGGCCAGGTAGAGGTCGAAGAGGCCGTCCTGGTCGAAGTCCAGCACGGCGATGCCGCCGCCGTGGGCGCTGGACCCCTCCGAGTTGGGGTTGGTCAGGGTCGACAGGACGGTCCCCTGTGTCACGTCGGTGAAGTGGGGCTGGGCATGGACCTGGGGGCTGGCTGCGATCGCGGTGACCAGGACCAGGACGGGGGCGAGGCGAGGTTCCATGCCTTGGGGAGAGGCAAGGGGTGTGCCGGGCGTTGGTTCTCGCTGGATCGGCTGTTCATAGGCGTCCGCGATCTCGTCCAGGGCCGGCGACCGTCCCCGGCGAACGGCGGTCGTTCCCGGCGGACGGTGCCCCCCGGGACACGGGACAGGGCGCGCAGAACCCCGGGGTTTCAGTCTCAACCCCCCGACTTCTGCGCGCCCCGGGGGTCCAGGGCGCGCAGAACCCCGGGGTCTCAGTCTCAACCCCCCGACTTCTGCGCGCCCCGGGGGTCCAGGGCGCGCAGAACCCCGGGGTTTCAGTCTCAACCCCCCGACTTCTGCGCGCGGAGTGAGCGCGGGCCCGGCGGCTAGCCCCGCAGTGTCCCTCTCGCTGGACTGGAAAAGGCGAAAGGCGAATTACCTGACCCCGTCCGATCAGGCGCAGGCGTCCGATCAGGCGCAGGCGACGGCTCCGAGGGTGATCACGTAGCAGCAGGCGTCGGAGATGCTGAGCTCCGGCCCGCACTCCATGGTGCCCGAGAGCCAGCAGTAGGCGTCGCCCCAGGGGTTGCCGACGCTGTTCTCCAGGAAGTCGGACACGTTGAGCGTGCCGCCGTCCGGGCAGCCGGTCTCCGGCACCGGCCGATCCGAGCAGACCAGGTAGCTGGCCCCGGTCGCGAACGATCCGGCCGACACGTCCGCTCGCGTGAGCGTCGGCACCGGATCGCACACCGGGTCGGTGTCGGTGTCGGTGTCGGTGTCGGTGTCGGTGTCGGTGTCGGTGTCGGTG
>CAZCVP010000349.1:0-3792 GCA_964501915.1 uncultured Enterobacterales bacterium
TTGGCCTTCCAGACGTAGACCCGCTCGATGCCGGAGTCCTTCATGCGGCCGGACTTGACGTCCCGCTTGAAGCGCTCCCACGCGGGCCGCCGAGCACGGCGCTTGTAGCCCGAGACGCCCTTGTCTTCGTACCGCATCGTGGGATGCAGCATGTAGCCTTCCTCGCGGGCACGCTGGCTGATCGCCTCCCACTGCTGTGCGGGGGAGAGATCCTGGCGGTCGTCGGACATGCGGACGTAGCCGGTGGCGTACTTCATCACTCTGCTCCTGTCAGGGCACGGTGGAGGTCGGCGTCGGTGAACAGCCCGGCGAACGCGGTCGAGGCAGGGCTGCTGGTCGACCTGATCAGGTAGGGGGCCGCCGCTACCTGGATGAGCGTCACCCGCGGGAGGGCGGTCTCGCCACGCCAAGCAAGGCTGACCACCGGACGGTCGCCCGGAGCCAGGCCACCGTGGCTCGACGAGATCCGCACTGCAACGCTGCCCGTGCTGTCGCAGAACGCCGCCACGCCGTCGACGGTCGTGTCGTCAGGGAGAGGCCCTGGTCCATCGTCGCGGAGCTGCCAGCTGCGACCATGCCGGCCCATGCGGGCCCGGTAGACGCGACCCAGAGGGAGTCCGAACGCCCGGAGGCCAGCCTCCAGGTCATCGCGAAGTTGGGGAAGGTGCGCCAACTTGCCAGGGCGGGTTCCAACCTGGACGAGGCCGCGCAGCGCTCCATCGAAGGCCATGAGCGGGGCGTCACGGTGATGGTCAGTCTGAGGGGTCACTGCTGTTCTCCGAGTTCTGGGAGCTGGGTCCCTCCTGATCGGAGGGGACGAGGAGAGGCTGTCGACTGGAGCGTTCCTGGGCCGCCCTGAGGTCGAGACCGGCCAACAGCTCATCGACGGTCAGGGCGCCTTCGAGCGCCAGGTACCGCTCCAGCTTCCGGGCGAAGTCGATCCACTGGCGCTTCACCTGGGGCGCGATGTAGGGCAGCGTCTTCTCATTGAACAGGATCGGCCGCAGCGAGGGCCTGAGCACGAGGTTCTCGAAGTCGCTCTCGAGCTGGACTCCCACCTCGGTGGCGTCGTGCTCGTGATCGAAGAAGCCGGCCATCGCGATGACTTCGACCGGGTCGAGTCTGTAGGCGTCGGCCTCACGCTCGACCGCCCGGACCTGGACGCTCTGGATCGCCGTCCGGAGGGGATCGCACCCTCGACCTGGGCGGTCATGCTGGCCTGGTTGGATGCCACTCGGCCCGGACCCAGTCCAGGTCCACATCCCACGCTCCCTGGCCGTTCGGCCCTGGGCAGGATCAGCGTCTGCCTGCCCGACGGGCTGCTCGAGCATGTTGACCGACGTAGGGGTGGTGCGTCCCGGGCCAGCTACCTTCGGGGCCTGGCCCGACGAGGGCCTCCAGGAGGGGCCAGTGAGCCACCCCCGCGGGCCAGTCGGCCACCCGAGAGCAGTCCCTTCCGCGCCCCTCCCCGGATCCATGCCGAGGTGGTGGAGCTCTCAGCCCTCCGTCCCGAGGGCGTGGATCTGCAGGCTCTGATCGACCTGGCCCAGCCGGCTGAGCCCCGCACGGGCGGACCCTTCTACCCACACAGGACTGCGCCCCACTTCGTCGTCGGCACCACCTCACTGGGCTCCCTCGTCGGAGAGCTCCATCAGGCCCTCGACCTCCTCGAACCCGGTGAGACCCTGGCCTTCCTCGTAGGCGTCCAGCCGCACACCCAGGAGGTCCACCCCCTAGACGAGAATCTCGCTGGCCTGGCCTGGACTCGGGTGGTGCGCGGAGCGAAGGCATACCCGGAGGACGTCGTGATCTGGCTTCGGCCCGCGCCGCATCCTGGCTTCCCTGGCGCCGGGGAGTCCGGGGAGGTCGTCCTGGTCGTGGAGATCCTGGTGGACACCCCACCAGACACCATCTGACCGCGGCGTATACCCGCAGGCCAGACCCGCACGAGCCGATCCACTTCCGGAGGTCTCGGCTGTGATACCTTCCCGCTCCGCAGTGGTTCTCGCGATGGAGGGCTCCATGCCCGCGGAGCCTTGGGTCGGCGTCGAGGAGGTGGCCCGCCATCTCGGCGTCTCCACCGACACCGTGTGCCGGTGGGTCGAGAGCAAGAGCCTGCCGGCGCACAAGCTCGGGCGGCTGTGGAAGTTCAAGCTGTCGGACGTCGACGAGTGGGTCCGCAGCGGCGGCGCGAGCGGCAGGGCCCAGGGCGAGCGACCGGGAGAGGCCGAGTGAACCGAGCCGCGGCCAGCGACCGCGAGCGGTTGGGCTTCCGCGACGGCGAGAAGGGCATCCACTCCAGCCGGACGTTCATGTTCGCGGAGCTGAAGCTCGTGCTTGCCGGAACGTCTGTCGACGCTGGCGTGGCTGACTTCCGGCGAGCGGTGGTCCAGGAGAACCTGCTCGGAAAGCGGACCGCGACCAACCGCGAGCACACCGTCTGGAAGCTCAAGGCGCTCTACGCCCTCGACCCCCTTGTCCCCGTCTACCGCGTGCTGCGGCGACTCTGGGAGGACGACGAAGCAGGGCAGCCTCTGCTCGCCTTGCTCTGCGCGGTCGCCCGCGATCCACTCCTTCGGGCCTCGGTGGACCTCGTGCTGGACACCCCCACCGGCCAGGACATCACCAAGCCCCAGTGGGCGGCCACGGTCGCCGCCAGGTTCTCGGACTCGACGCGGGACGCGATCGTGAGCCACCTCGCCTCGACCTGGGTGTCCTCGGGCTTCCTCACTGGACGAAGCGTCAAGACCCGCACCCGCCCCGAGGCCACCCCGGGAGCCGCCGCCTATGCCCTGGCCCTCGGCTACATGGAGGGCAGTCGCGGTAGCCTGCTGCTCTCTACGCCCTGGACACGACTGCTCGACCGCACCCCCGACGGGGTGCTCGCCCTCGTCCGCCAGGCGGCGCGGCGCGGGTGGGTCGAGTACCGGGCGGCCGGCGACGTGGTGGACCTGAGAGTGGAGTCGCTCTTCACGGACGAGGAGAGGGGGTGGTGCGATGGCCAGCCGGATTGACGCCCTCGTCGAGGCCTATGGTCGGCACGTCGGCCTGCCCTGGGAGCGAGGTCTGGCCCCGCCGCAGCGCGTGTGGTTCGCCATGTACCCCAAGGACGAGGAGCGCCGCCTCCGCTACAAGATCGAGGCCTTCAAGCTCGCCAGCGCCGACGCGGGCAAGCGGTGGGTGCTGGTGGACCTGACCGGGAGCTTCTCACGCTGGATCGACGGGGAACGCTACCGCGACAGCTACTTCGACAACCCGAAGAGGATGGCCCCCAAGCTCCCCCGCTTCCTCGATGCCGTGGCCCGAGACGTGGGTTGTCGGGCTGGTGCAGCCGAGGTCGACGAGGACACCGTGGTCGCTCTGGTCGGCGTGGCGAGCCTGTTCGGCTTTGCCCAGGTCTCGGACCTGGTGCCCAAGGTCGTCGCCGACCTCCCGGGCCGCCTGCTCGTCTTCTTTCCCGGATCGCGCGAGGGCAACCTCTATCGACTGCTCGATGCGCGCCCTGGCTGGAACTACCTCGCTCTACCCATAGAGCCCTTTCCGGACGGGAGCGCGCCATGATGCTGAACCGCGAGGTCTTCGCGACCGACCCAGAGGAGCTGGAGCTGCTCAACCACGGCGTGGCCGAGGTAAAGGGCGGAAGCTCGGACGACGATCTGCGCACGCTGCGGTACGAGCTGTCCACATTCGTCTGCAAGGGCCAGTACGAGGTCGGCCTGCGCAAGGTGCTGGAGACCTACCTCGCCAACCTGGGCAAGACCGAGCAGCCCGGCATCTGGGTCAGCGGCTTCT
>CAZCVP010000350.1:0-3787 GCA_964501915.1 uncultured Enterobacterales bacterium
CCTCGGGACGGCGGGTTGCGAACCCCGCCACCGGCCGGTTCACGACCTCGATCTGCCGACAGACATCCACGATGTGTCCCAACCAGAGAAACAGCCGCCGCACTCCCGTCGCCTCGTCGCGCCCTCTCAGGAACCGCTCGAACCGGCGCAGCTCGGACTCGGCAGGCGTGCGGTCCTGCCACGACAGCCCTGTCCCGGCTCGCCACGACCCGTCCGTCAGCAGGCGCCTGGCGGCGCCTCGGCGGCTCATGCCCTCCTCCGAGAAGGGCAACAGCGTCACGCCGGCCACCACACGAAGTGGCCAGGGGTTGCGACCCGGGAGTCCGGGCCGCTCCCAGGCGACCCTCAGGGCAGGAACCCGTGACCGACGCCGTCTTCACAGAAAAGCAGGGGCAGTACGTCGCGTTCATCTACGCCTACACCAAGGTCAACAGGCAGCCACCCGCCGTCGCCGACCTCCAGCGCACCTTCGGGGTCAGCCGCCACGGCCCAGAACATGGTCGTCCGCCTCACCGAGCTGGGCCTCATCAGCCGGGTTCCCCGCACACCCCGGAGCATCGAGGTGCTTGTCCCTCCAGAAGAGCTGCCCCTCCTCCGATGACGGGGGCGGCTCAACGGATCAAAACCCCTGTGCCGAAGTACTTGATGCCCCCGGCACAAGTAGCGCACCGTTGCGCGGACCCCTTCCGCCGTGGTCGTCCAGTGCCCGTGACGGGAGGTCCCTGACCACCCCGAGGATCCGTCACTGGATCCGCCGCAGCTCGACAGGGCGCATGGGGTGAGATTCCCCGGCGAGGCTCTCCATCGAGACGAGAGCCAGGTTGGACGTCAGCTGAGGGGTCTCGTCGCTCATGACACCGCTCGACCACGCACAGCCCGCAGCGCTGATCTCGTGGCGAGACGTTCCAACGTGCCCGGGTCACCAGGGTTCGCCAGGTGGCACCCGAACGTCGCGTCTCCCCGCCAGGTGGCGCCTGAACGTCGCCTCTCAGCCCCGACTTCCGCTGGTGAGGCCCCCATCTGGGCCACTTCCGGCCCGAGACAGGCATCGGGGCCCCCTGGACCGGCCGAGCTGCGACGTTGGGCGGCACCTGGCGCCCGAGTGCGACGTTCAGGAGGCACCTGACCTCCTGGACGAGGTCTGCCGAGGTCACCGGGCGCGTGCTCTTCCCTTGCACCGGCGCCCTCCAGAGCGGACCCTCGGGGTGGTCAGGGACTTCCGATCACGGGCACCAGGAGGGTGAGCGGCATGGCTCCCGTCGCCTGGCTTGCTCACGTGATTTCAGGAACTTCCGCTCCTCAGTCGGGTGCTACACGGGACCGATCCGATCGGACCAGCTCGGTCGACAGTTCGGCTCTCAGCGGTCAGCGAACAGCCACCAGCAAAGCAGCCTTCTCCCTTGCCGATCGCTGAGCGCTGCCTGCCGATGGCTCGCTCGAACTGTCGGCCAACCTGATCGGTCCCGCTGCGGCACCCTCCATCGTCCCAAGTCCGGGCTCCGCCCTTCGGCTCGCTGCGCTCGCCCGGCCGGCCAGTCCGACTTCTCCCGGGGGCTGCGGGGTCCGGCGGAAGGGCTCGGCGAGGACGACCTCGACGCAGTCGATGAGGTCGAGGAAGGGCTCGTCGAGGCCGTCCTCGCTGACACGAGGGCCGCGCATCGGGCGCCATCCGACCAGCCGATGCTGCCCCGCGGGCAGGCGTCGCCAGGTCTGCGATGTGGAGATCCTCGTGCTGGCCGGCGACCTGGTGCGGCGTCACGGGGACCCTCGCGGGGAGGCTCTCGCGCACCCGGGGCGCGGGAACAGGGCACGGCACAGGCGAAGTCACCGGGCTCACGGACCGCCGTGTACGAGCACCGCCAGGCCCTTGACCGTGTCGCCGAGGGTCTCGCCCAGCACGCCGATGAGCAGGTCGGCGTAGGCGTCCCCGTCGGCGTCGCCCCCGGCGAGGGCGTAGCCGGCCCAGGCCTCCTCGGAGGTGCCCTCGAAGACGGCGTCGGCGGTCTCAAGGCCCACTGTGCCGGTGACCGGGCCGTAGACGAGGTAGACCACACCGGCGTCCTCGACGCCCGAGGGGTCGTGGTTGTAGGCGCCGACGGCGAGGTCGGCGTGGCCGTCGAGGTCCATGTCGCCGGGGAGTGCCGTCGAGAGGCCGGCCCTGTCGTGCTCGTTCACGCCTTCGAGGACGGCGTCCGCTGAGGTGCAGGGGATGGCGCCGGTGAGCGGACCGAGGAAGAGGCGGGCGAGGCCGGCGGGGGTGTCGTCGGTCTCTCCAGCGAGGAGGTCGGCGTAGCCGTCGCCGTTGGTGTCGGGGCCGACGGAGAGGGAGCGGTTGGCCGCCCCATACGACAGGACGATGCACCCAACCTCGGTGTCGATGCGAGGCTCGTGGTTGGGGCTCAACACCACGTCGCCGGTGATCGGACCGTGCAGGACGTAGATGTTCCCAGCTCCCCAGTAGCCCCCACCGACGACCACGTCGTCGTAGCCGTCGCCGTCCAGGTCGCCGGGGCCCTCGATGGCCGTGCCGAACCCTCCCCAGCCCGTGGGGCCGGGCAGGGTCACGTCGGCGTGGTCGGGGTCGAGGACCCCGGTCGCGGGTCCGAACCAGCCGAAGACGGAGCCCTCGTAGCCGTAGCCCCAGCCGTCGCCCGGGGCGCCGAAGAGGATGTCGTCGAGACCGTCGTCGTTCATGTCGCCGGCGGTGGAGAAGTACCGGCCGGAGCGCCAGGCGGTGCCGTCACCGTAGAAGGTGGCGGTGGCGTCCTCGGTGGCGAGGGTCCCGGACAGGGCGCCCTCCACGAGGTAGGCGTAGTCCTCCTGGTGGACCCCGAAGAGCACGCCGTCCAGGCCGTCGCCATTGGTGTCGCCAGCTCGTTCGGTCGACGACCCGCCTCCCTCGAACACCAACACCGCCGATGACAGGCCCACGGTCCCGACCACAGGACCAGGAACCACGTGCACACCGGCGGCGATGTCAGGGAGGCCGTCACCGTCCCAGTCTCGGAGCGTGGCGATCGAGCCCCCGGGGTTTCCCCAGGCGACATCGCCCACGAGGCTGTCCCCAGACCCGTCCAGCGCCACCGTCCCGGTCGGCGCGGCCGCACAGGTCTCGTCGACCTGGCCGTCGCAGTCCTCATCCAGGCCGTCACAGGTCTCCTCCGCGTCGGGGTGCACCGCGGGGTCACCGTCGTCGCAGTCCGTGCCGTCGGCGACCGAGTCCAGCGCGGGCTCGCAGGACGTCCGCTCGGTGGCCGGGTCGCCGTAGCCGTCGGCGTCCGCGTCGTCGTGCCAGGCCGACGTCGAGGTCGGGTCCAGGCTGTCGTCGTCGTCGTCGACGTCGCCGTCGCAGTCGTCGTCGATGCCGTTGCAGAGCTCGGTGGCGTCGGGGTTGACCTCGGGGTCCGCGTCGTCGCAGTCCTCGGGGTCCGGGTAGCCGTCGTCGTCCAGGTCGGCCGGGGTGTCCGTGGTGGCGCCCGAGTCCGACGCCGTGTCCGACCCGGTGTCGTCGGGAGTCTGCCCGGTGTCCTCGCCACCGCAGGCGGCCAGGGCGAGCACCAGGACCGAGAGAGGGGTCATCGTGGCCACCGGGCTCAGGGGTCGAGGTCGGAGACGGGGCGGCCGCGGTAGAGCGTGCCCTCGTGCGTGATGTCGGGTGGCAGAGGATCCGGATCCGTGCAGCTCAGCTCCAGCTCCCAGTACACCTGCGTCCCCGGCGCGTTGAACTCCTGCACGCGGCCCAGGGGCCCACAGGTCACCACCCCCCGGTTGTGGCTGAAGATCTCGA
>CAZCVP010000351.1:0-3753 GCA_964501915.1 uncultured Enterobacterales bacterium
CCCCCGCGGGGGGGGGGGGGGGGGGGGGCGGGGGCGGGGGGCGGGGCGGGGGGGGCGGGGGGGGGGGGCGGCCCGGCCGCCCCCGCCCCCCGGCAGGGTCGCGACCCTCTCCGGCGCCCCCCCGTCCGGGTCCAGCCGCACCAGCCCGTCTCCGTCCAGCGCCCAGAGTCCACCCCAGACGTCCCAGGCCAGGGCCTCGTTGCCCAGGTCCACCACCCGTCGCCGATCGATCGCCCCCTGGGCGTCGAGGTTGAGCAAGGTCAGGCGCACGGCGTCGGGCCCCACGTCCTGGGGGAGCTGCGACACCAGGATCAGCTCCTCCACCCCGTCGCCGTCGACGTCTCCCTGGGTCACCTCCGCGGTGTGGGGCGGCAGGTCCAGGGGCACGGCGATCAGCATCCACACTCCACGGCGAAGAGGTACTCGGTGTTCGAGGTGTGGCTCACCTTACCCACACGCTCGCCCTGGGGGCTGTAGATCCCGATCCGGGCCCCCACGTAGCGCGGATGGGGCCGAGCGTGGGTGGTCACCCGCCCCAGCGGCTCCAGCAGCTCCAGGAGCTGCTCCCGCTGGAGGTAGCCCTCGTTCGAGAACGACACGAGCAGGTACCGGGCCCGCCCGTGCAGGGTCTCCAGCACCTCGGCCAGGGCAGCCCGCATGCGCGGCTTGGAGTTGAAGGCGCTCTTGCGCTCGCGGCAGTCCACCCGCTTGCAGGCCTTGCCGTAGACCTCGGGACGGTCCCACCGCACCAGGGTCTCCCAGAGGTGGTAGTTGCCCAGGTAGGAGTGCTGGTTGTAGGGGGGGTCCAGGTAGACGAGGTCCCAGGACCCCGACGCGGCGGCCTCGACAGCCTCCAGGCCCGTGGCCAGCCCGGGCCCGTCGAGACAGTCCGGCAGCCTCAGCTCCAGCGGCTTGAGCGCCCGGGCGGCCCAGCTCTTGAGGTAGGCCATCTGGACCCCCACGGTGCTGTCCACCCGATCCGCCGCCTCCATCAGGGCCACCAGCAGCACCGCCCGCGCGTCGTCGGAGAGCTCCATGCCCACCAGGACCCCCCGCATCGCCTCGACGCGGGCGCCGTTGTCGGGATGGAGGAAGCGGGAGCGGTGGCAGAAGGTCTCGGTGAACCAGCCCGCGGCCGGGGGCACCGCCGCCAGGTGCTCCAGCCCGGCCCGCACCTCGTCCAGGACCTGCCCTCGATCGGCCTGGACGTAGCAGCGGGCCAGCACCTGGGCGAAGGCCAGGTGGTCGTTGGCCTGGACGCGGTAGCCGGCCCGCTTCAGCGCGTGGCCGACGCGGCTGGTGCCCGAGAACAGGTCCAGGACCGTCTCCACACCCTCCAGCCCACGGACCACCTCGAGGATCGTCGGGAGCAACACCCGCTTGGAGCCCAGGTACTTGATCATGGCCCGATCAGGTCCCGCTCCCAGCTCAGGGTGGGATCGCCGAACCAGGACTCCAGGGCGTCGAAGGTCGCCAGGGCCTCGGCGGTCTGCCCGGCCGCCGCCAGCCCCCGGGCCTGCTCCAGCTCCTCGCGGGCCCTCGCGAGCTCGACCCGCACCCGGGCACCGCCGGGGGTGGCGACCACGCTCAGGGCCAGGCGCCGCGCCCGGGTGGGCAGGTCCCGGACCTCGCCCCGCTGGAAGTCCCCCATCAGGGCCAGGTCCGGCTCCGTCCGCACCAGGTCGACCCGCACCGACTGGGAGGTCGACACCGAGCCCAGGACCTCACAGGTGCTGTTGGCCCGGAGCACGCCGAGACCCGGGGCACCGATCGCACGCAGGGCCGCGCCCTCGGGGGCCTGGCGCCACAGCGCCTGCTCCTCCTCGAGGATCACGCCGCGGGCCAGAGCCTGGCCGACTCCGTCGATGCTCACCGCCGGGACCAGCTCACAGGCCCGGAGGGCGAGATCCTCCGCCTCGCCTCGCCCCGAGCAGGCCGACAGGAGGCCCGCAAATACAAATACTTGCAGCCCCAAGGTGCGAGCAGGATCCAAGAAGAGGGGACGTCGAGCCAGCCGGTCCATCGGGAGAAAAGTCACGCGCTTGTCAAATAGGACTTGCAAAGATCATAAGGTCTATGACAATTTGTATCTGTGAGGAGGGGACAGCGGCAGGGCCTCTCCGAGCGGGGACGACCTTGATGAGCACCTTGAAGACATCCGTCGGTCTAACGACTCTCGTGGCGATGATCGTCGTCGGCTGTGTGAGCTTCCGGGACGCGCCAGCGTCCGCCAAGGCATCCGTCGAGCTTCCGCCGGTCGAGATCGACCCGGACTGGCTGGTGGAGGAACCGGACGAATTCGAGGTCGTGGAGTGCAAGGCCCGCAGCAACAGCGTGCCCTCGGACTTCGGGGTCCTGGAGCCCGGCTGGTCCATCGACCTGTTCTATGACGGCCTCGTGCAGCCCGGCTCGCTCCATGCCGCCGCCGACGGCAGCGTCTATGCGGGCGCTCGCAACTTCGGCTCCCGGCACCGCCTGGTCGCCCGCATCGCCCCAGACGGCACCCTGACCACCTCGCAGGTGGTCCTGGAGCCCGACGGCGTGGCCGTGGACTCCCAGGGCGCGGCCTGGACCGCCGGTCACGAGCGCCTCGTGAGGCTGGGGTCCCTGGACGGCGAGCCCGACGAGATCTGGCACCGTCTGCGGGACGCCGGCACCATCGACGACGTCCTGATCGACAACAAGGACCGCTTCGTGGTCTCGACCAAGGACGGCAAGATCCTCCGCATCGATCGGCAACACCGGGAGACGCAGCTCATGCCTGGGAGGGGGCGGGTGCGCATGACCCAGGATGCCGAAGGCAACGTGTGGGTCGTGCGCAAGGAGATCGGAGAGATCTACCTCTACTCGATCAACGCGAACAGCCTGGTGGTGCGCACGGAGGCCAAGCTCACGGAGCGCTTCCCGCGCCTGATCGAGGTCCGGGACCTCTCCTTCGGTCCCGACGGGCGCCTCTTCCTGGTGAGCCAGGTGGCCGGGCCGGATCCGTCGGTGATCCTGGCCGGCGACGTGACCGGCGGCGACGACCTGTTGCCCTGGGCCACCGGCCTCAGCGCCGGAGACAACGAGCCCAGCGAGCTGACCTGGGGCGAGGACGGCCAGTGCCTCTACTTCAGCTCCCCGCCCTCGGCTCGCATCTTCCGAATCTGCGGCTGCTGACCCTCCACCCACGGCAGCCACAAGCCCCCGGCCTCGTCCCTGAGGTCGGGGGTTCCTGCTTGGAGGCTCATCTCCAGCGCGCCTCGCGCCGATCCCCGGGCCAGCGAGGGAGGTTTCCGTGCTCAGCCTGCGCCTGGGGTTCCTGTTGGGCCTGCTCTGCGCCACCGCAGGACTGGTCGTGCTGACCTCCTCCTCCCACGCGCGGCGGAGCAACGGCGCCGCTGGACCCGACGGTCCGCCCCTGGACCGCGCGACCGTCCGGGCCTACCTGGGCCCCGACCGGCCGGGTGAGGAGGCCGAGCACGGGGGCGAGGAGACACCGCAGCTCTGCTCCGTCCGGGGTCCGGGCGTCCCGGAGACCCTGCACATGCCCGCGGGCTGGTCCCGTGAGTTGGTGCGCGAAGGCGTGCCGGGCGTCGAGGCCCTCGCCGTGCAGGAGGACGGCACCCTCTTCCTCGGCGGCTCCCGAAACCGGAACCGGCGGCGCGTGGTCTCGCGGCTGGAGGCCGACGGCTCGCTGACCGACAGCCGACCCCACCCCGAGCCCGACGCCATCGCCGTCGATCACAGCGGCCGGGTCTGGCTCGGTGCCTA
>CAZCVP010000352.1:0-3738 GCA_964501915.1 uncultured Enterobacterales bacterium
CCCTGCGGCCGGGGTCCGAGGGCCACCCGGCGGGGGGGGCCCTGGGTCCGGGCAGCCCGCGGCGCCTGGGCCGGGCGGGGGGTCGGGTGGAGCTCCAGGTGGGGGAGACTGTGGTGGCGGTGCTCAGTCGGCGAGCTGCCGAGCGGTGGCGGTCGAGGGTGGGGGAGGGTCGGGCGGCGCGGGTGGTGCGGATGGCGTCTCGCAGGGCCTCTCAGTCGCACCCGGACTGGCGGTGGCGGCTGGCGGTCGGGGAGTGGCTGGTGCCGGTGGTGGAGGTGTTGGGGGGGGCGGGGGGCGGGGGGGTGTGAGTGGTCGGCGAAGGTGCGCAGGCCCCCTGGAGCGCCGGCTGGGGGGACGTGGCGGTAGCGGCGCAAGGGGTCTTGTTGGAGCGCGGCCGCCTCTTCGGTGCGGCTCTCCACCAACAGCAGGCGGCCCTCCTCGACGTCCAACCAGTGCTCGTGGTCGTCGAAGGAGCCGTCGCCTCGAAGCTGGCGAGCCGGCTCCTCGAGGGCTTGATCGTCGAGGCTCGCGCGGTCGGCCATGTCGTGATGATGGGCCCGGTGGCCGGAGCTGGCGCCCCGCCTCTTCCGCGCTTGTCGCGGACACCACGTCAGGCCTATCCTCGGCGGTGTCTCTGGAGTCCGTCATCGATCGGCTCTACGGCCTGAACGTCGGGGCCGTGGGCACGGGTGCGGCGCGGCACGAGCGCCCGCACAAGCCCGTGCTGCTGCTGGCCCTGGTCGAGCAGGTCGAGCGAGGCGCGGACCCCCGGCTCGTGGCCTGGTCTGTCGGCCTGCGCGCCTCGTTCAAGCGCCTGTTCGAGGTCGTGCGCCGGGCGGACGACCGGCCGAACCCGGAGCTGCCTTTCTTCCACCTGCGGAGCGACGGCTTCTGGAGCCCCGTGGTGGTCGAGGGGGGAGCGAGCCGTGCGCTCGGTGGGCCGCCCCGGGTGATGGACATCGGCTGTGTCTTCGCGGAGCTCGACGACGACGTCGCCGCCGTGCTCGGCGACCCCGTGCAACGCCGGGCCCTCCGCTCCGCCCTCGTCTCCCGCTACTTCCCCGACCACCGGGCGGCGCTCCTGGACCTGCCCCGGGAGGCGCCGCACGACGAGGCCGATGCGCCCGACAGGGAGCGCTCCGGGCGTAGCGCGGCCTTCCGCCGGGTGGTCGTCGGCAGCTACGCCCATCGGTGCACGGCCTGTGGGCTCCAGGTCCGGCTCGGCAACCCCCCGGTGAGCCTCGTCGATGCGGCACACCTGCTGCCCTTCGCCCTGAGTCGCAACGACCACCCGACCAACGGCCTGGCGCTGTGCAAGAACCACCACTGGGCCATGGACCGGTCGCTCATCGCGCCCACCCCGGACGGTGTCTGGCGCAGCTCGCCGATCCTGATCCCCCACCGGTCGAGCGGTGAGCGAGAGCTGGCCGAGCTGGACGGGCGCCGGCTGATCCCTCCGCTGGACGAGGCCCACCGGCCCAGTCGGGAGGGGTTGGAGTACCGGTACCAGAGGATGGTGGGCGGGTAGGAGCGCATCGAGCCACAGGTAGGGAAGGTCCGGTCACCCAGCGGGCGCTCCCTGAACTGGCGGACCTGCTCGTCCAGCTCCGAGGCCATCCGAGACACCTCGCTCTTGGACGTGCCCTGGGCGCCCATGGACTGCACGAGCTCCTCGACCCTACGCGTCGAGACCCGGAGCGCGTCGACCAGGACGTCCCGGAAGAAGTCGCTGTGGTTCTCGACGAGCACGTTGCCAGGTGCCTGGATGTCTTCTATGTCCTTGATCACTGTGGGGTCTCCTGGGGGGGTTTGTGTTGACTAGTCAACACCCATGGGAGAACTCCACGGCTCCTTCGACACCGTGGTGCTGATACACCACTTCCTGGGACGCTACCGTGTGCGAGCCTCTGCCTGATGGTGTTTTGATCTGTGCTCACTTCCAAAGAAGTGGATACTGATTCAATCATGGCGAGGTCTCCAACCCACCGGCAGCTGGTGCTCCAGCTCGCTCGCGAGGACCACATCCTGACGGCGCGTGCTGCCCGTGAGGCTGGCGTCCCCTACGCGACGCTGAGCCGAATGGTCCGGGACGGTGAGCTCGTTCGCGTGAGCCGCGGCCTGTACGAGCTGCCGGACGTCGAGGTTTCTGAGCACCACACGCTCGCCGAGGTGGCCCTCCGCGCACCTCGTGGGGTCATCTGCCTGCTGTCGGCGCTCGCCTTCCACGATCTCACCACGGAGCTCCCGTTCGAGGTATGGCTGGCGTACGAGAGAGGCACCCGCCCCCCGGCGATCGACACCCCGCGGGTCCGCCTCTTCCGTTTCTCGGGAGGGTCCTACAACTACGGCGTCCAGACCCATGACATCGAGGGAGTAGAGGTCCGTGTGTACTCGCCGGCGAAGACGGTGGCCGACTGCTTCAAGTTCCGCTCTACCGTTGGACTCGACGTCGCCATGGAATCGCTCCGCGACTACCTGCGCCACCGGGTCGGGTCCATCGACGAGCTCTGGGAGGCGGCCAAGGTCTGCCGTGTGCACGAGGTCATCCGACCGTACATGGACGCGCTGGCATGAGCTCCGCCCGAGCCGCTGCCGCCTCGGCACGACAGCGCCTGTTGAGCCGCAGCCGAAAACGGGGCGAGGACTACCAGGTCTTGCTGGTGCGCTACGCCCTCGAGCGGTTTGTCTACCGGCTTTCCGTCAGTCGGCATGCCGACCGCTTCGTCCTCAAGGGGGCGATGCTCTTCGCGCTCTGGGCAGACACCCTCGACCATCGACCGACGCGCGACATCGATCTGCTGGGAAGAGGGAGTCCTTCACCTGCGGAGCTTGCCGCAGTCTTCCGCGATCTCTGTTGGCTGGAGGTGGACGTAGACGATGGTCTCGACTTCGATGAGGCTTCGGTCGCTGCCGCCCCCATTCGCGAGGATGCCGTGTACGACGGCGTTCGCGTCGTACTTCGCGCTCGTCTTGGGACGGCGCGCATCCGCATTCAGGTCGACGTCGGGTTCGGCGACGCAGTCCATCCGGTGCCCGAGATCGTCGTGTACCCGACGCTCTTGGACCATCCGGCACCCGAGGTGGCTGCCTACCATCCGGCGACTGTCGTTGCCGAGAAGCTCGAGGCGATGGTGGCGCTGGGCATGGCCAACAGTCGGATGAAGGACTTCTTTGACCTGCTGTGGATGGCCGATCACATGGAGTTCGACGGCGACCAGCTCGTCGCCGCGGTGCGGTCCACGTTTCTTCGACGTCAGCGGGCTCTTCCTCAAGGGCCGCCCATCGCACTCACGGCGGACTTCGCCGAAGACGGGTCCAAGCAGGTCCAATGGAGGGCGTTCATCCGCAAGTCCCGTCTTGTCGGGAGGGAAGGGGGCCTGCCAGAGGTCGTCGGGTGTCTTTCCACCTTCTTGGGTCCGCTGCTGGAGACCGCCACAGGCGATGGGTCTCCTGGACACTGGAGTCCCGGTGGACCTTGGCGGCGCGAGCAGCGTCGGTGACGGCGCTTGGAGTTGAAAGTGGCATCGCCACGAACGACTGCGCTCGGGCTCCCCGAAAACCAAGGTTGAAAGAGCACTCCCGCCAGGACTCGTCCCCGTTGTGGAGCAATGGGACCCACGGCTTGGAAGTTCGGCTGGTATTTCCTTGGCCTACGTCGATGGGCTTGTGGGGCTTGTCTTCGGGCTTGGACGAACCCGCTGCGCGGGGGCCTGACCGTGCCAATTCGTAGCGGCTCGC
>CAZCVP010000353.1:0-3733 GCA_964501915.1 uncultured Enterobacterales bacterium
CGGCTCGAAGTGCTTGTATGCGCGCCGTATCGCGTTCAGCGGCGTACGGCGTTTTTTTTCCGGGTCCACCCCAGACGGGCAATCCCGCGGCTCACGCCCGAAGTGCTTGTCTCGATTCCGCCCCGCTCGCGCAGGAGGTCCACCAGCTCGGCGTTGGTCGCATCAGGATGAGCTCGCAGCACCTCATCAAGCAGCACGAGGCCGGCTTCGTCGATCTTTGGCTTCGGACCACGAGGACCGGACGCAGGCGCGCACGAGCCGGTCTCTCGATCCGCCCGGACCCAGCGGAACGCTGAGCTCCGACCCACGTTGAACCTCTCCGCGAGCTCGCTAAACGAGCCCTCGCCGTTCTTGTACGCACGAACAAGCCGAACCCGTAGGTCCATCGACACCGCCATGACCACCTCCGCCTGGGAGGAGATCACAAACCAGGATCGTGGTCAAATTATCTGGGCAGCACAGTCAGGCGGCAGCAAAGCCCGACACTGCTCCAGACGCCGGCCGACGCGACCTGGCCCGTACAGGCCGTAGTGACGGATCTTGCGGAAGCCGTGGGGCAGGACGTGGCGCAGGAAGCGGCGCACGAAGTCGCTGGCCGCTTCCACCGTCGGCCACGGCCGCCTCGAGTCGGGGCGAGTGGAAGGCGTGGGAGACCTGCAGCGGGACGCTGGCGAGGCCCTGCCGCTCCAGCCGGCGCCGCACGGCGTCGACCGCGTCGGCGGCGCCCGAGACGATGACCTGCTGCGGGCCGTTGACCGCCGCCAGCGCCGCCGTCCCGCCGGTGGCGTCGAGCGCCTCGCGGACCTGCGCCTCGGTTGCCCGGACAGACAGGATCGCCCCGCCCGGAGGAGCGCCCCCATCGCCCGTCCCCGGGTCGCGACCAGCTCGGCGCGTCTTCGAGGGAGAGCACCCTGGCGCACGATGTGCAGCACCACGGTTGCGGCGAAGAGCGGCGGCCCGGGGCGCCACGGCTGCTCGTCGAGCCTGGTCACGGGGAGACGAACGTCTCGAACGAACTCATCGAGGAGCATCCACCCAGATCGGGCTCGACCAGGCCATCGAGATCCGGCCTCGCACCTCCGAAGCCTGCCGAAGCCGGAGGTAGTAGATCGAGTCTTCCGTCGGGGTCGGCCCGCTCCCCTCCCAGGTGACGTCCTCGGTCCCCGGTTCGATCCGGTGCAGAACCTCGAAGACGCTGGAAGAGGCGGTCGCGACAAGGATCTCGATCGTCTCCACCACGTCGGTCCCGTATACCTCCACGCGGAGCTGGGGTTCGCCCTTCGCGGTCACCCGCCCACCCATCGCAACACCGTCGATCGAGAAGTCGAGGAGGATCCGCTCCCCGGTCGTGCCGTAGGTGCGACGCTCGTACAGCGCGTCGAACACGCTACTGCGCTGCAGGTCGGGCGCCCAGACAGCGGCCAGGCCGAAGTGCGGCTTGCCGGGCTGCGACGTGTGGTCGTCAGACGACGCGATCGTGCTCAGCTCGAAGCCCTGACGCCAGGCGTCCTGCGCGAACAACCCGGTCGACACCGGAGAGGACCGCGGGGCCGTGAACTCCGTGTTGCAGAAAGCCAGTGGGTGGTCCGGGTCGTCGACCTCGCTGAGCCCGTGGGCCGAGTAGATCTCGATGTTCCGGCGCAGCTCGGGATCGTCGACCGTCCAGGTCGTGTCGGCGAGTCGCCCCGTGTGGTGGGGGATCGTCAGCGCCTCTCCCGCGGTGAGCAGATCCCACAGCTCGGTCAGCGACGTCGATGACGGGGCGACCAGCGGCCCCGGTTCTCCGCGAAAGTAGACGTTGTGATGTCCATTCGGAGAGCCGTACGAGGCCTCGTAGGCGTGGATGGTGACGAACGTCCCCGGATCGTGGTGCGCGTCGGTCAGCGCCGTGTACTCGGCCCAGACGTCCTGCCCCAACCCACGCGGAGCGTCGTCGATCGCCTCCAGGCTGTGATCCGCCATGGCGTAGAAGTCCAGCCCCGAGACATCACGCGCGTACTCGAACGACTCCGCGCCCACACCGTCATGGCTGAACTGGGTGTGTGAGTGGAGATCGCCCCAGTAGAGCTTCAGCGCGGGTTCCTGTTCGAAGACGACCATCGGGTTCGTGCGCGCCTCCAACCCGGCGTTCGGGAAGCCGGCCGTCAGGCGAAGGACCCCGGCCGCACGGGGGATGAAAGTGGCCGTCGCGGTCCCCTGGCCGGCCTCGATCGAGAGGGTCGCGGGGAGCTCGGCCTGTCCCTGGACAGACGCCAGGGAGACCCCCCCGGGGGTGCCCAACTCGACCTCATTGGCGTACTGGTCCACCAGGGCGACGTGCAGCGTGGCGGGTTCGTCGACGACCAGCGTGGACGGGCCACTGATCAGCAGCTCGACGGGGCCGCCGGGGCGAGTGTGGAGAAGCGGCCGGTCGGGGAGGAGACGCAGGTTGCCCAACGCGGTCTGGCCCACCGCGACGAGGACCTCCGGCCGCCCCGTGCTCACGGTGGCTGCCGACATCCCCCGACTCCCACCTGTGGTATCGCCGAAGATGACGTCGATGGTGTCGCCCTCGTCGAGCCGTCCGCTGACCACGTCGACCCGGACCACCAGGGCGTACCGTCCCAGCCGGCCGTCGAGGCCGATTCGTGACGTCTTGACAAACTCCTCCTCGTAGGGCTCCAGCACCGAAGTCCGTAGTTGGACGTCCGACGCCGAGGTGACGGCCGAGACGTAGTTGTCCGCGGCTGGGTCCGAGCTCTGGAGCACCCGGAGCGAGTTGCGTTCCCCGTAGTGCCAGGAGTTGGGGAGCTGCACATACACACTGCCACCCGCGGATCTCCCCCCCTTTGGTGCGGTCCAGGTCACTTTCCAGGAGCCGAACTCCCCAGCGACCCCCTCGCTGGGCTCGACCCCGGCGCTGCCGGTCTCGCAGGAGGCGAGCAGCGCCACGCAATACAGGCAGGCTGCCGCCCGCTCCCGAGCTGAGCGCCGCCGGCTCGCTCGTCGCGCCCGCAGCGCGGCTCTCGCCGCGAGAGATTGCCCCTCCCGGAGTGTTCGAGGAGTCGTTGGCCAGGGACTCTCGGCAGACTGGGGTGAGTGAGGGGCGGACCAACCCGGGTCATTGGGACTTTCGAGCTGGCGGTCTGATACGGTCACCACCCCACCCTACTCCCGATCCGCCGTCGCTGGTTCGTCGATCAGCGGACGCGGTTCATGAAAGTGGAGGGATGCTCCTGGCCGTCCTGGGCGCGACTGCGATCGGAACGCAGGGTCGGGGTGGCGCTCGCGGTCCGTCACGGTCCTGGGCCGGGGGAAGGCCTGGCCCAGTCGGTCGGCGCGGCGACCAGCTGGCCACATACGAGGAGCTGTCGACGCGAATCGCTGACTGCGGGCAGAGGTCTCCAGCGGTGGTCGGGTCGGAGATCGCCTTTCAGGTATCCACTCTTCTCCACCCTTGCTCGGGGAGCACTCCAACGAGGCCGCATGGGGATTCCGGCAGGTCGCCGTAGGGTCCGGCGACCCGCACCAGGTCTCCCCGGCGGGGGCGTTCGTGGAAGGGGAGGCGCGCTGCGGCAGTGAGCCGGTGGCGGGCTCAGCCCTCCGAGGTGCCGTCCGCGGCCCGCATGCCCGGGGCCTCCCGGCCGGTGGACCGCACGTACTCGGCGTATGTGCCTGGGTAGGCCCACGCCTCCCCGGGGTGGATAGGAACTACAAGAGCGCTTTCGGCTCCGCGGCAATCGACGTCGCGTAA
>CAZCVP010000354.1:0-3698 GCA_964501915.1 uncultured Enterobacterales bacterium
CGATGCCGATGCCGACGCCGATGCCGACGCCGATGCCGATGCCGACGCCGACGCCGACGCCGACGCCGATGCCGACGCCGACGCAGACGCCGACGCGGACGTCGACACCGCCGACACGGCCCTTCCGAGCGGGGACGAGAACTTCTCCGGGACCTACCAGATCGACGCCGAGGTCGCGGCGATGGGCATCACCGATAGCTGTACCGGACCGGTGGACATCCAGGTCACGGCCACCCGGATCGATGGCCAGTACGAGTGCTACTGGGCCGGTGCCCTCTCTTCGTTCGGCGACGACGTCGGCGAGCTGAGCGGGACGATCTCCGGCTCCAGCGCCAGCGGCGACATCACCTCCGAGGGACCCCTCGACACCACCTGGACGGGCTCCTACAGCAGCTCGGAGGTCTCAGGGTCGTTCTCCGACTCCGTGGTGGAGAGCGGCATGACCATCGAGTTCAGCGGATCGTTCACCACGACCCGGGACTGAGCAGGACCTACGGCAGGATCAACAGGTCGACCTTCTGCCCCCCCGGCAGCGTCGCCCGCAGCAGGTCGAGGTCCGCGTCGTCCATCGCGATGCACCCCAGCGTCCAGTCCACGTCGCCGCCGCCGCCGTGGATCAGGATCTCGCCCCCGAGCCGGGTCGTCTGGAGCGGCTTGCGACCCGCCTCCAGCGCACCCCGGATCGCCTCCCCCTGCACGGCGGTGATGCGTTCCGCCGCGACACCCGCTCGCGCGTCCTCCGCGTTCGGGTAGTGCACGGCGATGGCGCCGTAGAAGTTCGACCACGGCTTGTCGGAGGTCGCGTACCAGCCCTCCGGCGTCCGGTTGTCCCCTCGCACCCGCTTGGGACCCGCCGGCTGCCCGCCCAGACCCACCTGCCAGCAGGCGAGCTCATCGTCGAGCTCGAAGGCCCGGCCCCGCTCGAAGAGCTGGATCCGCCGGACCTCCTTGCGCACCACCAGGAGCGTGCCCTCCAGGCGCGGGTCCGTGGTCACGCCGAGCTGGTGGACGTCTCGGAGACAGCCCACGGGGGGGTCGACGGCTTCCGCGGTGGGGGTGACCCCCAGGGCGACGAGGAGCGCGAGCATGTTCAGGTCCCTGCTGGGGAACTGCAGACAAGCGCGAGCGCTCACGGTTCCCTCGCGGGCTCACCAGGTGGGCAGCGGGATCGCGTCGGGGCCGTGGATGGGCTCGTGGGGACCGACGTAGTGGCGCGGGGCCCGCTCCGCGAGCGCCGTGGTCTGGGCCATCATCTCGTCCAGGCGGGCGATGGCGTAGCGGGTGACCAGGTCGTCGGGGATCATCCCGCCGATGTCGGTGCGGGCCTGGTAGACGACCAGGGTGCCGCTGTCGCCCATCGGGACCAGCAGCCAGCCGCCGTCGTTCTCCGGGGTCCACACCGCCTCGCCCGGGTCCAGGCGGACCCCTGACGGGACATCGACCAGCGCCCCCGTGGCTCGCGGATCGAGGGACCAGGTGCGCTCCCAGGCGCCCGTGCGCTGGAGCAGCTCCGGGTTGGAGGAGATCTCCAGCACCCAGTGCCGATCGGAGAAGGGAAAGGGCAGGTCGAGGGCCTGGTACAGCACCTTGAGCGAGGGGGTCGTCCCCGGTAGCTGGCGCTCCGTCAGGCCGCTCACCAGCGAGGCGTGCTTGTCGTCGAGGACGCCGATCCAGACCTGCTGGACCGGATGGGGGACGTAGGCCACGCCGATCACCCGATCGACCGTACCTCCCGAAGCCCCCGGCTCGCCGCGGATGCGACGGCGAGCCACGCCCCCGTCGGCGATCCGGGCCCACTCCGAGGCCTCGAAGTCCGGCAGGGCCAGCCGGGCGATGCCCTGGGCGCGCTGGGTGAACCGGGACCACTCCGCCTCCAGCTCCACGGACGTGGGGCCGGCCCAGGTGACAGAGAACAGCAAGGTCATCCACATGGGGGCCTGCGTGTTGGTTATCCTGGCGACCCCTGTGGCCCACCGGAGGTCCCCACCATGCTGTCCCTGCTCGTCGCCACGATGGCCCTCACCCCCCCCGTGCTCGCCTGCGAGGAGGGCAAGCCGTGCACCTCGGAGCACTGCACCCTGCGGGACCTCGGCGAGGCCGCCGCGGACCAGGCCGAGGTCGAGGCCGCCCAGGCCGACGAGACCGCCACGACCCTGAAACTCACGGTGAGCGGCATGAAGTGCGGGGCCTGCAGCAAGAAGGTGACCACGGCCCTGGAAGGCGTGGAGGGAGTGACCGCTGCGGCTGTCGATCACGTCAATGGGACCGCCGAGGTGGTCTTCGAGACCGGCGCGACCTCCACGGACGCCCTGGTCGCCGTCGTGGCGGATCTCGGCTACCAGGCGGCGGTGGCGACCGACTGATCCCTACTGGCTCGCGGGCAGCCCCGCCGCGCACAGCCTCTCGGTGTCCTCGTCCAGCCCCGCCAGGCCGTTGAGCTGGATGCGCTGGAGGTACTCGTCGTTCGACGTCAGCCCCTCCCCGAAGTCGGCCTGGCGCCACATGCCGTAGAGGTGGACCACCTCGCCGGGTGCCCGCTCCCAGAAGGTCCGCACGGTGTAGTCCTGGGAGAAGGCGTAGCTGCTGCCCTCGGCGAAGACGGCCGGCTCGAGCATCCAGCGCCGGACCAGGAGCACGTCGCCCCAGTCCTCGGTCTCGAAGCGCCGGATGCCGCCCTCGGCCACCGCGTCGTAGGGCGTGATCAGGACGTCGGCGCTGTAGGTGATGTCCCAGTCGAGCCCGTCGCTGGTTCCCCCGCGGAAGGCCCCACCGCTGTCCGTCCAGGTGCGCTCGTAGGCGTTGTAGATGTCGAAGAGCTCCTCCTGGTGCCGGTAGATCAGGATCTCGCTGAGCCGGTCCAGGTCGCAGTCGAAGGGGCTGACCATGTAGATCCCGGCCGCCAGCTCCGGGCTCTGGTGGTCCATGTCGATCAGCGCCAGGTCCTCGGCCTCCAGGCGGCTGACCTCACCGTCGGTGGGCTCCTCCAGGGCGTCGGCGTCCACCACAGCTCGGAGGTTGGTCACCGCGGCCTCGAGCTCCGCCGCGCTGCCGTCGAAGTGGCTCCAGGTGTAGCGGATCAGCCCGTCGAGATCCGTGGGGGCCTCGACGACCTCCTCACAGGCCACAAGCAGCATCGCAGCGAGCACGCGGAGGAGCTTAGCCGGTCGCCCTGCCGCGATGTCCACTGGAGACCACAGCGAGCGGTCGAGCCGCGCGTGGCCTCGGCCCGCTCGCCGAGCCCTCCAGCCGCCAAGGGGCCAAAGTCGAGACCATTGCCCGTGCCCGGAAGTCCCTGACGGGCCTTCCGCGAGCGCTTTCGCGCTCGCCGCTGCGCGGTGCGAGGCCACGTTTCCTCTCTGGGGGGGCCTTGTGGACCGGGCCGCAGGCGGGCGAAAGCCCGGAGCGCAGCGGAGGGACCGTACGGCAATGCCGCTCACCCTCCTGGCGAAGCTCCGCCTCAAACCCCGATCTGTGCGCGCGTGGGGTGCCACAGATGCGGTTGGCGCGGTGCCAACGCCATCTGCGCGCGCGTGGGGTGCCACAGACGCGGCTGGCGCGGTGCCAACGCCATCTGCGCGCGCGTGGGGTGCCACAGATGCGGTTGGCGCGGTGCCAACGCCATCTGCGCGCGCGTGGGGTGCCACAGACGCGGCTGGCGCGGTGCCAACGCCATCTGCGCGCGCGTGGGGTGCCACAGA
>CAZCVP010000355.1:0-3623 GCA_964501915.1 uncultured Enterobacterales bacterium
CCCGCCGCGGCGGAGATGTTGTCACGTGGCGAGGCCCTCCTGCGCGCGATCGGCGATCAGTATCAACTGGCGCTGCTCCTCTGCGCCCGCGGCCGCGTCGCCCTCGCCGCGGGTGACGTGGCCGCGGGCCGGAGCGCGCTGATGGAGGCGGAGGTTCTCGCCGGGGAGGTCGCCACCAGCCCCGAGGGGTTGGTGGGCCTGGTGGGGGCGCGCCTGCGGGCCCGGCTCCCCGGCGGCGGCGCCGCGCCCCGAGGTCGCTGAGCCTCTGTGGCTGGTCAGGATGCACCCTCTTCGCAGACACGCCCCGGGGGTTAGCCTGCGAGGGGTATCGACTACCCACAGAGGCGGAATGGGAGTACGCCTTGCGCGGTCCATCCGCTAGCGGGCAGCGCGGTCAGGCAGAGAGGGGAGACGGTAGCAGGGCGAAACGGCAACATAAAGCGGAAAAGACCGGCCGCAGGTCGTGCAGGGCCAGCACGACGAGTAGGCGCCGGTCTTTTCTGCCGTTGAGCGGAACGGTCGCGCCGCCGCTCCCTATGGGCGAAAAGGCCGAGGTCGATCGCCCTCCGTGTGGTGTCGGCGGCAGGTTCGCCCTCTCGCGGACCTGCAGTGCGCTCGCTCCAGCGGCTCGACCGGCCCCTCCAGCCCCCTCGCGGGTCGCGTCGTGCAGGGCCCACTGGCCGCGGACAGAGCCCCCCCTGCCCACCCCGTCCCTGAGGAGCGCCGCGCAGACCCCATCGCCCTCACGGCGGACCTCCCGCACGCGGAAGCGACGCCGACAGCGGTGAAGGAAGCGCTGGCAGCGAAGACCAACCGAACACATACCGCCAACGAAGGCCCCCGCAGTCTGGACAACGAGGACCACGACGACGCGGCGGCGGCGCCGCCACAAGCGCCTCCCCCGCGGCCTCAGCCGCCGCCACCAGCAGCCCACGCGCCCGCTCCCGCCGGCTCCCCATCGCCCCGGGCGCGTACAGACCGAAGTGGCGAACCTTCCGGAACCCCCGCGGAAGCACATGCAGCGAGAACCGGCGAACGAATTCCGCCCCCGACAGCGTCACAGGTCCCTGCCGCGTCCGAAAGGTCACCGCCTCGTCGGTCACCGACACCATCCGCGCGTCGCGGATCGCCACCCGTTTGACGTACCGGGCCAGGTACTTCGCCGCCTGCGACACCGGCCGGCCCCCCGGCGCCTCCACGTGCACCACCCACCGCGCGTGCCGCTTCGACAGCGCACGCACCGTCGAACGGAACCCCTTCGACGCCGTCACTGGATCGCCCTCCAGCACCAGCTCTCCCGCTTCGAACGCTCCGATGAGCCCCTCGAGGAAGCGCCCACGGAACATCGCGCCGAGGATCCGCTGCGGGAACAGGTAGCGCTCGCCGGTGGCCACCCAGCCCTCCCCGTCGCGCTGCAGGCCGCCGGCGGTGACCAGGAAGTGCACGTGGGGGTGGTAGTCCAGCGTCTGGGTCCAGGTGTGCAGCACCCCCGTTAGCCCCAGCCGGGCGGCGAGCCGCTGGGCGGCGAGGTCCTGCAGCACGCTGGCGCTGGTCGAGAACAACAGCCCATAGACCACCTCCGGGTTGGCGAAGGCGATCGGTCGCAGGGCCGCGGGCAGGGTGAAGACCACCTGGAAGTGGCCCACCGGCAGCATCCGGGCGGTCTGGGCGGCGAGCCAGTCGGCGCAGGCGGGGCCCTGGCACTGGGGGCAGTGGCGGTCCCGGCAGGCGTTGTAGAGCGGCGCGGACCAGCCGCAGTCCTGGCAGACGCAGGTGTGGGCCCCCAGCGCGGCGGTGCGGCAGGCCATCAGGCGGCGGAGGATGTGTAGCCGGCGGGGGTCGGTCTCAAAGCGGCGGGTGTAGGCGTCGACGTGGCGCCGTAAGGCATCGAGGACAGGTGAAGGCGCCGCTTTTCCGACCCCGCAGGCGGGGGCCGGGGCGACCACGGGGGCTTAGAGCATCGCCAGCGTGGAGGGCACCGCCCGCAGGCGGTCGGGTCGGACGTAGGTGTAGCGGGCGGTGGTGTTGGGGCTGCTGTGGCCCAGCAGGACCTGGATGACGTGGAGGTCCACGCCGGCCTCGGCCAGCCAGGTGGCGTAGGTGGCGCGGAGGTCGTGGGGGGTCACCCGCCGGGTGAGGCCCGCGCGTCGGGTGATGGCGTGGAGGCGCTTGCGGAGGGTCTGATTGCCGACAGGTCGGTCGGCCCATCGTCGGGTGGGGTGGACGCGGCCGGGCGCACCGAGTCGCTGGGCGGGGAAGAGCCAGGTGTAGCCGGGGCGTTCGGCGTCCCAGTAGCTGCGGAGGCAGTCGAGCAGCTCGGTGGGGAGGCCCAGGGTGCGGGGCTTGTGTCCCTTTCCGCGTCGGACCTGGAGGAGGCCCGACGTGCTGTCCTCCGGACCGGGTCGGTCTTCGATGCGGAGGTGCGTGGCCTCAGAGATGCGGAGGCCCGATGCGAGGAGGGTGGCGAGCAGGGCGTGGGTGAAGGGGTCCTCCTGGGCGGCGCTGAGGAGGGGTCGGGCCTGTTCGCGGGTGAGGGGAATGCGCGGCGGGGTGGGTCGG
The DNA here is from genome assembly GCA_964501915.1 of uncultured Enterobacterales bacterium. Lineage (GTDB taxonomy): Bacteria > Myxococcota_A > UBA796 > UBA796 > CAJQPC01 > CAYFPX01. The sequence continues at coordinate 2,560 of CAZCVP010000355.1, forward strand.
GGTCGGGGCCTGGGGATGGTGGCCATGACGTCGGGGCGGCCGAGGGTGTGGGTGTAGAAGAACCGCAGCGCCGCCCAGTAGACGATGCGGGTGGCCGGGGCCCGGCCGAGCCGGTGGAGGTAGAGCAGGAAGCCCCGGGCGTGGTGGGTGTCGAGGCGATCGGGAGAGCGGCCGTAGAAGCGGGCATAGCGGGCGACAGCGGCGAGGTAGTGCCGCTGGGTGCTCGCAGCGAAGTTGCGGAGCTGGAGGTCTTCGGTCATCTTCTGACGGAGCGGGGTCATGGGGCGTGTCCTTCGGGGCCCGGTTTGAAAGGTCAGAGGCCCCGAAATAGGCTTCATGGCGCCAGCTCCTTCCGCCACATCGCCTTCACCAAAGCCAAGAAACCGCCGCGAGCCACCCTGCACGGTGAGGGAACGCCACCGCGCGATTCGCGCGACCGTCCAGCTACCCCGAAGGGGTTCCGTTCAACGGTGTTGCCGCTAGCCGCCGCGTAGTAGTCCAGCCGCCAGCCCTGGTAGAGCGCGAAGCCCACCGCCAGCAACACCGCCGCGCCCGCGGTGGAGCGCATCGATCGGCGACCGCGCCAGCGAACGGCCCCGCCGAGCCCGAGCAGGACCACCGCCCAGGCGATCCCCTCCACCCGGATCAGCGCCACCCCCAGCAGCGCCAGCCCCGCCGGCCAGCCCGCCCGGCCCCAGACCAGCCCCTCGAAGGCCAGGAACAAGAGCAGCGCGAACGGCATCGTCGCCAACCCCCCGGTGGCCCAGGCGGCGAACGGCGGATGCAGCGCCATCGACAGCGCCGCCAGCCCCGCCGCACCGGGCCCGGCGCCCAGGTGGAGCCGGCCGCCCGGTGCACACGCCAGATGAGCAGCGCGCCGCAGAGGGCGCCGAGGATCGGCATCAGGAGCAGGACGTTCAGCCCGCAGGCCTTCAGCCCCGCCGCCGCGAGCACCCAGAGGAAGTTGCTGTAGCCCTCGACCCGCTCGCCGGGGTTGTAGACCAGGCCCAGGCCGGCGGCGAGGTTGCGCGCGTAGCGGAAGGAGATGTAGGCGTCGTCGCAGA
>CAZCVP010000356.1:0-3621 GCA_964501915.1 uncultured Enterobacterales bacterium
GGCCAGGCTTCCCCCTCGCCGTCGCCCGATGCCGACGCCACAGGCGCGCCTTCACGCTCTATCCCCCGGCCTGGGTACCCTACGGACGACGCCCCATCGCCAACGCACAACTCGACGGCGCCCGCGCCGCGGGCTGGGCCGGCACCCTCTTCGACACCCCCCTCGCCGTCGCCGCGGGGGAACCCTGGGCCTGGGAGATCCGCGAAGACAACACCTTCGTCGCCCGGCTGGCCTACACCACCGAATACACCCACATCGACCGCTGCGCACACCTGCTCGGCCTCGATACCGACCTGGACCCCGACCGCCGCCACGCCATCGCCGAGACCCTCGGCGTCCCCGCGCTGCTGCTCATCGGCTTGACTACGGGCCTGACGCGGCCACTCTACCGCGCCCGTTCCCTGGCCATAGAGCAGGTCCTCGCGCGCCTGCCCGCCCCACCCCACTGGCAGGACCTGCTCGTCGCGGGACACATCGCGGGCTGCTGGCCCCAGCCCCGATGGTGCCATCGAGGACACCTCGTCACGCTGCCGTTTGGGGCCGCCAGCGCCCTCCACCCCAACCGACACCGCGCGGCCGAGCGGCGATCCACGACATCCGCGAGGGCACCGCCGCAGCCGCCTTCATAGGGCGCGGTCGTTCTCGGAGACGCTCGTGTCCATCACCAGCCCCCCCCAACTGCCGGCCTCCCCGGAGGCCCTCTTCCGCTATCAGGTCGTCAGCCTCGTGCTCGCCTACATGGCCGGCGGCGAGGTGCGCGCCCACGCCGTCCGCGCCGCGGCCAGCCCGCGCTGGCTGCGGCCCGATGGGACCCTGCGCCAGGTATCGATGCGCTCGGTCTACCGCTGGTTGAAGGCCTGGAACGCCCACCACATCGCCGGCCTCGAGCCCCGCCCCCGGCAGCGCATCCAGACCACAGAGGCCCTCTCGGAGCGCTTCGTCGACTTCCTCCGACGGGAACACCAGCGCGATCCGGAGGCCTCCATCCCCGAGATCATCCGCCGGGCACGCCAGGTGGGCGTCGTGGGACCGGAGGCGCCCATCGATCGCGTCACCGTCTGGCGGGCGGCCCGGCGCATGGACCTGGACTTCCGCCATCGAAAGAAGAGCCGCGGTCGCGACGCCCGCCGGTTCCGCTTCCCGCACCGGATGCAGCTGGTGCTCGCCGACGGAAAGCACTTCCGGGCCGGCGCCGGGCGACTGCGTCGGGTGGTCCTGTTCTTCCTCGATAATGCCACCCGCTATGGGCTCAACGCGGTGGTGGGGCCCTCGGAGACCTGCGCGCTGTTTCTGCGCGGGCTCTACCAGGCCGTGAGGCGCCACGGGCTCATGGACATCGTCTACCTCGACAAGGGATCGGGCTTCACCGCCCACGACACCCGCGCGGTCGTCCAGCAGCTCGACGCCCGGCTGATCTTTGGCGAGACGCGATACCCGCAGGGCCACGGGGCGGTGGAGCGCTTCAACCGAACCGCCAAGGCCCAACTGCTGCGGGGCTGGGACGACAACCCCGCCATCGACCCCGCCTGCGCGGCCTTGGAGCTGCGGGCGAAGCACTTCCTGGCGGCGGTCTACAACCACACGCCCCACGCGACGCTCGGCGATCAGACCCCCCACCAGCGCTGGCAGACAGACCCCCGTTCGCTGCGCTTCCCCACCGACGACGACGCCCTGCGCAGCAAGTTCCTCGTGGCGGGCACCCGCAAGGTCTCCAACGACCACATCCTCTCCCACGACGGCGTCGACTACGAGGTCCCACGCGGCCACGCCGGCACCCCGATCCGCTTCTGGCGTCAGGTCCTCGACGACCGCCTCTACGTGCTCCACGACGGCGCGGCCGTCCGGATTCTGCCCGCGGATCTGGCCGCCAACGCCACCGCGGGCCGCGCACCGCGAAGCGACGCGCCCGAAGAGACCGCGCCCGCCACGGTTCCCTCTGCCGCCGACCTGGCCTATCAGCGCGACTTCGGTTGCGTCACCGGGCCCGACGGCGGCTTCCCCAACACGGAGTCTTCATGACCGATATCCGCGCCCACTTCGGCTTCCACGCGGAGGTCTGCACCCGGGAGATCCGGGTGGACCACCACTTCCGGCTGGCGCACTACGACGAGGCCCTCGACGCCCTGTACGACACGGTCTCGCGTCGCCAGTCGGCGGCCTTGATCGCGCCGGCGGGCACCGGCAAGACCCAGCTGCTGCGTGCGCTGGCCGAGCGACTGCCCGAGGCGCGCTACCGGGTGCGCTACGTGAAGGTCACCGACCTCTCCAAGCGCGACATGTGCCGGGAGATCGCCTTTGCTGTGGGCTGCACGCCCCGTGGGAGCTACCCCGGTCTGGTGCGCAGCCTGCAGCAGCACTTCTGCGAGCACTTCGAGGTCAACGGGGTGCGGCCGGTGTTGATCCTCGACGAGGCTCACGACATGCGGCCGGACGTGCTGGGTCTGCTGCGGGTGCTGACGAACTTCGAGTACGACGCCCGGCTGGTGCTGAGCGTGGTGTTGGCGGGCCAGACGCCCCTGGCGGGCCTGCTGCGCCGCCCTGAGCTGGAGTCTGTCGCCCGTCGCCTGGCCTACTTCGCGACGCTGCGGACGCTCTCGCGGGACGAGACCGCCGGCTACATCCGTCACCGCTGCGTGGTCGCCGGGGCCACCGATGCGCCGTTTGACGCGGGTGCGCTGGCGGCGGTGTACGAGATCGGCGGGGGCAACCTGCGGGCGACCGACCGGCTGGTGGGTCGTGCGCTGTCGGTGGCTGCGGCGTCGTCGGCGAAGGTGGTGGACACCACCCACGTGGTGAGCGCGCGGCGTACGCTGTGGCCGTAGCGGCGCGCCCGGGCGGGTCGTTGCTGGATGGGCTGGAGGCGCTGGCGGAGCAGATCGAGGGGCTCGACAGCCTGGGTCTGTCACCGGTGCAGCGGCTGGGGGGTCAGGCGGACGACCTGCTGGAGGTGCTTCGTCTGGCGGCGCCCCTTCAGGCGCTGCTGGAGCGGGAAGTCAGTGAGTTCGCCGGCTCGCTCGCCGAGCTGGAGGCGCAGCGCGGCGCCTTGGAGACGTTGCGGGAGTTGGCGTTCGAGGCCGAGTCGGCGCGCGTGCTGGTGAGCCGCGTGCGCCGGCTGCGGCAGGGGGTGGAGGCGCTGCGCGATCTGACCGAGATGCTGTCGTCCGACCCCGTGCTGGCCGCCTCGATGCCGTTGGCTGGCTGACTCTGCGACAACGCGCCCCCCAGGACCCGGTCTCCCGAGAGGAAACCGAGCCTGTGCGCCCCATCGACCAGGACGGTCGGTGGGGCGCTGTCGTTGTCAGGAGCAAGAGAAGGGCTCGGGATCCAGAGGGTTGCGCCGGGCTCCTGGGGGGACAGCGGTGGGAGAGCCACAAACGGATCGCCCGGCGGCCCGTCCTGGACGGACGGGCTGCGCCGGCCACCGGCGGATCGAGCCGCCCGGAAGACGTGGCGAGTTCCGGAGTGTGCCAATCAGCCTGCAACGAGCCCTGGCCATGGGACTGCAACGCAACAGCGGGAGGGCGCCTTCAGCCATCGCCCCTGCTTTAGCGACCTCCAGTTGTTCAGAATCCACCAAGCCCAATTCATCTACTACTCCAAGTAGCTATCTAAGAATATGCT
>CAZCVP010000357.1:0-3560 GCA_964501915.1 uncultured Enterobacterales bacterium
CGTAGTCGATGTACCAGGTCGAGGACCCCGAGGGACCGTCCTCGTCGATCTCCCCGTCGCAGTCGTTGTCCGCGTCGTCGCAGGTCTCCGGGGCGCCGGGGTAGCTGCTGCCGTCCAGGTCGTCGCAGTCGTCGTCGTTGTCGACGAAGCCGCCGGGCTGGGTGCAGGCCTCGGTGGTGTAGTGGGGGCTGCCGTAGCCGTCCGTGTCGGCGTCGGCGTACCAGGTCACGTCTTCACCGGAGACGTCCTCGTCGATGTCGTCGTCGCAGTCCTGGTCGACCCCGTCGCAGATCTCGGTGGCCCCGGGGAAGACGCTGGCGTCGAGGTCGTCGCAGTCGGAGGTGTTGCTGACGTAGCCGGAGGGCTGGTCGCAGGCTTCGAGGGCGCTGTCCGCATCGCCGTAGCCGTCCTCGTCGGCGTCCAGGTACCAGGTGGAGATGTCGTAGGGATCGTCGTCGGCCACGCTGTCGCAGTCGTTGTCGGCCCCGTCGCAGACCTCGACGTTGCCGGGGAAGTTGGCCGGGTCGGCGTCGTCGCAGTCCCGGTCGCTGAGCACGCCGTCGCCGTCCTCGTCGACGGGCTCGGGGGCGGTGTCCGTGACCCCGGAGTCGTCGGTCGCGGTCGTGCCGGTGTCGTCGGTCGCGGTCGCGGTGTCCTCTGTGGTGTCGTCGCCGCAGGCGCAGAGCAGCAGGGCCGTGAACAACAACGTGCGCATGGGCATGCCCGGGGTGTGAAGGAAGGAGCAGTCTACCCGCTACTCGGTGTCTCCCCAGAGGTCTTCGACCGGCCAGGCCTGGAAGACGTGGTTGGTGCCTTCGAGGGTGGCCTCCCAGGTGATCGCTCCGCTGGGGTCGACCTCTCGCAGGGTCAGGCCGGTGCCGTAGTTCACCAGGGTGTGACCGGTCCCGGGCACCCGCGCGACGCTGCCGGCGATGTGGGCCGAGACATCGGTGGTCTCGTAGGACCAGACACCGTCCAGGACCTCGGCGTCCTCGTCGAGGCTGTACTCCCGGGCGCTGGTCACCTCGGTGGACCAGTCGGTGCTCAACAACAGCAGCGTGCCGTCCTCCGTCCAGTGGGCGCTGTGGGGGTTCTCGAAGGCTTCGCTGGGGTTGCGAGCGGGCCACCCGCCCTGGTTCTCGTTGCCGAGCATGCGCACGAGGTCCCCGGAGCCGCGCTCGACCTCGATCAGGGTCTCGAGGTGGGGGGAGGCCAGCAGCACGGTGTCCCGCTCCGGGTCCCAGGCCAGGCTGTTGGCGTGGATCCAGTCCTCGGCGGCGCCGTACCAGCCGGTGCTCTGGTTGAACTCGGTGGGGGGGGTGAGGTCGTCCCAGCTACTCCAGATCGGCCGGGTCGAGCCGTCGGGATCGATCTGGACGATCCGGTCGCCGAAGACGGGGACTTCGGCGTCCAGGTCGTCCGGGTCCCCCTCGATCACCAGCACCGTGCCGTCGCCCAGGGGCAGCAGGTCGTGGTGGGCGTAGGGCACCTCGACGTGGTGGCTGGTGTCGCCGAACCAGTCCCGCTTGATGACCAGTCCCCAGCCGACGTTGACGCGCTTCTCGTTGAGCACCAGCCAGAAACCGGAGTGGTCGGGGGCCAGCCGGGCGTTGAAGATGTCCCGCTTCTGGTCCGGCTCGTTCATCCAGAGGTAGACGTAGTGGCCCTCCCGGTCCAGGACGAAGACCCCGGCCTGGTGCTCGGAGAAGGAGCCCTGGATCCAGCCCTGGGTGGCCCCCCTCACGGTGACGTCGAAGGTGGGCACACCCTCCGGCAGCGGTGCCGTGTGGACCTCCGCGGCGAGGCGGGGGTGCTCCGCCCCCTCGACCAGCAGCACGACCTCCAGCTCCACGGCCGTGTCGGCGTGCAAGCCCCGGAGCACGGCGCTGGTGCGGGCCTCGGGACCGCAGGCTTCGGGCGGCGTCTGCAGCCAGTCCCCGCCCTCCTCCCGGTAGACCACGTGACAGGTGCCGTCGACGCCGGCGGTCCAGTTCGCCTTGACCCCCATCGGCACGGTCTCGGAGAGGATGACCTTCAGGTCTGACAGGCAGTCCTCGCCACACGGCTCGGGGTCGGTCGGGCAGGCCAGGGCGAGGAGCAGGAGCACGGGCGGGGAACATAGCTCGGACGTGGGAGGATTCGGCATGCACCCGATCTGGACCGCGCTGCTGTTGTTGGGCCTCCCCTTCCTGGTGATCTGGGGAGGGGGTTGGCTCCTGCTGCTCCCCTTCGCACCCCGCGGCGCCCACGTGATGGGGCCCACGCTGCCGCTGCTGTGGCTCTTCATGGGCTGGGTCCCGGCGGGTGTGGTCGCCTCGGTGGTCGGCTTCCTCGGGGTCCAGAGGGGACTGCTCGAGCCCTGGAGCCGTCCGGTGGCGACCGGGGTGGTGCTGGCTCCGGTGGTCGTGGTGGGTGGGGTGCTCCTGGTCCTGAAGCTGGGCCAGGTGGTGGGCACGGTCGCGGCTCTGAGGAGTCCTCCGCTGGCCACGGCGCTGGCCGGCCAGGTCCTGGGGCCGGGGGACGTGGGGGACTTCATCGCCGCTCATCCCGAGCCCGAGGCCCGCTACACCCTGCTCGCGGTGCTCGCCGGGCAGGACGTCTGGGACCGCCTGGAGGTGGACGGGGAGGTCGCTGCAGCGGACCTGGACGCCGTCGAGGCCCTGGCGCTGTCCAGCCTCGACGCCGAGGTGTCGACGGCTCGCGAAGCTCGCCGGGCCCTGGCTGCGGTCTGCGCCGCTCGCACCCGGACCGGCGTCGTCGCCTCCCTGATCCCGATCTGCGAGCAGGCGGCCATCGACTACCTGGCCCACCTGTCACGGGCGACGGTCTGGCCGCGGCTGTGGTCCGCGGGTCGGCCCGACCTCGCCGACCTGGAGGCCCTGGAGGCCCTGGCGCTGCGCTCGGAGGACCACGGTCCGATGGTCTGGGCGCCCCAGCGGGTCGTGGCCCTGGCCCGCGCCGAGCGGCTGGTCCCGGGTGGTGCGGCGGCCCTGCTGGAGGGGCTGGAGGAGGAGGGCCTCGCCGCCGCCCTGGCGGTGCTGGTGACCCCCCTCGGCACGGAGCGGCTGGAGGTGGACGGGGTGGTGACAGAGGCGGACCTGGACGCGATCGAGGCCGCCGCCCGCACGGTGCGGCCCGTCGGCGTCGGGGGCTACCGCTTCCCCTGGGAGGTGCCGGGGCCTCGTGGCGGGCCGCCCCGGGCTCCACCGATCGACTTCGAGCAGCTCCCGGCCACCGTCCTGGCCTGGGTGGCGGGTCGGCGGCCTACCCCGAGACCGTGAAGTCGGCGGCGTCTCCATAGTCGTAGCTGGTGGTCTCGGTCGCCACGTCGTCGGGTGTGTTGTCGTCCTCTCCCTCGCACCAGTCCGTGCCGATGCTCGACAGGGCGCCAGGGGCCTCCTCGCCCTCTCCGGTGACCAGCCAGGCTCCGCCGCCCCGGGTCGCGGCGCGGCGGCGCCCGCCCCCCCCCCCGGTGGGGGGGGGGGGGCGGGGGGGCCCCCGCCGCCCCCGCCCCCCCGGGGGGGCGCGCGCCGTTAGCCTCGACATACAGCGACATCCTC
>CAZCVP010000358.1:0-3529 GCA_964501915.1 uncultured Enterobacterales bacterium
GCAGCATCTGCCGCACGATGACCTCGATGTGCTTGTCGTTGATCTTGACGCCCTGGAGGCGGTAGACCTCCTGGACCTCGTCGACCAGGTAGCGGGCCAGGGCGTCCTCACCCTTGATCTTCAGGATGTCATGCGGGTTGGCCGCCCCATCCATCAGGGACTCACCAGCGCGGATGTAGTCACCCTCGTTGACGGTGATGTTCTTGCCCTTGGGGATCAGGTACTCGGAGACCTCGCCCTCCTCACCGTTGATGATGATGCGGCGCTTGCCCTTGGTGTCCTTGCCGAACTCGACGACCCCGTCCAGCTCGGAGATGATCGCCACCTCCTTGGGCTTGCGGGCCTCGAACAGCTCGGCGACGCGCGGCAGACCACCGGTGATGTCCTTGGTCTTGGTGGTCTCGCGCGGGATCTTGGCGAGCACGTCGCCCTTCTGCACGTCGTCCCCGTCGCCGACCATGATGTTGGCCCGCTCCGGCAGGAAGAACCGGTTCTTGAGCTTGTTGCCCGCCTTGAGCTCGATCCGCGGCTTGAGGTCGGCGTCCTTGTACTCGAGCACGACCTTGCGCGACCGACCGGTCAGGGCGTCGACCTGCTCGTCCAGGGTACGGCCGAGCTCGAGGTCGGCGAACTTCGCCGTGCCGCCGTCGTTCGCCAGGATCGGCGTGGTGAAGGGGTCCCACTCCGCGATGCGGGTCTTGGCGCTGACCCGATCGCCATCGCTGACCAGCAGGCCCGCGCCGTAGGGAATGGCGTAGCGCTCGCGCTCGCGGCCCTTGTCGTCGGCGATGGCGATCTCGCCGTTGCGGCTCATCGCCACGATGCGGCCGTTCCGGTCGGTGACCACGCTCAGGTCCTCGCCGTAGCGCACGGTCCCAGAGGTCTTCAGCTCGATGCTGGCCTGGGTGACCTTGGCCGAGGCGGCACCACCGATGTGGAAGGTCCGCATGGTGAGCTGCGTACCCGGCTCTCCGATGGACTGGGCGGCGATGACACCGATGGCCTCGCCGACGTTGACCAGGTGACCGCGAGCGAGGTCGCGACCGTAGCAGCAGGCGCACACGCCCCACTTCATCTCGCAGGTGAGCACGGAGCGGATCTTGACCCGCTCGACGCCGGCCTGGACGACCTTGTCGATGGCGCCCTCGTCGAGCATGCCGTTGCGCGGGACCAGGATCTCGTCGCTGTACGGGTCGAGGATGTCCTCGGCGGCGACGCGACCGAGGACGCGCTCACCCAGGTGTTCGATGATCTCGCCACCCTCGATGAGGCTGGTGACCTCCATGCCCATCAGGGTGTCGCAGTCGCGGGCGGTGATGATCATGTCCTGGACGACGTCCACCAGGCGCCGGGTCAGGTAGCCGGAGTTCGCGGTCTTGAGCGCGGTGTCGGCCAGACCCTTGCGGGCACCGTGGGTGGAGATGAAGTACTGCAGGACGCTGAGACCCTCGCGGAAGTTCGCGGTGATCGGCGTCTCGATGATCTCGCCGGAGGGCTTGGCCATCAGGCCGCGCATGCCCGCGAGCTGCCGGATCTGGGTGGTCGAGCCGCGGGCTCCGGAGTCCACCATCATGTAGACGGAGTTGAAGGACGGGTGGGACTCGTCGACCTCGCCGTCGGGCCCCTCGAGCTTCTCGCTGCCGATCTCGGCCACGAGCTCCTTGGAGATCTCGTCGGTCACCTTGGACCAGATGTCGACGACCTTGTTGTACTTCTCACCGACGGTGATCAGGCCTTCGTTGTACTGGTTCTCGGTCTCGCGGACCTCGTCGTAGGCACCCTCGAGGATCTCTCCCTTGCGGGTCGGGATCTTCATGTCGTCGATGCAGATCGAGATGCCGGCGGTGGTGGACCGCGTGAAGCCCATGTTCATCAGGGCGTCTGCGAGCAGCACCGTGGCCTTCGCGCCGGCGACGCGGTAGCTCCGGTCGATGAGCTCCCCGAGGGCCTTCTTGTTCATGTCGCGGTTGACGAGACTGAAGGGCAGCACGTCGGGGACGATGTCGTAGAAGAGCACCCGACCGACGGTGGTGCGGACCATCTCGCCGCGGGCCTCGACGCTGTCGGCGCCAGTGTCCGCGGTGTAGACCGGGACGAGCCCCTCGGAGCCGAAGAAACCCGCAGCAGCGGCCACCATGACGAGGTCCTCGCCAAAGGTCTGCCGGCCCCAGACCACCGCCTGGCGCAGCGCCTCGAGGCGACGGGCGGAGTTGGCGCGGGCGTCCACGAGGACTTCACCCTTGTCGTCGATCGCGAGCCGGTGGTTGATGATCAGGGCAGCGCGGCTCAGGTCCCCCTGCTTGGGCAGGCGATAGCCGACCGCCTGGACGTCGCCGAAGTCCTGCACCAGGACGTTCTTGGCCGCAAAGGCGCCGCCGCCGACGTTGACGCCGAATCCGTCCTGGCCGGGCGGATCGCCGGTGTAGCTCTGGCACACCAGGCCCAGCGTGCCGAGGCTGCGGGCCTGGTCGAGGGTGGCGGAGCTGTCCGCCGAGCCGTGGTGGAGATCGACGAGGCAGATGTTGTCCGCGGTGTCGCCCAGGGCGGGGGGGGCACCGTCGAGGGACACGAGCGCGTCGACGCCCATGATCGGGACCTCGACCCGCACCGAGTTCTCGTGCCGCCAGCAGGAGCCACGGTGGAAGTGCCAGATCTCGCGACGCGACCCGTCGGGGTCGACGCCGAGGAAGAGGTGAGCGTCGCCCAGCTCCGGGATCTGCTGGAAGACCCGGGTCTCCAGGGGAGCCGCCGGCAGCCGCACGTCGACCGGAGCCTGGAGGTGGACCTCGCCGGAGTCATGGGCCACGAGCACCTCGCCCGGACCGGAGAACCGGCGGCCCTCGCCCTTGGCGAAGCGGCGCTCGCGCGTCATGTAGTAGACGCCGAGCACGATGTCCTGGGAGGGCTGGATGATCGGCTTGCCGTTGGCGGGGCTGAGGATGTTGTTGGTCGACATCATCAGCACGCGGGCCTCGATCTGGGCCTCCACGCTCAGGGGGAGGTGAACCGCCATCTGGTCGCCGTCGAAGTCGGCGTTGAAGGCCGTGCAGACCAGCGGGTGGAGCCGGATGGCCTTGCCCTCGATGAGCACCGGCTCGAAGGCCTGGATGCCGAGGCGGTGCAGGGTCGGCGCCCGGTTCAGCATGACCGGGTGCTCCTGGATGACCTCCTCGAGGATGTCCCAGACCTCCTCGCGGGCCTTCTCGACCATCTTCTTGGCGGCCTTGATGGTCGAGACGTGTCCCCGCTCCTCGAGCTTGTTGTAGATGAAGGGCTTGAAGAGCTCCAGCGCCATCTTCTTGGGAATGCCGCACTGGTGCAGGCGAAGCTCGGGACCGACGACGATGACGGACCGGCCGGAGTAGTCGACGCGCTTGCCGAGCAGGTTCTGCCGGAAGCGGCCCTGCTTGCCCTTGAGCATGTCGGACAGCGACCGCAGCGGGCGCTTGTTGGGACCGGTGAAGACCTTGCCGCGGCGGCCGTTGTCGAACAGGGCGTCGACGGCCTCCTGCAGCATGCGCTTCTCGTT
>CAZCVP010000359.1:0-3483 GCA_964501915.1 uncultured Enterobacterales bacterium
CCCCCCCCCCCCCCCCCCCCCCCCCCCCCCCCCCCCCCCCCCCCCCCCCCGCAGGCGGCGGCGGATCCTCGGCCACGGGCTCCTCGACCTCGGCGACCGCCGGCTCCGGCTCCGGCTCCGGCTCCGGCTCCGGCTCCGGCTCGGGCTCGGGCTCCGGCTCCGGCTCCGGCTCGGCGACCGGTTCGGGCTCCGGCTCGGGCTCCGGCTCGGGCTCGGGCTCGGGCTCGGGCTCGGGCTCGGGCTCGGGCTCGGGCTCCTCGTAGGCCTCTTCCTCCTCGTAGCGGTCGTCCTCCTCTTCCTCGTAGCGGTCATTGCTGGAGGATGAAGAGCTGCTCGAGGAGGAGCTGGTTGTGGACCGTTCGGGCGGGTCGCCCGTGTCCTCGGGCTCCACGTCGGCCTGGGCCGTCGCCGGGGGCTGGGAGCCGCGGTCGTCGTCGCGACTGGCCGAGGCCGTCGAGGCCGCCACGGGCGCCTTGCCCGTGTAGCTGGACAGACCGGAGAAGGGGCTGAACACCGCCGTGGGCTGGAGGTCGAACCAGCCGAGGCGCATGTCGGAGGGCTGGGGGCGCCCGGCGGAGTCATGGGCCACGCCGGCGTCGATCTCGAAGCCGCCCACGATGCAGCCCGCCCAGCCGTCCTGGCAGGGCCGCTCGGGGAAGAAGTCCCCGAAGTCGGAGATCTGGGAGGCCGCCGCCAGGCCGCCACCGAGGCCGACGACGAGGACTCCGAAGGTCAGGGTGGTTCTGATCATCATGGTGTCAGTTCGCCGGACCGGAGCCGCCGGTCGCTTCACGTGGGGTGTCTCGTCCGAACGACATCATGGGCTCCTCGATGTCGTCGTCGTCGAAGTTGAGCTTGACCAGCCTCACCTCGACGAAGTTCTTGCGCTTGCGGACCTCGTACTGGATGACCTGGGTCTCGTAGCCAGGGGCGCTGATCTCGAGGAAGAGCACCAGCCCCGGCTCGAAGATCAGCTCCGTGCCGTCGGGCATGTAGAGGACCTCCTCCTCCCAGCTCCCGTCGACGCTGTTGACCCGGTGGCGGTCCGCCTCGTCCGGGTGGCGGATGACGGCGGTGGGGATGGCCTCACCTGCCTCGTCCAGCACGGTCACGGCGACGGGGGTGCCCACGCTCCCCTTGTCCTTCTTGGCGACCGCGGGGGAGGAGACGACGAGGGCGAGGGCGAGGACGACGAGGCTGAGCAGTTGGCGCATCGTTCACATCCCGGTGAGGTATTGCTTGAGGACGGTGTCGGTGGCGAGCTGACCCGCGAGGCTGGGATCTCCCAGCATCAGGGCCGCGCGAGCCGTGGCATCCGAGGTGGAGGAACCCAGCACCTTCACCGCTGCATCCCCATCCTGGCCGCCCAGGGCCATGGCGGCCGTGGCGCGAGCGTGGAGGAGGCCGTCCGCGGGGGCCTTGCCCTCCAGGCCGTCGAGCATGGTGTTGCAGTCGTCCCCCCGCCCTTCGGCGCAGAGGATGATCGCGCGGGTGGCGAGGACCCTCCAGGCCTGGCCGGCCGGAGGGAAGTCGATGGCTTCGAGCAGGTTGGACGCGACCTGGGTCTCCCCCAGCGAAGCGGCGCGACCGGCCCAGACCAGCAGCTCGGCGGGCTTGCCCTCGTAGTCCTCGGGAAGGCCCTTCACGACCTCCTCCACCGAGGCCACGGCGAAGTCGCGCTGGTCCAGCGCCCACAGGGCGTAGTTCTCGGCCAGGCCGGCCACCGCTGGATCGGGGTGCTTGAGCAGCTCGACGTAGCCCTTGGCCACCTCTCCGATCGGCCCGGCGACCTGGGCGGCGCGATCGAGCAGCGCACGGGCCTCCTCGCGCTCCCCGTCGGCCAGGGCGACCTCGGCGGCGAGCACGAGACCCGCCGCGGTGTTGGAGGCCTCGGCGTGCTCCCGGAGGGCCTCGGTGTCCCCTTCCTCGAGGGCCACCAGCGCCCGCCGCAGCTTCACCTCGCCGACACGCTCCCCAGCGATCGCCTCCGCGGCGACGAGGATCTGGTCCGCGGCGGCCAGGTCGCCACGGACCAACGCCCCGAACGCCGACCCGATCGCCGCCTCGAGGTTGGTCGGGTTGGCGGCCAGGGCGGCATCGTAGGCGTCGGACGCCCCGGCGAGATCACCCGCGCGGAGCTTGCCATCGGCTTCGGCCGTGACCGAAGCCGCCGGGTCGGGCTCACCGCCGCCGATGAGGTTGCAGGCCGACAGCGCCAGGAGGAAGAGCAACGTAGTCATAGGGATCGAGGGGCTCCGCGAATGTCCGTCTAACCACGAACCACGTGGCCATTGCAAGGTGCCGCGACGTCCGTGTCCGCTTCCCTGTGACGGGGAGCAACGTGCTATCACCTCGAAGTCCTCAGCCAGGAGGGAGCCCTGCACCCGCCAGACGGGGCACGCGCGGACCGCAGCTACGAGATCACCCTGCTGAACCAGCTCAGCGGGGGGACCTTTGCGCGGGTCTACCTGGCGGAGGCGACCGGGGCTGGCGTCACTCGCCTCGTGGCGGTGAAGGTCCTGCGGGAGCAGTGGGGCGAATTCGAGGAGATCGTCCAGAGGACGGAGGACGAAGCCAGGATGCTGGCGCGCCTCCGCCATCCCTGCATCGTGAAGGTCGCATGGACGGCAAGACCCTGGCCGAAGCCTCGTGGCGACAGGGGCGTCCCCTGTCCCCGCGCGCCGTCTGGACCATCGGCCGCAAGGTGGCCTCGGCGATCGATGCGGCCTGGCGCAAGGTCCCCTACGGGATGCAGCAGCCCCTGAAGCTCGTCCACCGGGACATCAAGCCCTCCAACCTGATGCTGAGCGTCGAGGGCGAGGTGAAGGTCCTGGACTTCGGCACCGCTCGCGCCACCTTCAAGGAGCGCCAGGCCCACACCCAGGCCACCCGCCTCGGCTCGCTCAAGTACATGAGCCCGGAGCGCCGCGACGGGGAGCGCGGCGACCACCCGTCGGACGTCTACGCCCTCGGGCTGACCCTGATCGAGCTGCTGGCCGGCTCCTGGTTCCCGGTGCTGTCCCTGGCCCCCGGAGCCCACGACGAGGCCATCACCAAGGCGGTGCGGCACATCCCCGACACGGGCCTCGGCACCGGTGAGTGGGACCAGGCGGCCCGCACGCTCTTGCGGGAGCTCTGCGCCTACGACGAGGAGGCCCGCCCCGACGCCCAGGCGGTCACCAAGGTGCTCAGCGCCTTCGCCGACGAGTCGGACGGGGAGAGCCTCGAGAGCCTCGCCAGCCACGTGGTCGAGCCGGAGATCGCCGCCCGGCGGCTGGAGTCGGCCGGTGAGCTGGAGGGACAGCGCATCGCGCTGGCCCTGCGGGCCTCACGGGATCGGACAGCCTCGGCGCCCTTCCAGCAGCCGCCGAAGCCGGAGCCCGAGCCCGAGCGTCGAGTAGGTGGGGGGGGGCCCCCCCCCCCCCCGCACACAACCCGGCCGGGGCGGGTTGGCGAACGCGGCCCCGGCCCGCGGGGTGCCCC
>CAZCVP010000360.1:0-3384 GCA_964501915.1 uncultured Enterobacterales bacterium
CATGCCACCGACCTCTCTATGCAATCTCGGCTGGCCGAGACGATGACCGAGCCCCTGCTCCTCCAGCGAGACCTGTGTGGAGTCGGGCGGGAGCGCAGCCTGCGACGCGAACTGCGGCAACGGCTCCGTCGACTCGGGAGAGGACTGCGACGGCACGGAGCTGGATGGCGAAACCTGCTCTTCCCTCGGCTACGACCAGGGCGACCTGGCCTGCACCTCGAGCTGCACCTTCGACGAGAGCGACTGCGAGACCTGCACCGAGGAGGCCGACGAGCAGTGCGACGGCGGCCACCCCTACTACTACGACTCCTGCGGTGAGCGGGGCGACCGGATCGACACCTGCTCCTCCAGCGAGACCTGCCTGGAGAAGAGCGGCAGCGCGACCTGCGACGCGAACTGCGGCAACGGCTCCGTCGACTCGGGAGAGGACTGCGACGGCACGGAGCTGGGCGGCTCTGAGTGCACCGACCTCGGCTACGACGGAGGCGACCTCGGCTGCAGCTCGAGCTGCACCTTCGACGAGAGCAGTTGCTGCGAGGACGAGGCCTACACGCAGTGCTACGGAGGAGACGTCTACTACTACGACTCCTGCGATGATCGTGGCTCCAAGAAGGAGGACTGCGGGACGACCTCCGGCTGCGAGGACACCTCGTCGACCAGCGCGGAGTGCACCTACGAGGCCATCGACAACACCTCCACGCCCACCTCCTGCGGCAGTGACGCCTACGACATCTTCACAGCGGTCGACGTGGACCTCGATGACGTGGACACGGACCCCTCCCTGGAGGTCACCTGGGAGAAGTGCGACGGCAGCTCCTTCAGCTCCAGCAAGACCTGCCACGTCCGGGTCGGCAGCTACAGCTCCTCGGGCGTGGTGCGGGTGACCACGACCGTGTCCAAGGGCGAGAGCTCCTGGACGACCACCTTCGACGGCTGGCCCAGCAAGTCGGACTTCGAGGCCGATGGCTGCGGCACCGTCAAGCAGTTCTACTTCACCTGCGACGACGGCAGCTCCACGGCGCACTGGGTGGGGAAGACGCCCGTGGAGATCGAGAAGGACTGCCCCTGAGCCGGAGGGGGTGAGCTTCGAGGATCGTCTCGCCCGGCGGAGCGGAGCGCTTCGCCGGGCGGTTGGTCGCCTCCGCTCCACCTCCAGGTCCTCGGACCCTCCGGGTCGGCAGCAGCGAGCCCCTCGATCTGACTGGCCCCGCGACAGAGACCCGATCCTGCCTCCGGATCGACAGGGCCGACACCGGAAGGGTAGTCTTCGAGCAGCGGCCGGCGGACCTCCCCAGCGCCGATCTGCCAGATGACGTGGTCACCCGGAAGCCGGAGAGAGGACAGCGACGAATTGCCATGACGTCTCCCGAGCCACTCCACGTCTCCCTCACCCGGGTCCTCGACCGGGCCGAGCTGGTGCTGGCTGTGCTCTTTGGCTCCGCGGCCTCCGGGAAGCTCCAGGCGGACAGCGACATCGACCTGGCCATCCTGCCCGTGGCAGACCTCGGGCTTCGAGAAGAGCTGGACCTGCAGGTCGAACTGGAGCGTGCCACGGGGCGCCGGGTGGACCTGGTACGTCTGGACCAGGCGGCTCCCCAGGTCCGCTTCGAGGTCGCCCGGACCGGCGTCGTCCTCCGCGAGCGCTCCGAGCGGGCGTGGGTCCTCTTCAAGGCGCGAGCGATGGTGGATTGGTGGGACTGGGCACCCACGGCACGCCGGCTTCACAGGGCCTGGCGCGACTGGATCCGTTCGGGTGAAGGACAGGGCCGTGCTTCCGGCTGACCTGGTCGGGCACAAGGTCAGCCGTGCGGCGAGCTGGCTGCGCGACGCGGAGGCCATCTTCGCTGTCGACCTGGAGGAATACCTGGCCGATGTCCCCCGCCGCGACGTGGCGGCGTTCTACCTCCTGCTGGCCATCCAGGAGTGCTGCGACCTCGCCGCGCTCTGGGTCTCCGAGCAGGGCTGGACGCCGCCCGACAGCGTCGGTGCGGCCTTCGACGTGCTGGCCGGACACGGGGCGATTCCCGTTGCCGTCGCCACCGGCATGCGCCGTGCCGTCGGGCTCCGCCACCGGATCGCCCACGGCTACGCCGCCATCGACGCCAGCAGGATGCACGCCGAAGCTCCCCAGGGTATCGCCCCCATCCGAGCCTTCCTGGACGCCGTGAGTCGGGCCGCCGAGGGGTAGCCTGTCCGGTCAGTCCCTCGAGGTGGGCTCTCTGTCAAGCGCCACCCGCATGGGACCACGCCCGCCGCGCGTTCGGAGCCCACCAACGGACTCGTTCCCGCCTTCTGGTCGACCGCACACCCTCCCGGCGGCATCCGCCGACCCGCGCTGGCGGCCCCGTCTCCTCTGCCAGCCAGCTCGGCCACTCCCGCCGGGGCAGCGCCAGGTGGCCGCCTGGCAGCTTGCGCTGCTCGGAGACCTGGCAGGCGAGCACACCCCGGCCTGCGCCCTCCGCACCCAGGCACCGGCCCGGTGGCGGTCCCGGTCGATCCGCACCTCGAGGACGGACAGCAGCTCGGGCACGGCCTGGATCTCGTCCAGGATCACGGTCCTCGCCGAGTGGCTGTCGAGGAAGCCGTGGGGGTCCTGGCGGGCGAAGTCCCGCACCAGGGGATCGTCGAGGGAGACGTAGGCTGCTTCCGGGAGCTCCGCCCGGACGAGGATCGTCTTCCCGCTCTGGCGCGGGCCGGTGACCAGCACGCTCGGAGACTCCGCCATCACCTGGTGCAGCAGCGGTGCGATGGCTCGACGTACGTACATCTGACGGATTCGAAGTCCGCTCCTGTTTTCGTCAAGGGGGGATCGACTGCGGGGCCGAGGGGAGACCTTCAGGCGGTGCGGGTCGGGCAGGTGGAGCATGGCGAGGGCGTCATCGACTTCGAGGCCGGTCGGTTCGAGGGCCCTTGAGCGGGGTGAAGCACGGGGAGGGGAGGTCGTCCCGCTTCGAAGTTGGGGGGTACTCTGGACCTGGCGGTAGACCGTGTGTGGACGTTCGTTCGTTCGAGGCGTGGGAGCCCTCCAAGAGATGCGAGAGAGTCTCCCCCCCGATCGACGGGGTTGGGGCAGCCGGGCGAGTGTCAGGAGGGGTCGAGCGCCTCGGCCTGACCCTCCACCCCGAGAAGACCAGGCTGGTCCGGTTCCGGCGACCCCGCCGGGACGGGGGTGGGCCGAAGCCCGGGAGCTTCGACTTCCTCGGCTTCACCCACTACTGGGGGCGCTGGGGGGGTGACCCCCCGGGGCGACCCGACAGCGCCGTCTGCTGGTGGCTCGCTCGAACTGTTGGCCAACCTGATCGGTCCCGCTGTAGCGCCCGACTGAGGAACGGAAGTGCCTGAAATCACGTGAGCAAGCCAGGCGACGGGGGCGCGGAGCGCGGG
>CAZCVP010000361.1:0-3152 GCA_964501915.1 uncultured Enterobacterales bacterium
GGGGGGGTTTTTGGTTGGGGGCGGGGGGGGGTTTTTTTTGGTGGGGGGGGGGGGGCCGGGGGCCCGCGGGGGTGGGGGGGGGGGGGGCCTCGCTGCTGCTCGGCCGCTCGGGGGGTCACCTGGACCTCGGCGAGGCCGACCTCGTGGTGACCGGGTCGGAGTGGCAGGAGGCCCTGGGACGGGCGCTGGCGGGGGTCGGCGACCTGGACGGGGACGGCTTCGACGACCTGGCGGTGGGCTCGGTCCACAAGACGGGGCAGGACCGCCGCTCCGGTGGCGTCGCCCTGCTCTACGGCACCGCCGACGTCGACGACGTCGCCCGGGCCACCCTGTTTGGAGAGTCCTTCGCCGACCACGCCGGCATGGCCATGGCGGCGGCCGGGGACCTGGACGGAGACGGGGACTCCGAGCTGTTGGTGGGCGCTCCCCTGGCCGAGCCGATGCTGACCACCGAGGAGGACGGGGTCGCCTACCTCGTGCCCGGCTCCCGGCTCGGAGGCGTGCTCAACCTCCAGGACGTCGGCCTGCGCATCCGCGGAGAGGCCCCGGGAGACCACGCCGGCAAGGCCCTGCTCGGGGCCGGAGACCTGGACGGCGACGGCGTCGACGACTTCGCCATCGGCTCCGACCTCGCCACCCGCGATCACTGGGAGGGCGGCGCCGTGCACGTCGTGCTCGGCCCGCTGACCGGGGCCCTGGACCTCGCCGACGCCGCCCACACCTGGCACGGCACCCACCCCGGTGAGCGCGCCGGACGGTCCCTGGCCGGTGGCGCGGACCTCGACGGGGACGGCCACAACGACCTGCTCGTCGGCGCCTACAAGTCGGACCTCGGCGCCAGCGACGGCGGCGCCGTCTACGGCCTCACCGGGCTGGACGGCCGCAGCCTCGCCGACGCCGCCCTCGTGGTGACCCACTCCGCGCCCGAGGCCCGCCTCGCCACCTCGATGGCGGTGGCCGACTTCGACGGCGACGACCACGCCGACGTGGCCCTGGGGGCGTCCGCTGCCACCGGACAGGCGGACTGGAGCGGCGCCGTCGTGGTGCTGCGGGGGCCGCTGTCGGGTCGGAGGTCGGCCGCAGGGGGCCTCTGGCTGGACGGCATCGCGACCTCCGATCGCGCCGGAGGCAGCCTGGCGGCGGTGCCCGATGTCGACGGTGGGGGGCTGCCGGAGCTGCTGATCGGCGCCCAGGGCCACGACGCGGGGGGTGCGGAGGCCGGCGCGGCCTGGCTCTGGCTCGGGGAGGAGCTGCCGTGGTGATCCTGTGGCTGCTCGCCTGTCGGCCTGCGGTGGTCGACTCCACCGACAGCGTGCCCCCGGGCGACACGGGGCCGGTGCCGAGCCACGAGACGGACATCGCGTCCCTCTGGGAGCAGAGCTGCCTGGAGGGCCTCTGCCACGGCGTGGACGGCGACGCCCCGCTGCGCCTGGACCCGGAGCAGGCCTGGCGTCAGCTCGTCGATCGTCCGGCGCTCGAGGCGCCGATGCTCGACCTCGTGGAGCCGGGACGACCGGACCAGAGCTACCTGCTGTTCAAGCTGCGCGGGACACAGATCGAAGCCGGGGGCATGGGACAGGGCATGCCCTTCGAGGCCGATCCGCTGCCGGAGCAGGACCTCGCCCTCGTGGAGGCCTGGATCCGCGGCGGTGCGCTCCCCTGAGCGCGGGCATCACTCCCCCGAGAGCAGGGCCTCCACCGGCTCCCGCAGCGCCCCGGCGAGCACCTCGTGCCCCCCGGCGGTCAGGTGGATCGGGTCGCTGGGGAAGAAGGACGAGGCGTCGAGCACCGGCTCCAGCACCGGCGCGTCCAGGCCCTCCAGCGCGGCGACGTGGGCCACGGCGGGCCGCTGCATCGGGAACACCAGGACCAGCGGCTCGGCGCCGGTCCCGCGTGCCGCCCCCACCATGCGGTCGAGGTTCTCCCGGTACTCCGGGGGGGAGACGCGCGGCACGCCGACCCCCACCGCCGACGGGCCACCGTCGCCGGAGAACAGCCCCTGCAGCAGGCGGGCGAGGTGGGTCCGGGCCAGGGGCGGCGTCGGCCGTGCCGCGCTGTCCGGGCGCCCGGCGAGCTGGGCGTCGCGCACGACGTAGGCGAGGATCGTCACCGTCGGACCCGCCTCGAGGATCCGCGCCAGCTCCCGCAGGCCCTGGGCCGTGCTGTGCCCCGGCACGCCGCCGTTGTGGACCGGGACGCCGAGCGCCGCCTCCAGCCGCGCCGGCCAGGCCTCGTCCGCCCCGACCCCCCAGCCGAAGGTCGTCGAGCACCCCAGGGCCGCCACCCAGGGGCTCGCGCCCGGCAGCGGACCGTCCCGGTACCCGTCGGCGCTGGTGCGCACCGTGAAGGTCGTGCCCTCCTCGGGGAACGGGACCTCCCGGTCCAGGTCCGGTCGCAGGGTCCAGTACCAGGCCGGGTCGCCGTCGTAGAGCCCCGGGTCCGGCACGCCCGCCACCCTCAGCAGGCCCTCGATGCCCACCAGGAGCCCCAGGGTGATCCCGGCGGACAGCATCGCCTTGGTGAGGGCGTTCATGCCCCCCCTCCTAGCCGATCAGCGCTTCTTGCGGCGGACCCGGGCGCCCACCCCCTTGCCGGCCGGGGTGTCCTTCATCGGCAGCCTCGTGCGCCAGACCCCGTCGTGGCTGTGCATGGCGGCGGCGATGGCGGGCGCCGTGGGCACCAGGCCGATCTCGCCGACGCCCTTGGCGCCCCAGGGACCGTCCGCGTCCGGGTGCTCCACCAGGATCGTCGTGATCTTCGGGCAGTCCTTGGCCTTGATGATGCCCAGGTTGCGGAACTTCGTGTCCGGGACGCCGCCCTCGATGACCAGCTCCTCGGAGAGGGCATAGCCGATGCCCATGTGCACGCCGCCCTCCACCTGGCCCTCGCACAGGACCGGGTTGATGGCCCGGCCCACGTCGTGGGCCGCCACGACCTCCTCGAGCCGGCCCTCGGCGTCGAGGATCGCGAGCTGGGTGGCCCAGCCGTAGCCGTAGTGGGTGACCGGGTTCGGGTCCGGGTCCGGCGGGGCCGGGGGGGGGGGGGGGGGCCCCCCCTGGGGGGGGGGGGGGGGGGGCGGGGGCCAGGACTGCGACGGGCGGGGGGCGCTGCGGCGCGGCGGCGCGGCCGCGGGAGGGGCGGCCTGATGCACG
>CAZCVP010000362.1:0-3131 GCA_964501915.1 uncultured Enterobacterales bacterium
TCCCTGATGCTTCAACGGGGCCCGGCCCAGAGGACCGGGAGGAGCCCATGTCCCGAAGCAATGGCCCTCGTGCTCTGGGAGCTTCAACGGGGCCCGGCCCAGAGGACCGGGAGGAGCTGCTCGCCCATAGACCCCGACCACAAGCGGATCGAGAAGCCCTCTTGCGAGCGGCGATGCAGATGGACACTCTCAGCACGACAAAGACCACGACGATCGGCCCAACAGCCGCGCCTCGATCGCCACTCTATCACGATCGCGAGCGGTGCCCGGGGATGGCGCGCCACCGGACCGCTCGCCAGCGATGTCAAGGAGCGGAACATCCCAGGACGCCCTCAGAATACCCGCACCACCCGCTCTGGGCGGCACAGGGGGAGGCCAAGGGTCTCCATCCGCCAGGAGCGCTCCTTGGAGGCCTGCCCCAGGGGCACGATGAGCACCTGGTCCTCGTCCTGCTTGAGCACCTCCAACAGGCGGGTCTCCAGACGCACCTTCTGGGCAGGCGACAGTACGCACCGGAACACCGAGTACTGCATGTGGTCCCCGAAGCCACGCATGATCTTGTAGACCCGACGCAGGCGCTTGGCGTCACTGATGTCGTAGCAGACGACGAAGAGGCCGGGCTCGACCCTCATCGGACCAACAGCTCGGGATACCCCTCGAGCTCCCCGGTCAGCACCCGCCCGAGGAGCCTGGCCTGCACCTCCAAGATCCGGCGATAGGAGAGCCGGGACCCCAGAACGGGATGGGTGACGAGCTGGTCCAAGCGGCGCTCGAAGACCTGGAAGAAGCGCCGACGTGCCGGGTGCTTCATGGCACAGCCCGTCGATCGCGTGATGAAGTCGCCCTCGCGGACCACGCCGTTGTTCACCGCGGTGATCACCACGGAGTCCGCCAGCGTCGGACGGAACTCCTCCATCAGGTCGAGGGCCAGCGCGGGTCGCCCATGACGTGGCTTGTGGAGGAAGCCCACGTAGGGATCCAGACCCACGCCGACGAGGATCGCCGTCAGCTCCCGGACCAGCCCAGAGTACGCCAGCGACAACATCGCGTTGATCGGGTCCCGCGGGGGACGGCGATTCCGTCCCTCGAATCCGAACTGCTGGGCGAGGCCACCCTTCAGCATCCGCGAGAACTGCTGGAAGTACAGGCGAGCGGCAGCACCCTCGATGCCCAGGAGCGTCTCCAACGAAGGCGCGCGGAGGGCATCGCGAGCCCCGCGGGCCAGACCCTCGAGGGATCCAGCGGGCACGCTGACTCCATTCCTCCGCAGCAACACCCGCGAATTGGAGATCTTGGCGTGGATGAACGCCCGGGCGAGCACGAGAGCCTCCCCGGCGCTCGACGCGGCGCGGTGCTGGGCCATCCGGGTGAAGA
The DNA here is from genome assembly GCA_964501915.1 of uncultured Enterobacterales bacterium. Lineage (GTDB taxonomy): Bacteria > Myxococcota_A > UBA796 > UBA796 > CAJQPC01 > CAYFPX01. The sequence goes on from CAZCVP010000362.1 coordinate 1,375, forward strand.
CTCCATGACCCGACGCCGGGGTGAACAACCCGCGGAACCAACCCCCGTAGCTGTGCCACGCGACCGCGATGTCCCGCTCGGCGAGGGCCGCGAGCAGGGGGGTGGTCACGGTGACGTTGCCGTAGATCGCCACCCGCGTCGTCTCCTCGAACCGCGCTCGTCCCACCTCCGACCGCCTCTCGCTGACGACGATCTCGTCGTGGTCCTTGCCCAGCCGACCCCCCTGGAGCTGCACGTAGAGCGGCACGCCGTCGTCCCGAGCAGCCTGGACCGGACGAACCGCGTCCGTGCGCCCCAGCAACAGGTTGGTCTCGTCGGGAAGACAGATCCCGAGCAGGCTGCACCGCGGGCACTTGGGACTCTCGATGAGCGGCGGCGGTAGTTCGGTCTGGTCCACCAGCGCAAGCGCCCGATCCCGATGCTCCAAGGTGGCGGCGATGAGTTCCTCGGTCAAAGGGACGGCCACCCGCCGCCTCGACCCAGCGTAGTAGAGGACCCCCTCCACCACCCTGTGTCCGTGCGCCCGCAGGAGCAGCGCCTGGGCGCAGACCTGCACCCTCTCGGGCTCCCAGGCCCCCGAAGCGACGCGCGGGACCTTGCTCTTCTTGTAGTCCACTGGCACGACCAGGCCGTCCTCAGCCTCCACGAGGTCGATCCGAGCCACCAGCCTCAGCTCGGGATCCCCCAGGTAGAGGCTGGTGGTGACCGTGGGCTCCGGATCGCCTTCCTGTTCAGCAGGGAGCTCCCCGCGCTCCTTGTCCACGCGGCGATGAACCTGGCTCCCCTCCAGGGTGTCGGCGGACTCGGCCCACTCCCCGTGGAGCCACTCCAGTGCGAAGAGCCTCGGACAGTAGACGTGCTCGTTGAGCATGCGGACAGGGAGCAGCACAGGCGTGGCCATCGTGCCTCCAGACAGGCCCCTTCATACGATCACGCCGTGACAGCTGAGGTCACGTCCCGAGGTGTCACACCTGCCGCGTCCAGTCCTCCACCGGCAGGCCCTCGATCCGCTTGAACTCGCGGGTGTTGTTCGTCACCAGCACCGCGCCGAGAGCCAGCGCGTGACCTCCGATCAGCATGTCCAGATCACCGAGGGGCGTACCTCGGGCCTGGAGCGCAGCGCGCACCTCGCCATAGCTCACCGTGGCGGCCTCATCGAAAGGGCACACGGCGACGCGCCCGATGAAGGTGTCGATGAGGCCATCGTAGCGCCGCCGCGCAGGGCTTCGCGCGGCGCCGAAGCGCAGCTCGGCGAGCGTGATGGCGCTGATGCAGACCTGGGACGGCACGAGGGCTCGGAGACGCTCAGCCACCCCCGGCGGGCGGTTGCGAAAGGCGAAGGACACGATGTTCGTGTCGAGCATGTACAGGGTCACGAGAAGAGCGCGCCCCGATCCTGCCGGCGGTCGCGATCCCCGACGTCGAAGTCCTCTCCGAAGGCGCCGAGCACAGACCAGAAGTCGTCGGTCCAGGTGTCGGTCGGGAGGGGCTCGAGGATCACGGTGTCGCCCTCGCGACGCACGAGCACCTCGCTGCCCTCGAAGCGAAACTCCTTGGGGAGACGCACCGCCTGGCTGCGGCCGTTCCAGAAGAGCTTGGCGGTCTTGGGCATGGGAGCACCTGGGTGGTATATATCGGAGTATATACCATGTGCTCGGTGGGCACCACGCTCAGCTCACTCCACCCCGGGCAGGACCTGATCCACGCGGAAGCGGCCCATGGCCGAACAAGCCGCCGCCCTTGTGCCGCGTCCGTCC
>CAZCVP010000363.1:0-2927 GCA_964501915.1 uncultured Enterobacterales bacterium
CGATATGCGCGGCCCTGCGGGCCGGTCTACGGCAGGTTGATACTGGCCTGAGCGATGTGCATGCTCCTCCGGCCCAAGCAATCGAGTCACTCGGCCGCAAGCGGCCGCCCGCGCGTCCGGAGCCGGGGGGGGGGGGGGGGGCCGGGCCCGGGGGCGCCCCCGCCGGGGGGCGGGGTGGCGCAGCCGCCCCCCCCCCACCCACCCGCGCCCCGCGGCCCCCCGCGCCCCCCGGCTCCGCCGGCCGTGTCTCGATGGCTGGGGCCTGGCGCTGGCTCAGCCCGAGCGGTGTGCCGTGTGCCTCCGACACATGCGGGCTGCGCCCGCACGTCGCATATCGATGGGGCGATCTACGTCGCGATCGTCGGCGTGATCCTGTTCACGGTCCTGGTCGCGGGCGGCACGGCCCGCCTGCTGCGTCCCGAAGGCATGGACCCCCCCTGGAAGCACGTCCAGGAAGGACACCGCTACTGGGAGGAGAACCCCGAGGCGTGGAAGGACTGGCACAGGCGCCAGATGCTGGTGCTGGCCGTGCTCTTCGCCTCCCTCGCGGCCGGCAGCTACCCGCTGGCCCGTCGCATCACGCGTCGCCTCGAAGGGGTGCAGCAGGGCCTGCGCGCCTGGGGCGACGGCGACCTGTCCACCCGGGTGACGGTCGAGGGCCACGACGAGATCGCCGACGTCGCCACCACCTTCAACCAGGCCGCGGACCGGGTGGAGGCGCTCGTGGAGAGCGAGCGCAGGTTGTTGGCCAGCGCCTCTCACGAGCTGCGGTCGCCGATGGCCCGCCTCCGAGTCGCCGTCGAGCTCCTGCGAGAGGGCCACGGTGAGGCCAGCAGCGTCCTGGCCGACGCGGCGGGAGACATCACCGAGCTGGACGGCCTGATCGAGGACCTGCTGCTCGCCGGCCGCCTGGAGGCCCAGACCGCGCAGCAGGGCTTCGAAGACCTGGATCTGCTCGGCCTGGTGGCCGAGGAGGCGGCCAGAGCAGGCGTCGAGGTCGACGGCAGCCCGACCGTGATCCGGGGACATGCCCGCATGTGGCGCCGGCTCGTGCGGAACCTGCTGGACAACGCGATTCGTTACGGCAGAGAGGACGTAGCGGCTCGCGTTCGTCCCGGAGAGCTCGTGGTCGAGGACAGGGGCCCCGGTGTGCGGGCCGGAGACGAGGAGCGCATCTTCGAGCCCTTCTACCGGCCCGGCGATCACCGGGAGGGGGCGGACGGGGGTGTGGGCCTCGGCCTCCACCTCGCCCGACAGATCGCCGAACACCACGACGCGGCCCTCAGCTATCGGCCTCGTCCAGGCGGCGGGAGTCGCTTCGAGGTGAGGTGGTCCGTCGACGAGTGAGCGGATCGAGCGCCGGGAGGGCGCAGCCGCCGGAGCGGCCAGCGGCGGGGAACTAAAAGCGGTCGCGGAAGTCGAGCATCGAGCTCTCACAGCTCACGATGAGCTTGCCCGCGTCGTCCTGGATCTCGACCGAGCTGAAGCCGTCGGGCAGCGGGCACACCGCCTTGAGGATCGACCTGCAGGTCTTCATGGCCGCCTCGGGGTCCGCGGGACCTCGCCAGCCCTCGGGCATCTTGGCGATCCACTTGCCCTTGGGCATCAGCCGCAGCACGTCGGTCCTGACCTGCTTGGCGTAGTCGTCGGCGCGGTTTCGATCCGGCGGTGCCTTGCGGTGCGTCAACCACCAGCCCGTGCCCAGGACGAGGGTCGCGAGCAGCACCGTGATCGTGATGTTCTTGCGGACCACGGCGGCCCGGGCCGCGCGGGCTTCCTGCACCTTGCGCGCCTCGAACTGGGCACGATTGCGGCGAACCTCTTCCTCGAGCTGTCGCTCGCGGTCACTCACCCCGCCCGGGGGGACGCCTTCGCCGCTACCCATCTGCCCTCCTAACCCGACCCGTCGCCGCGCAGTCTACGACAGGTCGGGCCCTCCACCTTCCGGCGGATGCCTTCTGGCAGTCTTCGTCACCGCGGACCGTGGTAGGCTCGCCGACGCAGGCAATCGAGGGCGGCTTCTCCCCAGCCCTCATCGCGAGGTGCCGCCATGCGTAGACGGCGCGGATTCACGATCATCGAGCTCATGACGGCCATCGCCCTGGTGGGCATCCTCGCCGCCGTGGCCTTGCCCCGGTTCGTCGACTTCCAGCAGCGGAGCCGGCGCGCCGAGGCCCCGGTCAACGTAGACGGCATCCTCACGGCCCTGGTGGCGTGGAGCGTGGCGGAGACCACCGAGGCCCCCGCCGCGACGACCTCGGGGGGGACGCCGACACCGACGCCGACACCGACGCCGACGGCGACGGCGACACCGACAGCGACTCCGGCGGCGGCTCCGCCCTCGACGCCTTCCTCGACCTCTTCTCCGACATCTTCTCCGGGGGCAGCGGTGGCGGAAGCAGCGACGGCGGAAGCAGCGGGGACTCCAGCGACAGCGGCAGCAGCGGCAGCGTGACCGACTGTGAGTCCGCCTGGAACCCGGCGGAGTCCACCACCGACCTCAGCAAGCAGCTCAGGGACTGGCAGCCGGACCTCGCCCCCTGGAACGAGATCGGCTTCACGCCCGACGGCCAGGTCCGCTGCAACTACGAGATGTACTCCTGCGAGGACACGGGCTCCACAGGGGGCGGTCAGATGCTGCTGGCCCGCGGCTGGTGCGACCTGGACCAGGACGGCCTCCCCTACCAGTACGCCCAGGCCAACGACAGCGCCCAGGCGGCCTTTGGCTTCGCCTCCCCCTATGAGAGGTCACGTCGCGCAGGAGGGAGGCGTACTCGGCGGCGATGGTCTCGTAGTCGAGGCTCGACCGATCGCTGCCGTCGCAGGTCCACTCGTAGCAGAGGTTGGGCTCGTTGAGGACCTCCAGCCAGAGCGGCCAGCCTTCGCGCAGCGGCAGGTCGGAGACCACGGCGGCGAAGGAGGCGGCG
>CAZCVP010000364.1:0-2901 GCA_964501915.1 uncultured Enterobacterales bacterium
TCCCCATCTAACGCCGCTCAGGCTGGCGTCGTGACCGGCTCGTGGATCACACCCGGGCCTCGGCGTAGTCCCCGGTGTCGAGCAGGGCGATGCCGCAGACCAGCAGCAGGGCGGGTGACTCGGGCGCCTCCACCAGCCCTCGCCGGGCCGCTTCGACGGCTGCCTCCCAGTGTCCCCGCTTCAGCAGGAGGTTCGCGTAGACGAAGGACAACAGCGGTGGCGCCGAGCCGGTGGCCATGGACGCCTCGTAGATGCGCCGGGCGGTCTCCAGGTCGAACCAGGCCAGGAAGCTGACCGCCACCGAGGGCGCCAGCGGATCCGCCGGATACCTCCGCAGGTACGCCTCGAAGTCAGAGGTCTGGACCTCGTCCAGCCCGCGAAGGAAGGCGGCGGACAACAGCCGGGCGAGCTCCGGGCCACTGCCTTCCCGGTCTCCGGCCGCCTCCCCAGCCGCGATGATCGCCGAGATCGAACCCCCCAGCTGACCCGAGTGGTAGAGCGCCATGTTCTGGACCACATAGGGCAGCGGCTCCGAGGGCTCCCGCTCCGTGACCAGCTTCATGCGGCGCTCGGCTTCGCCGAAGTCCGCGTCGAGCAGCGCGTGCCAGCCCTGCTCGAACTGGCGCTGGACGACGGGATCCTCGCTCACCCGGGGGGGAGCGCCGGCGTCTGCCTCCGCGACCGGCTGAGGGTCGACGGGCGCCCGGGTCGTCCACAGCCCGACGGCGCCCGCTCCCACCAGCAGGGCGACCGCCAGGGCGAGGTGGCGACCGCGCCACCGTCCCGGGCCGGGCGCCGACGGCGTCGGCTCACCGCGCGGGGGCGACAGGGATGACGCATCGAGCTCGAAGGTCTCCGAGCTACCCACGTCCGCCGCCGCGCCACCGTCCTGGGCCTCGACAGGCCCCCCGCGCCTCCCGGCGTACGCCGGCAGATGCCCGCCAGCCAGCGACGCCGTGTCCCAGGTCGCCGAGCGGTGGGCACCCTTCGGGCTCCAGGCCGCCTGGAGGGCGTCGACCGTGCCGAAGCGGGCGTCGGGCTGGACTACCAAGGCCCCCAGGATCGCCCGCTCCCAGCGCTCCGGCAGGTCCGGGACCCAGGTCCCGGGCGGCAGGAAGCGCCCCTCCCGGATCGCCTGGAAGACCTCCACGATGTCGTTGCCGGGAAAGGCACGCTGTCCGGTGGCCAGTTCGTAGAGGATGGCCCCGAGGGCGAAGACATCGGCCCGCTCGTCGACCTGGCTGGCGTCCCAGGTCTGTTCCGGCGCGGCGTAGCCCGGGGTGCCCATCATGACGCCGGAACGGGTGAGGCCCTCGCCGGTGCCCGGCCCCAGGGCCTTGGCCAGGCCGAAGTCGGCGATCTTGGGCACAGGCACCCCGTCCTGGATCGCCAGCAGGATGTTGCCCGGCTTCAGGTCCCGGTGGACGAGGCCGTGGCGGTGAGCAGCGGCCACGCCGGCCAGCAGGCCGGTGGCCAGGTCCTCGACCTGCGGCTGCGTCAGCCTGCCCCCCTCGAGCAGCTCCTCGAGGGTGGGGCCGTCCACGTACTCCATCACCAGGCCCGGGTGCCCGTCCACGTCCACCAGGTCGCTCACCGCCACGACGTTGGGGTGGCGCAGCTTCCCCTGGAGACGGCCCTCCTGGAGCAGGCGCCTGCGCAGCTCGTGTCCGGGCACGCCCACCACCTTCAGCGCGTGCAGCGTGCCGAGCTGCTCGTGACGGACCAGGTACACCGCTGCCATGGCGCCGGCGCCGATCCACCGCAGCACCACGTAGCGATCGACCCGGCTGCCAGCGGCGAGGCTCCCGGCGAGGTCCACCTGGAGCCCGCTACCCGGCCACGAGGTGCAGACAGCCCTGGGCGCCGGGGAGCATCGGCGGATCATACTCCTCCGGGGCCAGCGCAGGCGGCACGCGGCGCTGGTGCGCGGCGTCCGTTCGATCGAATCGTCGTCCACCTCCCCGACGGCGACCTCGTGATCACCGCCAAGGGGACCACCGAGAACCTCGCGGAGGTCGATCTGGACGGCGAACCCCTGGAGCGGGTGGTGGTCGATCACGCCGACCTCGTCGGAGGTCGAGAGCTCGTCGTCCACCGTGTTGAGGCGCTCGGAGCCCTGCGCCCCGGCGAGCTTGCTGGCCTGCTCGCCGAAGACTACGCCCTGGAGGGGAACCGGAGGTGTTTCTCGCTCGGCTTCTTGCGGCGTTGCTACATGCGAACCACCTCGCTCTCCCTGCCGGGAGCGGGCAGCCGGGGCTACGTCCGCCTCCTCTACGCCATCTGGGCCCTGGTCTACGACCTCACCGTGGCCTGCGATCCCGCCTACCGGGGCAACGCCCGCCGGATGGTGGGGAGCGTGGTCCGGGACCAGGACCGGGTGCTGGACGTCGGCGTGGGAACCGGGCTGCTGGCCGAGTACGGGGCGCCCACCGCCAGTGCCTACGCGGGCGTCGACTACTCGGGCTCCATGCTCGCCAAGGCCGCCAGCAAGATCGCCCGCCTGAAGCTGGGCAACGTGAGGCTCCAGTGGGCCGACGCCCGCAGCCTGCCCTTTGGCGACCAGCAGTTCGACACGGTCGTCAGCTCCTTCGTCCTGCCCCACTTCGCCCGGGAGGAGAAGGTCGAGATCCTGCGGGAGATGGCCCGGGTGCTGGTTCCCGGTGGCAGGCTGGGCCTCTTCCTGGCCCAGGGCGAGGTCGCTCCCCTGTTCTCCACCCGGCCACAGCTCGAGCAGTCCCTGGCCGAGGCCGGCTTCACCGGGGTCCAGATCGAGGACCGGGACCATGTCTACCGGGTCGTCAGGGCGGAGTTGCCGTGAGCGGCGACGACCGGGCCTACTAGATGAGCTCGGCATGAGTGGTGAGCCGGTGCGCGAGGCAACTTCCGTCCCTGTTGGTCTGG
>CAZCVP010000365.1:0-2895 GCA_964501915.1 uncultured Enterobacterales bacterium
CCACGATCCACGCCGGCGCCGAAGAGGGCCCCTACGACGGCATCGACCAGGACTGCGACGGCGCGGACCTCGTGGACGTGGACGGGGACGGCGTGGCCGCCATCGAGGCCGACGGCACCGACTGCGACGACACCGATCCCCTCGTCTACCCGGGCTTCGCCGAGATCCCCGACGCCGTCGACAACGACTGCAACGGCGTCGTCGACGACGGCACCGTGAACTACGACGACGACGGCGACGGCTACGCCGAGGTCGACGGTGACTGCGACGACGACGAGCCCGCGGCCAGCCCCGGCCTCGAGGAGGTCGTGGGCGACGGCATCGACAACGACTGCGACTATCTCCAGGACGAGCGCATGCTCGCCGACGTCGCCACCGGCAGCGCCTCCTTCAGGACCCGCAACGCCCAGTTCGGCTCCGTGCTCGCCGCCGGGGACTTCGACGCCGACGGCGTCGAGGACCTCGCCATCTCGGCCCGCATGAGCGACGACGCCGCCAGCGATGCCGGCGAGGTCTGGGTCGTCTCCTCCTCGATCACCCGCTCGACGGGGGTCGAGAACCTCGCCACCTTCTCCATCCTCGGCATCGGCGAGGACGACACCCTCGGTACCTCCCTGGCCAGCGTGGGCGATCTCGACGGCGACGGGGCCGCCGAGCTCCTCATCGGCGCCCCAGGCGCCGCGACCGTCGCCAGCAACGACGGCTCGGCCTACCTGCTCTACAGCCAGTCGACCTGGGACCTGGTCCTCGACGAGAGCGCCGAGGACATCGCCGATGTCTTCGGTGCCGGGGTCAACAACGCTCGCGGCGGCAGCGCCGTGGCGGCCGGCGACCTCGACGGCGACGGCGCGGCGGACTTCGTCGTCGCCAGCGAGTCGGCCAGCAGCCACAAGGGCAAGGTCTGGGTGACGGAGGGCCTCGTCGGCGGTGCGGGGGCCTACGGTGCCTTCGACCTGGAGGACGACGGCCTCGCCAGCATCCGCGGCGGCGACAGCAACGACGAATTCGGCGGCCAGGTCGCCGTGCTCGGCGATCTGGGCGGCGGCGGCTACGGGACCCTGGCCGTCACCGCCACAGGCCTCGGCGAGATCCGCCTGTTCGGTGGCGAGACCCTCTCCGGGAGCCTCAGCGCCTCCGACAGCGACGCCCGCATCACCGGCGAGAGCGACGGCCTCGGCGCCCTGGTGGCCGACGACCTCGACGGCGACGGCGACCTCGACCTCCTGGCTGCTGACGGGGACCACGCCATCTACGTCTTCCTCAACGGCGGCACCGGCTGGACGGGCTCGCTGAGGGCCACCGACGCCGACGTCGTGGTCGGCACGGCCGGCCAGGACCTGGGCACGGCCCTGGCCGTGGTCGACCTCGACGCCGACGGCGCCAGGGACCTGCTCTTCGGTGCCCCCGGCAACGACTTCGAGGTCACCGACGCCGGGGCCGTCTGGACCACCGACGCCCTGTCCCTGCTCGCCGCCGACGGCCTGGCCATCGAGGCCGTGGCCGGGCCGGCCCTCGGGGACACCGAGGACCTGCGGGCCGGTGCCAGCCTGGTGGTGGGCGACGACTTCTGGGCTGTCGGCTCCGATCCCGGCCCCGACGCCGGCGAGGTCTGGTGGGTGACCCTCGACTGATCGGCTCTCGGACCGGATAGGCTCGGCCCATGTCCGAGCTCACCCACCTCGACTCCTCCGGCCAGGCCCACATGGTGGACGTCGGCGACAAGGCCGTCACCGCCCGGGAGGCCATCGCCGAGGGCCGCATCCGCCTCTCCGCCGAGGCCTTCGACGCCATCCACGACGGCACCGTGCCCAAGGGCGACGTGCTCGCTGTGGCCCGCATCGCCGGCATCGCGGCCGCCAAGCGCACGCCGGACCTGGTGCCCCTCTGCCATCCCCTGCCGTTGACCGGCGTCAAGGTCGAGCTGACCCTGGAGGCGCCGGACACCGTGCGCGTGTGGACCCGCGTGCGCTGCGAGTGGCGCACCGGCGTGGAGATGGAGGCCCTCACCGCCGCCAGCGCTGCGCTGCTCACCGTCTACGACATGGTCAAGGCGATCGACAAGGGGCCGGAGATCGTCGGCGTGAGGTTGTTGGAGAAGCGCGGTGGGCGTTCTGGGGAGTGGGTGCGCGGGGGGTAGAGCGCGGGCGGTTCAGAGCCCGCGTGACCACTCCGGTCGCAGCGGAATCGCGCCATCGAGGGCGAGGGTGATCCTGTCCACGATCTCCTGGCGGTCGCGGGGGAGGCGGCCGCCGAGGGGCAGGTAGTTGCTGGCGTGGTTGGTGCGGAAGAGTGCGTCGCTGGGCCTCGCGAGGTCCACGAGGGTCCTCAGCTCGCGCAAGAGCCCGAAGGTGTCGGGCAGCTCCCAGCCGCGGCGCTGGCGGGTGCGGGCCAGCGGCGTGCCTTCGACCACGGTGAGGGTGAGGGCGGCGAGGTAGTCGGGGTCCATCTCCGTGGCCAGGCGGGCGCTGCCTTCGGCGTGGGCCTCCGAGCGGTCCGTGCCCCCGGCGCCGAGCAGGAAGATGGCCGAGGTCTTCATGCCCGCGTCTCGTGCCTTCAGCGCCGCGTCGACGTGGCACCGGTAGACGTAGTCGGTGTCGCGGGACGCTCCCTGCGGGCGCGGCTGCTTGGCCAGGTGTCTCAGGGTGACCTCGTCGCCGCTCTCGGGTCCGATGTAGAGCAGGGACAGCCCCAGCGCACGCAGGCGCTGAAGCTCGGCGGGGCTCTTCTCCAGCACGTTGGTGGCCATGGCGTAGCAGGAGACCTGGCGCAGGTGAGGGAAGCTGTCGCGGCAGGCTTCGAGGATCGGCTCCCAGTGGTCGAGGTCCATCACCAGGGCGTCGCCGGCGGCGACGAAGACCTTCTGGACGCGGTGGGCGTGGTGGCGGGCGGCGGTGG
>CAZCVP010000366.1:0-2894 GCA_964501915.1 uncultured Enterobacterales bacterium
CGAGCTCCCCGACTGGGTCCACCGGGTCCGGGACCGGGAGGGGTTCTGAGGCCGGAGCGGCAGCGGCCTCAGATCCCGGTGTGCGAGGCGCCCCATCGCTCGTTCCTGGCCGCCATGTCGACATGTCCCGAAGAAGTGAGGGCCTGGCGCCCACCCGTGGGCGAGGCCTCGGCCCGGCAGGTGTGAGGCGGGCGGAGGGTGGCAGTGCTGGGGTGAGGGCGGACCACTGCACCGACCGCGGCCGTGCCGTCTCTGGGGATCGCGCCCGCACCGGGAGGAGCCGGGCCTCGGCCGAGCCGCAGGACCCCGACGATGTGGCAGAGTCCGCCCAGGACCGCCCACCCCCCGGATCGCGATGCTCAAGCCCCTCGTCGACCACGCCCTGTGGTTCGTCAACGTCGGCTGGTTCTTCCAGCGGCGAGCGACGAGTCGCCGGCTGCGCGACGAGGTCTTCTTCGTCTTCGAGGGACGCTCGATCACCTACGGGGAGACCTGGACCCAGGCCGTGCGCTACGCCGGCTGGTTCGACGCCGTGCGTCGTCGCCGCCTCGGGGCCGGCACCCTGCCCGGATCCGGACGCCTCGGGGTGGGCATCTACCAGGAGAACAGCCCCGAGTTCGTCTACGCCTTCTTCGGCGCCGCGCTGAGCGGCGCGGTGCTCTTCGGGCTCAACACCGGTCTCGGCGGTCCCACCCTCGCCACGCTGATCGACCAGGCGGAGCTGGGACTGGTCCTGACCGAGGCGAGCCTGGCGCCGGAGCTCCGGCGGATCCAGGGGGACCTGGCGTCCATCGGAGCGGAGGACATCGTCGAGACCGACCGCGCGGGACCGGGAGGGGTCGAGGCGGCGATCGCGGCGGCCGAGATCTCCGCGGGCCAGGCCTTCGAGCGCCCTCCGAAGGTGCGGGTGGGCAACTTCGATCCCCTGGTCGTCATCTACACCTCGGGCACCACCGGAGCGCCGAAGGGCGTGGTGTGCACCCACCTGATGCTGGTCGGCGTGGGGCTGGTGACCGCCCGGCGGGTCGGGCTCCGGAGAGACGATCGCGGCTACATCTGCATGCCGATGTTCCACTCCAACGCCTGGTTCCTCGGGGTGATGCCGATGCTCTTCGTCGGCGGCAGCTTCGTGCTCAAGCGCCGCTTCAGCGCCAGCGCCTTCGAAGACGACCTGCTCGCCTGGGGTCCGACCTACATGAACTACGTGGGCCAGCCGATCCACTACATCCTGTCGGCCCTCGAGGTCCGCCACGGCGGCGGCGAGGCGGTGACCGCCGCCCTGGCCAAGGATCCCCGCAACCGGTTCCGCGTGGCCCACGGCAACGGGGCGACGCCCAGCGACCGGGACAAGCTCGTGCGCTACCTGGGCATGGACCACGTCTACGAGCTCTACGGCTCCACCGAGGCGGCGATCAGCACGGTGTTCGAGCCGGGGGATCCGCCGGGCAGCCTGGGCCGGCTCAAGGCCAACGCCCGCATCCTCGACGAAGCCGGCGACGAGTGCCCGCCCGCCGAGGTCGACGAGCAGGGACGGATCACCAACTACGACCGGGCCGTCGGCGAGATCGTCGCCCGCGTCAAGCGCAACAACGTCTTCTTCCACGGCTACCACAACAACCGGGACGCCACCGACGGCAAGTTCCGCGACGGCTGGTTCCGGTCCGGTGACCTGGGCCACGTGCGGATCGTGGGTGGCCGCCGCTACCTCTACTTCGACGGCCGCACCGACGACTGGATCCGCAAGGACGGCGAGAACTTCTCCGCCGAGAACGTGGCCCGCTTCGCCCAGGAGCACGCCGACTTCGCCATCGCCGTCGCCTATGGCGCCCCCCACCCCGTGGCCGACGAGGCGGTCATGATCGCGGTGCAGCTCCGGCCGGACACCCCCTTCGACCCCCAGGCCACCTTCGACCGCTTCGAAGCCCAGTGCCGGACGGGGGGCATGGACCGGAAGTGGTTCCCCGACTTCGTGCGGGTCGTCGAGGCCTTCGAGACCACCTCGACCCAGAAGGTCCTGGTGCGGGCGCTGAAGCGGCGTCACTTCGGCGTCGACGGTCCCGGTGACCGGGTCTGGTTCCGGGAGCGGGGCGACTCGACCTACCGTCCCCTGACCTCGGAGGACCTGGGCGCGATCCGAGACCGATTCGCCGCCAACGGTCGCGGTGCGCTGCTGGAGCGCTGAGCCCCGTGGCCTCCGACCGCGGATAGGATGGGGAATGACGACTCGCAGGCTGGTCCGGATCACCCTCGGCGCGATGGCGCTCGCCGGGACCGCGGTCTCGGTCACGGTGAGCCAGGCAGCCCCCCCCGGACCCAACCGCATCACGGACCCCCTGCAGGCGGGCCAGCCCGCTCCGGACTTCCAGCTCACCACGCTCGACAGCAGCCAGACCTTCCGCCTGAGCAGCAACTTCGGCGTGAGGCCCACGGTGCTTGTCTTCGGCAGCTACACGTGACCGCCCTTCCGCGCCCAGGTGGGTGCGCTCAACGCCTTCTACGCGGCCTGGCACCAGCTCGCTGACTTCCGCTTCGTCTACATCCGGGAGGCGCACCCCGTCGAGGGGAGGGTGTCTCCGGAGAACGTCTCGCAGGGCATCGAGGTCAGCCAGCCGAGGACCCTGGACGAGCGGGCCGCGGTGGCGAAGTCCTGTGCCCTGGACCTGCACATCGACCTGCCGGTGGTCCTGGACGACATGGCCGACAGCACGAACCTGGCCTACGGCGGCTGGCCGGACCGGATCTACGTCGTGGGGAAGGACGGCAAGATCGCCTGGCGCAGCGACCCGGGGCCGCGGCACTTCGACGTGGCGGCGGCGGAGGTGGCGCTGCGGGGGGCGCTCTAGGAGGGTGTTGGGCATTGCTCCCGTCGCCTGGCTTGCTCACGTGATTTCAGG
>CAZCVP010000367.1:0-2869 GCA_964501915.1 uncultured Enterobacterales bacterium
GAGCGTGATCATCGTGCGCGGCTACGGCATGGCGGTCGCCCGGGCCCAGCACCTGGTCCACGAGCTGGCGAGCATGCTGCGCAAGGGGGGCTGCGAGGTCCGCTACGCCATCCACCCGGTGGCCGGTCGCCTCCCGGGCCACATGAACGTGCTGCTGGCCGAGGCCGGGGTGCCCTACGACATCGTCCTGGAGATGGACGAGATCAACGAGGACTTCCCCGAGACCGACGCGGTCATCGTCATCGGCGCCAACGACATCGTGAACCCCGGCGCCCAGACCGACGAGTCCAGTCCCATCTACGGCATGCCCGTGCTCGAGGCCTGGAAGGCGGGCGTCGTGGTGGTGTGCAAGCGCTCGATGGGGGCTGGCTATGCCGGTGTGGGCAACCCGCTGTTCTTCAAGGAGAACACCCGCATGTTCTTCGGCGACGCCAAGGACAGCATGCAGGGGGTGGTGAGGCAGTTGGTGGGGTAGGGGGGCAGGGGAGCGGACCCGGGGATGCCTGACCTGGGTCAGCTACTCGCCCCCCGGGCGAAGGTAGCGTGGACCGAGGCACACAGAACCCACGCGTCGGTGCGCCCGTGGCTCCACCTTCCGCCCGAGGTCCCCATGCTCACCCTGGCGATGACCCTGTCCCTTGGCACGTGGCTTGCTGGGGGGGGACGGCCCTCGCGGCCTGTGACGACGACGGCGACGGCTACGACGACGTGGACCCTGGAGACACCGGATGTGGCGAGGACCTGGACTGCGACGGCACCGATCCGGCGGTGAACCCGGACGCCGAGGAGGTCGTCGGCGACGGGGTGGACAACGACTGTACGGGCCTGGTGGACGTGGTCCGCAGGCCCTACGCGCGAGCGTGGTGGTCCCTGGCCGGGATCCCGCCGGGCGAGTGGTCGGTGACGTCGGGCAACGTCACCTTCACCACGGACGACGTCGAGTTCGACATGTCCACGGGAGGCCAGATCAGCCTCGATCCGGGCTACCGCTGGGATCACGGGGCCCTGGTGGTCTCCACCTACATGCGGGGTGCACCGTGGGGAGGCTGCCGTGTCGAGGTCACCCCGGCTGGTGGTCCCACCCAGTCGAGCACGCTCGCCGACGGCTACACGGCCTCCGTCTTCCACCTCAGCCCTCCGACCACCCTCGACGACCTGACCGTGGCCTGTCCGGCGGGTCCCTTCGTCGACAAGCTTGACTGGATCGCCCTGAGCGACGGCACCTACGAGTGGGCACCGGCCACGGACCAGCTCGCTTCCGGGGCCCCGCTGTCCCTGCCCTACGGGGGCTCCCAGACCAGCCTGGCCATCGCCGAGGACGGCAGCGGGTGCTTCGTCGGCTCCGACGTCGCCGGTGTGGCCTTCGCGGCCGACTGCCAGACCTGGCGGCCGATCAACGGCTCGATCTACCTGCCCGGCGAGCAGGTCCGGCTCAACGCGATGAGCCTCTACGCCCCGGACCAGGACACCCTTACATGATCGCCGGTGAGGGGGCCGCCAACGATGACGCCGGTGGCGCCTTCGAGGTCGTCGGGGGGCTCTACCGGACCGAGGACCAGGGCGACTCCTGGGACCGCCTCGACGACGCCACCCACCCCGTCGCCGCCGAGCACGGCCTGGACCCCTGCGGCCAGGCGGGCAAGTCCGGCGCTGTCCAGGCACCCCACGGCGGCGATCTGATCGTGCCCCTGCACCTGCCGCTGAGCCCGGCCGGGGAGCTGCTGGTCGCCAGCCAGCACGTGGAGTTCGACTGCTCGACCACCCCGTGCACGGAGGACCGCCACCAGACCGTCTACGGGCTCGATGGCTCGGACCAGCTCTGCGAGCCGTTCACCGGCCTGCCCACCGAGGGCGTGATCTCGGCGCTCGCCGTGGCCGAGCTGGGCCTGGCCCAGCCGGGGACCGGGGCGCTGATGGTGGGCTACAAGGCGCCGGACCAGGCGGCGGGTGCCGCCGAGGCCCTCTATGTCTGCGCGCTTCCGCTGGGCAGCGCGTCGATCTGCGGCACCGGCAGCTATGCCTGCAGCCCGGTCGCTGGCAGCGAGGCCCTGGACGTGCGGGACATCGTGATGCTCGAAGACGGCGTCGAACACTGGGTCGCCGCGGTCGCCGACGCCGGGCGGACCTACGACTCCTCCGCGGTGGATCCACAGCCCACCTGCACCGGGGGCGAGTCCGACGTCTGGCTGGTCGAGGGCGACGCCTCGCTGTCCACGACCCTCTGGTCCTCGGACACCGCCAGCCCCTGCGAGCCGGACTCTCCGACGGCCTGGGACAAGGACTATCCGGAGATCGGGACCCAGGGCTGCGGTGATCTGCGACCCTGGGACAACAGCGGTGATCCCAAGCGCTGGGAGCTGCACGCCCTGGCGGCGTCGAAGGTGGCCGGAGGCGAGCGCACCCTGATCGCCGTGGTCGGCGGTGGGCCGAACTACGGTGCGCCCCGCGCCTACCGCGGGACCTGGACCGAGGGGAGCTACACACCGGGCAGCACCACGCTGGGCTGGCAGCCGCTGCACGGCTACTCCGACCATCCAGACGACACCTTCGACGACAACCGGGCCGAGCGCCGAGGAGCCGTCGACGCCCACGACACCTGGCTGGCGGACCTGCACGAGGACGAGGAGAGGTTCCCGAGCCGGTCTCCCAACGACGCGGCCTTCGTCACGATCGCCGGCGAGGAGCTGCTCGTGGTGGCCGACTTCTTCGGGGTCTACCTGCTGCCGGCGGAGGACGACGTCGGTCTGCAGCCGGGCTGGGACACGCCCTATGGCACCAGCGGAGGTCCCTTCGGGTGGCTGGACCTCGACTACCTGCCCTGGGAGCTGTCCTACACCGAGGGCTCGGCGTACCAGTTCCAGTCCACCGT
>CAZCVP010000368.1:0-2795 GCA_964501915.1 uncultured Enterobacterales bacterium
GACGCCACCGCCACAAGCACGCCGGCCGCATCGAAGCATGGCGGGAACAGGGCTGCCGAGGCCCCAAGATACAGAAGCTCCTCCACCGCCACACCGGCGTCGTCGTCCCCCTCCGAACCCTCCAGCGCTTCGTCGCAGAGGAGCTCCAGAGAAAGGGACGAGGCGACACCGTACGCATCCTCGATCCACCACCAGGCCAGATCCTCGAGATCGACTTCCTCGAGCTGGGCTTCTTCGTCGAGCGCGGAACCGGCCGGCGCAGGAAGATGCACGCCCTGCTCTGCTGCGCCGCCAACAGCCGTCACCAGTTCGTCTTCCCCACCCTCACCCAGACACTGGACGACGTCATCGAGGCCCTCGAGGCCGCCTGGGCCTTCTTCGGCGGCGTCTTCCCCGTCGTCATCTGCGACAACCCACGCGCCATCATCACCAAGGCCGATCCCATCGACCCGGTGATCAACCCCTCGTTCCTGGAGTACACCCAGGCCCGAGACTTCGGGCTCGACCCCGCCCGCGTGCGGAAGCCCAAGGACAAGGCCCGCGTCGAGCGACAGGTCCGATACGTCCGCGACGACTTCTTCCGCGGCGAGGACTTCGGATCCCTCGAAGAGGCGCGCCAGGCTGCGGCCATCTGGTGCCACAAGGACGCCGGCCTGCGGACCCACGGCACCACACGTCGCCAGCCCCGCCTCGCCTTCGAGGCCGACGAGCTGCCCCTGCTCAAGCCCGTCCCCAGCACACCCTACGACGCGCCGCGATGGTCGACCGTGCACGTCGGGCGCGATCACGCCGTGGTCGTCGACTACGCGCTCTACTCTGTCCCCCACGCCATCACCGACACCGACCTGCGCGTCCGCCTGGACCGGGCTTCGGTCAAGCTCTACCAGGGCGCCCGCCTCGTCAAGATGCACCCGCGCCAGCCCCAGGGCGGCGCCTTGATCGACCCCCAGGACGTCCCACCCGGCAAGGCCGAGCTGGCCACGCGGGACGGCGCCTCCCTGGTGCGGCAGGCGGCAGCGTATGGGCCCCACATCGGGGAATACGCCCGCCGGCTGCTCGACAGCCCGCTGCCCTGGACACGGATGCGCCACCTCTACCGCCTCCTCGGTCTGGTCCCGCGCTTCGGCGCCTCCCTCGTCGAGACCGCCTGCGCCCGCGCGCTCGCGCTGGAGGTCGTCGATGTCCAGCGCATCGACCGGATGCTCACCCGCGGCCTCGTGGACCGCGGTCTGCTCCCCGCGTCGCCGCCCGCGCCGGCCGCCGCGGGCCAGGTGCTGCCCTTCCGCTTCGCCCGTGACCCCGCGGAGTACCAGCTCCGTCCTACCCCCGGAGACCCCGATGCCCCAGCCTGACCTCACGCCCGCCCTCATCGCGGCCCTCAAGGAGCTCAAGCTCGGCAAGCTGCTGCCGGTGTTGCCCGAGCGACTGCGCCAGGCCCGCGAGCGGCGGATGGACCCCGCCGATGTCCTGTTGATGGTGCTCTCCGATGAGGTCCAGCGTCGGCGCCACCAGCGGATCCGGCTGCGCGCCCAGCGCGCCGGGCTGGCGGCCAGCGAGGTCTTCGATACCTGGGACCCCTCGGCGATGGTGACCTACGACCAGGCGCTTCTCGATGAACTGCGCACCCTGCGCTTCGTCGAGCGGCACTTCCACGTGCTGATCCTGGGCCCGGTGGGGGTGGGCAAGACCCTGCTGGCCCACGCGCTGGGGCACCTCGCGGTGGCGCGTGGCTTGTCGGTGCACTGCCAGAGCGCCGACAAGCTGTTCCTGGAGCTGAAGGCCTGCCGGCTCGACGACACCTATGCCGCCGCCATGCGGCGGCTGACCCGGGTGGATCTGCTGATCCTGGATGACTTCGGGCTGCGGGCGCTCGACGTCATGGAGACGACCGACCTCTACGAGCTGGTCACGGCGCGGCACCGGGCGGGCTCGATCGTGATGACCTCGAACCGGGACCCCTCGGAGTGGCTGGGCCAGCTCGCCGACCCGCTGCACGCGCAGGCGCTGGTCGATCGGTTCACCAACAACGCCTACGACCTGATCATCGAGGGGGAGTCCTACCGCAAGCGCCAGAAGCCGCGGCTGCCATCCCGCTGAGGCGGCCAGCGCAGGCTGTCGTCTCAGCCTCGCTCCATGGCGTTGAGGATCTCCGTGAGCCGGTCGTAGAGCGACTGGACATCGGGCTGTGTTTCGTCGAGGAGATGCGCGACCCCCTCCTTCAGCAGAAACACCTCGTCCGCAGTCAGCTGGACACGGGCGGGAGGCGGGTCGAGGAGACGGCGGGCAGCGCGATGAGCGGCGACGCGACAGCGGGGCGAGCAGAACTGGGCAGTGCGCCGTGTGGGGCGGAAGGCCTCTTCACAGTGAGCGCATTGTCGGAACCGTTGGACCACGCCATTACCGTAACATAGTGCTTGTTACGCTATAAATAATTAGCGTAACGTTGATAATGTTACGCTAACTATGGGCGCCAGAGTCTCCGCGCTCCCCGGGCCTGCGGCCGGGTCCTGAGCAGGGCACCAGCAGCAGCGAGCGAATCACTGGGCGGGCAGCCTCGACCGGCTGCGCTGTCCAGATCACGCTGCAGTTCGGATGAGAGGGTGGTCCCTAGATCGTGGCGCAAGGGTGGTCCCATTCACGTGGCGCTTGACATCCAGCCCACAGGTGAGGCACCCCGCCCCGTGCTCTCTCCCCACTTGCCACCGGGCATCAGACCACGGCCGCCCCCGCACTGGGCCCCACAAACCCGAGTGAAACGAAGTGGAACGAGGGTGAAGACACTCCCATCTTCCTGG
>CAZCVP010000369.1:0-2758 GCA_964501915.1 uncultured Enterobacterales bacterium
AACTTCCGTCCCTGTTGGTCTGGGGTCGCCGCCGGCATGGCAGAGTCATTCCAAGGGCGACCCCGGGCCGACAGGGGCGGAAGGGGTCCGCGCAACGGCTTGCCATTCGTGCCGAGGTCATATAGATCCCCCCGAAGTCGACGTGACGCTCCGTGCCGACGTGAGTGAGACGACCGACCCCTCGAACGCCGGGCAGGGTGGTACGGTCTTCGGGTGGACCTGGCGATGGCCCTGACGGAGGCGCTCGGAGAGCTGGCTGGGCTTCGCCTCGCCGTGCTCTTCGGCTCGGCGGCCAGCGGGCGCTTGACCCGCCACAGCGACGTCGACCTCGGCGTACTGCTGGACGAGGGAACCTCGATCCGAGCCGTCGAGCGCGCTGTCGAGCGTGTCTCGGGGCGAGGGGCCGATCTCGTCGACCTGGCCACGAGTCCTCCGCTGCTGCGCTTCGAGATCGCGCGGTCGGGCCAGGTCCTGGTCGAGACGGAGCCCGACGCCTGGGTGGCGTTCAAGGCCCGGGCCATGCTGGACTGGTGGGACGAGGCCCCAGTCCTGCGGATCGGCACGCAGGCGGCCATCGACCGACTCCGGGAACGGGTCCGTGGTCCACGCTGACGTCGCCGCCGCGAAGATCGCTCGGGCGACGGCATGGCTCGACGAGGCCGAGGTGTTGCTGGAGGATCCGGGCCAGGTCGAAGATCGGCAGAGGGGCCTGGACCTCGCCAGCTTCTACCTCATGTTGGCCATCCAGGAGGCCATCGACCTGGCGGCCCACTGGCTCGCGGCCGAGGCCTGGGAACCCCCGGACACCGCTTCGGGCGCCTTCGAGCTCCTGGCCCGGAGAGGCGCCGTGCCCGGAGACCTGGCAGCGGCCCTGACTGGCGCCGCCGGACTGAGGAACCTCATCGCACACCGCTACGCCGGACTGGACCACGACCGCGTCGTCGCGGAGGCGCCGGCGGGGATCGACGCTCTGCGCCGCTTCCTCCTCCTCGCCGCAGAGCGCGCGGGCCTCTGACCGAGCGAGCCGTCAGGGAGTCGCGTCCCTCCACGGGCCCACCTCGACCGCGGAGAACCTGCCCACCGACAGCCCGGGCTGGAAGCTCACCCGCCACACCGACTCACCGTCGGGGGTGACCTCCTGCACGAAGTTGTCCCGACCCCAGGCGATCAGCGTGTTGCCCCCCGCCAACCGACAGACCGTCCCTCCAGCGTTGCTGCTCACGGGCTCCGCCGGGGCGTACCACCAGGTCCGATGCCAGACCCCATCGACCAGGCCGTACTCGGCCGCCACCGTCTCGCCTCCGGCGCTGGTGGTCATGAGCAGCGTGTCCGGGGCGGGCCTGTAGACCCCGTGGGGGAAGTCGATCTCCCCCCCCTCCGCCGTGCGCCAGCTCCCACCCACGGCCTCCGAACCCTCCACCATCTCCCCCGTCCCCAGGTCCAGGAGCACCAGGGCGTCCAGGCCGGTCAGGGTCAACAGGGCGGAGTCGTCCGAGGGATCGACGTCGAGCCCGTTGGCGTGGGTCCAGTCCTCGGCGTCGTCGTAGTAGGGCGAGCTCCAGCCCGGTGAGGGGACGGGCTCGACGTGGTCCCAGACGTTCCAGATCTCCGTGATGGTGCCGTCGAGGGCCAGGTGCCGCACGGCGTCGCCGGCGACGAGGTCGAAGTCCTGCCAGGGCCGCTTGTCCGTGGCGATGAAGGCCACGCTGCCGTCGCTCCGGAGTCCGAAGGCGTGGTGGGCGCTGGGCAGGCTCGTGCTGGAGAGCGTCTCGCCCCACCAGGTCACCAGGTTCAGGGAGCGGCCCGCGGGGTCTTCCCCCAGGTAGATCAGGCCCTCGTCGGTGGCCACCATGTCCCCGTACAGACTGTCTCCGACGTGCCACCAGACGACCCGTCCGCTCCGGTCCAGGATGAACGCCGCCGACGTCCCTCCCCTCGTGGCTCCCAGGACCCACCCCTCCTCCGCGGCAGGGTCCCTCGTCTCGACCGTGAGGTCGGGCAGATCGGGGTGCAGGGGGCCGGTGGTGACGGTGAGGGTCTCGCTCTCCACCACGTCTTCGCCGTTGACGCTGCGGACCCTCAGCGAGATCGGGGTCTCCGGGTTCAGGCCGACGAGCAGTGCCTCGGCGGTGCCGACACCGTTGTCGACCGTCGCGGTCTCCCCGCCCTCCCACACCACACGGCTCGTGCCCAGCCCGTCCACGCGCCAGGTGACCCGCACGACCGTGCCGACGAGGGGGGAGACCTCGGCTGCGACGTCGGTGGGAACGGCTGCGGGCCCCTGGAGGGCGGAGTCGGTCACGGGGACGCTGTCCTGGAGCCCGGCGTGTGCTCCGGTGTCTTCGGTGCAGGCGGTGGCCGCGAACAGGGAGAGCAGCAACATGGGGGTCGGTGGCGGAGTCGAGCGGAGGAGCAGACTATCCCGCGACGCTCATGGGCCGGCTCGCCCGGGGTGACGGTGACCTCGACACCCGTCGATCGGTCTCGACATGGCGGGCAGGTCCTCCTGTCTGAGGGAGGTCACACGAGAGGAGCCGCACCCCGTGTCATCCTGTCGGCGTGACCCTGCTCCTCCTCCCCTGGCTCGCCAGCCCCGCGGCGGCCTGCGAGTACGACGACTGCCACTCCGACGGCGCCGTGTCGCTGCCCGGCGAGCTCGAGCTCCACCTGCCCTTCGAGGAGGGGGAGCGGGTCCAGGTGCTCTCCGGCTACGGCCCCAGCGCCGGCTCGTCGCTGCACTGCAGGGCCAGGGACTCCC
>CAZCVP010000370.1:0-2751 GCA_964501915.1 uncultured Enterobacterales bacterium
GGCGTTGGCGTCGTTGCAGTCCCCGCTCTCGAGGGCGGAGAAGTCCTCCTCGTCGCAGCCCCACTTGGACCCGCCGGTGCCCCCGTAGCCGTCGGAGTCGACGTCGAGGAAGAGCTCCACCGCGTCGATGGCCTCGCTGCCATCGGCCACACCGTTGCAGTCGTTGTCCACCCCGTCGCAGACCTCGGGCTGGCCGGGCTTGATCTCGGGGTCGGTGTCGTCGCAGTCGGCGTCGTTGTCGACGTAGCCGCTGGGGGCGTGGCAGGCGCGCACGCTGTAGAGCGGCGTGCCGTAGCCGTCCTCGTCGTCGTCGCCGAAGTAGAGCCGCCCGTCGTCCTGGGGGTCCTCGTCGATGCGGCCGTCGCAGTCGTCGTCGACGCTGTTGCAGACCTCGGCCACGCCGGGGTGG
This sequence comes from uncultured Enterobacterales bacterium, assembly GCA_964501915.1. Lineage (GTDB taxonomy): Bacteria > Myxococcota_A > UBA796 > UBA796 > CAJQPC01 > CAYFPX01. Next base: position 410 of record CAZCVP010000370.1, read on the forward strand.
ATGGTGACGTCGTCGTCGTCGCAGTCCTCGCCGCCGAGGTCCTCGTTGTCGTAGCCGTCGCCGTCGGCGTCCCAGGCGATGACCTCGAACCACACCGAGTCCGAGGTCTTCGCACCGCTGGTGTCCGTGACGTCGACGGTCAGGGTCTGGATGCCGAGGTCCAGGTTCTCCAGCTCGAAGGCGATGCGGCCGGACTTGTCCGGGTTGCCGGCCGCCCCGGGATGGCCCTCCGCGGCGCCACCCCAGCTCACGACGAGATCCGCGACCGACTCTTCGTCGGGGTCGTAGAAGGAGACCTCGACCTCGACCCGGTCCCCCTCCCCGTGGGAGCTCTCGTTGGCGGGCAGGACCCAGGTGATGGTCGGTGGCTCGGACTCGGCGAGGGAGAAGCTCACCGAAGCCTCGGCCGTGAGTCCCTCCTCGTCGGCCACGACCAGCCGCAGCACGTAGTCGCCCCCTTCGAGGACCGTGGTCAGGTCCAGCCCGACCGTCGACCCGTTGCGGGTCTCGGTGCCCGAGATGGTGTCCAGGTCGTCGATGAACCACTGGGCCGTGAGCTCGGAGAGCGGCGTGAGGTCATCGCCGATGGTGCCGCGGAACCGCAGGCCGTCGGCCTGGTTGAGCTCGGCGCCGTTCTCGGGAGCGGTGATCTCGACGGTCGGGGCTTCGTTGTCCTCCAGACCGCTGTCGTCTCCCGAGCCCTCACAGGCCGTGAGCAGACCGAGGGCGAACGAGGTGAGGATCGGGGTGCGCATCACTCGTCCCAGTCGCTTTCGGGGCCACCGAAGGCGCCCATGTCGTTGGGGGTCCCATCCGCGTCGTCCATCGACGCGTCAGGGTTGCCAGCGTCCAGGCAGGGAGAGCCGCTGGCCAGGGACCAGTCGTCGTTGCTCCAGTCGCTGTCGTCGCTGACGGAGAAGAAGACCGGGTCCGCGTCCAGGTTGCCGTTGGTGCCGGTCGGGTCGGTCGTGCCGGAGTAGTCCGTGCTGAAGCCATGGACGTCGCTGTAGACCTGGTGCCAGGTCGCCGCGGATTCGACCAGCACGCCGGTGCCGGACCCGCCGCCGTAGACGATGCTGGAGTCCATGTCGCCGGTGCTGCTGCCATAGAGGTAGATGCCGTCTCCGGTGGAGGCGTCGTTGAGGCCGACGGTGACGTTCTCCAGGTCGACGACGCCGTCGATGACGTAGATGCCACCTCCCGTGTCACTGGCCAGGTTGGTGACCACCGCCAGGTTGACGGCGAGCAGCGTGCCTCCGTCGAGGGTGATGCCCGCCCCGTCCGTGGCCGAGTTGCCCCCGACCCAGGCGCCCGTCCAGGTCAGGGTGCTGTCCTCGTCGAGCCACAGCCCGCCGCCCTGGTCGGCGAAGTTCTCGGAGACGCTCACCCCCGTCAGCACGCTGCTGGAGGACTGGAAGCAGAGCCCGCCACCGTAGCTGTAGGTGTAGAAGGTCTCCCCACCGCTGCGGTGGCCGTCCATGTGGTTGGTGGCGTAGGTGATCGACTCCGCGGGCAGGGAGTTCGACCGCACGTCCAGGTCGGTCAGGGTGGGGCTGGCGCCGATGACCTGGACGCCGCCGCCGCAATACGTCAGGAAGTAGTCGCTGCAGATGTCGCCGGTGGTCTGGTTCGAGGAGCAGTCCCAGGTGAGGTAGTCCTCGTCGTAGTTGCCCTCGCCTCCCTGCACCGTGAAGCCCCGCAGCTCGGCGGCGCTGCTCTCGCCGTTGATGAACGACACCACCGAGGTCCCCAGCCCGGTGGCGTCGATGATCGTCGTCGCCGGCCCGTCGGTGCTGACCACGGAGACGTCCCGGCCGCCGAAGTCGATGGACTCCAGGTAGGTGCCGGGGTGGACGGCCACGCAGCTCGTGGCGGTGTCGATGCCCTCCTGGATCGTGATCCAGGGATGCTCGGCCGTGCCGTCCGCCGACGACGAGGACCCCGTCACGTCGACCACCACCGGCACCGTGTCGTCGGTGTCGTCGCAGTCGGCGTCGTTGTCGGTGCCGTCGCAGACGAACTCCTGGGCCGACTGGCTGCCGTAGCCGTCGCCGTCCGCGTCCTCCGGGAACCAGTCGCCGTCGATCGGGTCCTCGTCGATGTCCCCGTCGCAGTCGTCGTCGGCGCCGTCACAGACCTCGTCGGCCCCCGGCCAGGCGTCCGGGTCGGAGTCGTCGCAGTCGGTGTTGTCGGTGACCAGGTCCGTGGCGCCGTCGCAGCTCGTCTCCGAGACGCCGCCGTCGGCGTCGCCGTAGCCGTCCCCGTCGGCGTCGGCGTACCAGTCCGTGGCGTCCGAGGCGCAGTCCTCGTCCATCTCCTCGTCGCCGTCGTAGTCGAGCTCG
>CAZCVP010000371.1:0-2726 GCA_964501915.1 uncultured Enterobacterales bacterium
GGGGCGGGGGGGGGGGGGGGGGGGGGGGGGGGGGGGGGGGGGGGGGGGGGGGGGTCGAGGCGCCGGATGGCCGGGTCCGCCGCGAGCTGTGCGATCCGGTCGCGCGGCACGTCGACGGTGTAGTGCGGCCCCACATGGCGGACCTGGCTGTCGGCTCGGCGGTGGAAGCTCGCTCCGAGGGCCTCCAGGCGGGCCACGTCCGCGGGGGAGAGCTCCTCGGTCGCCTGGAGGGTGACGGAGAGGGTGGTCGAGGAGCGGGGAAGGGCCCCGAGGGTCGGGGGAGCAGGCAGCTCCACCCTCAGGCGGGGGTCGACATCGGCGCCAGCGAGGGCCGGTGACAGCAGCAGCAGGGTGATCATCACGGCCTCGGGAGGGGGCGCAGGATACCGGTGGGGGCTCGGGGGCCGGTGTTCAGCGTGTCGGTGTCATGATCTCCACGGGCGGGACGGGCTCGCCCCGCTCCGTCATTCGACCGAGGCCGGAGTCGAGACGTCGCGGGTAGCGAGTGGTAGGAGGAGATGGCCCTGAGACCAGGACCCGCTGCGCTCGTGTTCCTCGGCCTGGTGGGCTGTGCCGCCGAGGAGCCGGAGCCCGTGCCCGAGAGCTGGTGCGAGCTCGGCTATGGCGAGGAGAGCTGGAGCGCGGCGGCCACCGACGATCCAGTGGAGATCGTGCTCGGGCCCCAGGGGGGCTACATGATCGCCTTCGGTCTCCAGGCCAGCGGCATCGAAGGCGGCGACCCCAGCGACCCCACGGTGACGGAGAACCCCCGGGCGACCTTCCAGGCCCGGCTGTCGGCCGATCCCGACGGCGACCCGATCGGCTCGATCACCGTGATGGCCGGTCTGACGCCGGTCGAAGGGGTGCTGCAGCTCGTCGGCATCTGGTTGATCCTCGACCCGACTCTGCCCCTCGACGACGTCTTCAACCAGCCCATCGACGTGACCGTCGACCTGGTGACCTCGGGCGGTGTGACCCTGCACGACCAGGAGCGCCTGCTGGCCTGGTGGCCGGGCGGTGGGGACACCGGGGACTCCGGGGACTACTCCACCTCCACGTCGACCCAGGTGAAGTAATCGGGAGGCGCCACCACGATGCCCAGCTCCCCTCCGGTGAGGTTGGTCATGCGCAGCAGGAGGTGGTCGCTGTCCTCGACGGGGACCGCGGCGGCGGGGGCGTGGAAGCAGTCCTCGTAGGGCACGTAGCCCTGCTCGCCGTCGTCGCCGTCGTCGACGCTCAGGATCGGGAGGGTACCCGTGGCCCGGACCAGCAACAGCTCGTAGCGGGCGACGAGGTCGGGCTCGTCGACCCGGGCCACGTGGAGGTGGGCGCGACCCGTCAGCGTGTCGGCCACCGGGTAGGTCCACTCCACCAGGGCCCCGGCGCTGAGCAGGAAGTGATCACCGAGGGCGATCAGGTTGCGGTGCTCCCGCATCTGGTACCGGCCCTGCTCGTCGGGAGTGCCCGAGACGCCGTCGACGTAGATGCGGTGCCAGCCGGACCCGGAGAGCTCCGCCTCCGGCGACTTCTCGTAGGTCAAGGGAAGGTCACAGACGGGAATCGGCGCCGAGTCACCGGTATCGTTCGTGTCGCCCGTACAGGCCACGCCCAGGGCCAGCAGAGCCGATGCAGCGAGTCGTGGCACGCCCTTCGATACCACGCCCTCTCCTCCCCCGACACCGGGAATCGCCCATGAACGCTCCAGAGGAAGACCCCACACGCCGGCGCGTGCTGACGACAGCCGCGGGCCTCGCCACCCTGGCGGCCATCGGCTGCAAGGGCTCCACGGACCCCGACTCCGGCGACGACACGTCCAAGCCCGGGGACTCCGGGCCGACGGACTCCGGGCCGACGGACTCCGGGCTGCCGGACCTGGGGCGACCGGAGATCGGCGCTGATCTCTGGCAGACCCAGTGCGCCTATGGCCGGGCCAGCGCCGATCGCACCATCGGCACCCGGATCCAGCTCTACAACCCGGCCGAGGCCACCCAGCGGGTGCTGATCCAGGTGTTCAGCCTCGACGGGGTGCTCGTCGTGCGGGAGGAGGTGAGCGACGCGATGGGTGCGGGCCGCTCCGATCACATCGACTTCGCCGACCTGCTGGAGCGCAGTGGCGTGGCGTTGCCGTTCGAAGGCAGCATCTGGGTGGGCACGACCCCGGCGTCCGGCATCTCCTTCATGGGCCTGCAGGGCATCATCTTCGACTGGTACGGGCCCGCCCACCTCGCCTCGGTCCACGGCATGCGGGACTTCGGCAACTCCAACCACGACACGATGTGGTCCGACCTGGTGCTGCCCAAGGTCGTGAACACGGAGCGCTTCGTCACCAGGATCGCCGTGCTCAACGCGACCGGGGACGGTGTGGCCGAGGCGCTCAACGCCACACCCCAGGTGATCATCCGGGACGACGACGGCGTCGAGCTGGTGAACACGACCCTCGACGAGCTGGCGCCCTACTGCGCCACGATCTTCGCCGTCGACGAGCTGGAGGGAGGCGAGTCCGTGGAGACCGGGAGCATCCAGATACGCGAGGCCGAGGCCGGCCTCGTGGTCATGGCCTTCCTCCACGATCGGGACAACGACGGCTTCGCCGCCGCCGATCACTTCTTCGACCGCCACTTCGTGACCACCGCCTTCGGCTTCACCGGCTGACCAATAGATGCCCCCGGCACAAGTAGTGCACCGTTGCGCGGCCCCCTTCCGCCCCTGTCGGCCCGGGGTCGCGC
>CAZCVP010000372.1:0-2721 GCA_964501915.1 uncultured Enterobacterales bacterium
GGGGGGGGGGGGGGGGGGGGGGGGGGGGGGGGGGGGGGGGGGGGGGGGGGACGGGCCCAGGACAGCAGCGAGGAGCTGCCCCAGGCGGGCGGTGACGGTGCTCATGAGCTGGATCCTAGCTGTTCGGCTGGTCCTGGGGGGCCATGACGAAGGCGTGTTCGTAGAGGGTGAGGCCGACCAGGGCGCACAGGCCTGCCAGGGCGCCGGCCCAGGTCATCGCCGGGAGCAGCAGGATGCCCGCAGCCACGTGCCCCAGCGCGACGGCACCGCCCCAGAACGGCCACCTGTAGCGGCCCGCGACGATGTCACGGGCGGCCCGGGCGGCCAGCTCGGAGGCATGGGGAATGGTGAACTCGCCGGCGAAGAGCACGAACAGGCTGGCGGCCAGCCCGCCGGCCAGGCCCACGCGGCCGACCTCGGCCAGCTCCGGCCCGATCCAACCCAGCGGCGTGAGCACCAGCAGGGCCGCGCTCCCCGCGACCACGCTCTGGACGAGCATGTGGACCGGGAGCAGCGGGGTCTGCCAGAGGTCGCGACCCTCGCACTGGGCGAAGAGGAACGCCGTGTAGATCGCCGCCATCACGGACAGCGGCAGGGTGACCCACGCCAGGGGCGGGCGCAGGTGCTCGACCAGGTCGCCGTCCAGCCAGCCCAGGGCGGTGCCGGTCTCCAGCGCCCACCACAGCCCGCCGACGCTCGACAGCCCGATGAGCACGACCGCGCCGCGGGCGATCCAGCTCCTCCACTGGGGTCGGAGCACGATGCGCAGGAAGCGCTCCGGCCGCTCCAGGTCGATGACCAGCAGCGCCGTGGTCGCCAGGAGCATGAGCACGGCCAGGCCACCGCCGGCGACCAGCGCCGAGGTCGTGACGGGCCACAGGCCGAAGCCGGCCCCGAGGGACAGGGCCCCGAACAGCCCGGCCGCGATGGCCTTGGTGACGAGGTAGGCTGGCACGGGCCAGTGCCAGGGCACCAGGTGCTGGGCGTTCCAGGCGACCTGGGACATCTGGCCGGCCGGCGAGCTGGCGCCGACCTGGATCGGGCCGCCGGCCGGCTCGCCCTGGGCCTGGGGAGTGCGGATCGGGGTGCCCGAGTCGGCGGTCTTCAGGGCGGGGCCGGGGCCGAGGTCCAGCCGGACCGGGCGCGGCGGCTCGCCCGCGTGCCGAGGGCGCACGTCGGAGAACGCCATGCCCGCCGGCTCTCGGGCCACGGCTGTCGGGTGCATCGAGACGTCGTGGCCGTCGATGTAGAACAGCTTGGGCGAGGTGCCCTGCTCCGGCTTGCGCACGGTCACGCTGTTGCGGGCCAGCACCCGGCTGAGCTCCGAGCCCGGGTCGTCCATGTCCCCGGCGATGATGCTGTGGGTCGGACAGACCACCACACACGCCGGCTCCTGGCCACGCTCCACCCGGTGGGCGCAGAAGTGGCACTTGGCGGCGCAACCCGAGGCGGGGTCGATGTGGATGGCGTCATAGGGACAGGCCTGCATGCAGCCCTTGCAGCCGATGCACACGTCGGGGTCGAACTCCACGATGCCGTCGTCCCGCTGGTACATCGCCGTGACGGGGCAGATGCGCACGCACGGGGGGTTCGCGCAGTGGTTGCACCGGGTGACCTGGAAGTCCCGACGCACCTCGGGGTAGCGCCCGGTCTCGGTGCTCTTGACCCAGGTGCGGTCGACCCCCAGCGGGACCTGGTTCTCGCTCTTGCAGGCGATGCTGCAGGCGTGACACCCGATGCAGGCCCGGGTGTCGATCGCGAAGCCGAAGTTCATCGGAGAGCGCTCGGGCCCGGGTACCGGCCATCGACACCACGCGGGCGAAGCCGAGCGGCTGGAGCCGGGCGGCCGCGGTGGCGGAGCGGACCCCGGACCTGCACGCGGAGTTGACGGGAGATCATGGGTTCTCCAGAGGCGGTCACGCCCCAGCCAGCAAGCAGTGTGCCACCACGCCGGGCCTCGGGGCTGGTCCCCGCCGCCCGCGTCCTGCGCCCGGGATTGTTTCACAGAAGAAACACCTGTTGCGCTAGTATTCGGTTCATGAAACAGACGGATGCTGAGCGAGCGCTGAGGAGCTGGGTCCGCAAGGTCGGGCCGCCCGGGGCCTTCCGGGCCTCGGCCGAGACCGCGCTGCTCGCGCTGCCCCCGGGGAGCGTCGCCTTCGCCATCGACGCCGACCGCACCGTCATCTGGTGGAGCGACTCCGGCGAGGCCCTGCTGGGCTTCAGCGCCGAGGAGGTGGTCGGGAACCACTGCCTCAAGGCCAACCGCTGCCCCCAGTGCATGTCCGGCTGCGGTGTGAGCCAGCACGGCACGGTCCAGGACGTGCCGCTGACGATGATGGACGTCGCGGGGAACGAGGTCCGTGTGCGCAAGACCGGCCAGGCCTTCTACGACGCCGACGGCTCCTTCGCCGGCGCGATCGAGTTCCTCCTGCCCGAAGACGCCGCCCGCGTGCCCGCGACACCGCCCCCGCGCCCTCCCTGGCTGGAGGAGGCCTCCGACTTCCACGGGCTCGTCACCACCGACGAGGGCATGCGCCAGGCCTTCCAGGTGATGCGCAACGTGGCCGAGACCGACGCCACGGTGCTGGTGCGCGGCGAGAGCGGCACCGGCAAGGAGCTCGCAGCCCTGGCCATCCACCGGGAGAGTCACCGGGCCCAGGGACCGTTCCGCGCGGTGAACTGCGCGGCGCTCAGCGCCTCGCTGCTCGAGAGCGAGCT
>CAZCVP010000373.1:0-2690 GCA_964501915.1 uncultured Enterobacterales bacterium
CGACGAGGACCCGACCGACGGCGAGTACTTCACCATCGACGGCGACGGCGACGGCTTCGGCGAGTACGACGGCTGGGAGTGGGGCTGCGACGGCGTCGACAACGACCTGGACTGCGACGACGGAGATCCCACCGAGCCCCACATCGTCGATGGCAGCTCCAGCACCACCTCGCCCTCCGGCACCATCGACGACCCCTGGCTCACGATCCAGGACGGCCTCGACAGCGCCGGCGGCTGCGTGGCGGTCTACCCGGGCACCTACACCGAGGCGATCGACTTCAACGGCTCCGACACCATGGTGCGCAGCGTCTACGGTCCGGGCCTGACCACCATCGACGCCAGCGGCTACGCCGAGCCGGTGGTCACCTTCGAGAGCGCCGAGACCGAGGACGCGATCCTGGAGGGGTTCACCCTGACCGGCGGCGAGGGCAAGGTCAGCGAGACCTTCGTCACCGAGTGGGACTGCACCTCGGTGGACCACTGCCTGGAGTTCGACACCACCTACTGCGGCGGCGGCATCTACGTGAACGGCGCCTCGCCGACCCTGAGGGACCTGGAGATCGACGACAACGACCTGCCGGTGGCGTCGACCACCGCGGTGCCGGCCACGGAGAGAGACACCGAGGAGCACCACACCACCTCCTATGGCGGCGGCATCTGCCTGGTGAACGCCAGTGTCGACGTCGAGGACGTGCACGTGACGGACAACTTCGCCGACCAGGGTGGGGGGATCTGGCTCGACGAGAGCTCGGTCGTGACCTGGAAGACCTCGACGGTGGAGAGCAACTCCGCCACCGACGGCGCCGGCCTCGTCGTCGACGGGGGCTCGCTCTCCCTGGAGAACGTGCTCGTGGTCGGCAACGTCGCCAGCAGCTACGGCGGCGGCCTGGTCATCTCCACGGGCTCGGCGGACCTCACCAACGTCACCCTCGGCCTCAACTCGGCGGGCGCGGTGGACGGCATCTACGTCGAGGGCACCAGCTCCCTGGACCTCACCTCGGTCGTGCTCTACGGGCGCGGCAGCGGCACGGGGCTCCAGATGGACTCCTCGGGTACCCTGGTCCAGGTCTACAGCGACGTCTACGGCTTCTCCACCCGCTACAGCGGCGTGACGGACCCGACGGACTCCAACGGCAACATCGACGAGGACCCGCTCTTCACCGACGTGAGCGACGACGCCAACTACGACAACGACGACTGGACCCTGTCCTCGTCTTCGCCCTGTGTCGACGCGGGGGATCCGGACGCGGTGGTCCAGGACACGGACGGGTCGGCGAACGACATGGGGTGCTATGGCGGGCCGGGGGGGGACTGGGGGAGGTAGCCCTCCACCGGGTCCTGCCAGGCGTAGCGGATGGACACGATTCCCTTCGGGTCCAGCGAGATCGAGTCGATGATCCGGACGAGGGCCCGGCGCTGGTCCACCACCTCGGCGCTCTGCCACGACGCCAGGATGCTGGCCCGGAAGGCCTCCAGGTCCACCTCGTCGAGCGCCGGTAGCGCTGCCGCACCCGGAATCGCAGCGAGATCCTGGCGCACCGCTTCCCGCTGCCCACGCAGTTCCTTGAGGCGCAGTGCGATCTCTTCCAGTTCGTCGGTGACCTCGATCACGCGCAGGTACTTGTCGATGCTCGCCGTGAGCGCCCGCTCTTGGGCCTTGAGGTCCCGACGCTCCTGCTCCCGGTGCCCTCCAGGCATGGCCTGAAGCCGCTCCAGACTGGCCTCGACCAGGTTCTTGGTTCCCTCGGGGGTGAGGACGGCGTCTTCGATAGAGCGGCGTATCACCGGATCGAGCTCGTCCACTCGCACACTGATGCCCCCACAGCTCGTCTTGTTCTCGATGCTGCGGCTGCACACGTAGCTGTAGGTCCGGTTCTTGGGACCCCCGCCCCGCCGGATGCGCACGGTCCCGCCGCAGGACTCGCACCGCGGAGTGAACAGGCCGCGGTCCCCCGTGCGAATCGCGCTCGGCCCTCCCCCGCCGCGCCGCTTCTGGCGCCGCAGCTGCTGCTCCTGGGCGAACTGCTCGCGAGTCAGGAGCGCCCGATGCGCGTCTTCGCAGAGCACCTCGACGACCGGCTGACCCGTCTCCGGGTCATGGATGGCCTTGCCGGTCTTGGGATCCCGCGGGTGCCAGACGATGTCTCCCGCGTAGACAGGATTGCCGAGGATGCGACGGACGTGATTCGACGTCCAGGCCCTGGGCAGCGCCCGCTTGGGGAGATCGGGACGGTGAGGTGGAGGGCGTCGCTCGGTGGTCAAGCGCTCCGCGATCTTTCGGAAGCCATCTCCATCCTGGAGTCGCATTTCGACCAGTCGCTCCAAGTGCTCCCAGACCTCGGTGTCCTGGACAAGCCGGCCGGCACGCCCCTCGGTCTCGTGCTCGACCTGGTACCCATACGGTGGATAGCCGTGCGTCCACAGGCCCCGACCGCCCTGGTGCTTCATCCCGCGCTTGGCGTCCTCGGAGAGGCCTTCCGAATACATCTCGTCGAACATCGCGATGATGGCCTGGACCAGCCGCCGCATCTTAGGGTCGTCGGGCCAGGACTCGGAGAGCGAGACCAGCTTGAGGCCCGCGTCCTCCAGCGCCACGAGGATGAGGAGCTGCTCGATGGTCCGTCGCGCCATGCGATTGGCCTTCCAGACGTAGACCCGCTCGATGCCGGAGTCCTTCATGCGGCCGGACT
>CAZCVP010000374.1:0-2639 GCA_964501915.1 uncultured Enterobacterales bacterium
GGTCGAAGCTCGCCGCCAGCACCAGCGCCGCCAGCGCCAGCAGCGCCACGATCTCCACCACCGTCAGCGCCACCGCAAGCGCGCGCCCGCCGCCCGCTGCCGCCCCGGGGCCGCTGCGCCACTCCGACTCTCGCAGCAGGAGCAGCACCCCGCCGCCAGCCACCCAGTAGAGGCCGGTGATCTTGAAGAGGATCGAGAGCCCTCCGCAGGCCCCCGCGGCGAACCACCACCACCCGCGGCGGGCCCCACCGCGGCCGCCCTCCCACGCCCCGAGCCCGCACCAGAGGCCCGCGCCGCCCAGGAAGAGGTTGTACCAGGAGGGCATGGTCGCGGGGTAGTTGGGCAGGCTCAAGAGCGCCGCCAGCGCGGTGATGCCCAGCGCGCCCGCGGGCGACGCCGCGCGCCGGGCCAGGGCGAAGACCGCGGCCAGGAAGGCGGCGAAGAAGGGCAGCATGAAGAGCCGCATAGACATCGAAGAGACGCCCAGGGCCCGGAACGAGAGGGCGTTCCACCGCGCCAGCCCGCCGGTGTAGGTGTCGAGGAAGTGGACGTGCGGCCACTGGCCGGCGAGCGCCCGCTCAGCGGCCTGGCCCAACAGCCCCTCGTCGTGGGGCACCCACCCCCGATCCAGCCACAGCGCGCCCACCAGGAGCGTGATCCCGGCGCTCACCAGCGCCGCGGACGCTGCGATGCGGCGGCTCTCGGCGGGGGGGGGCATCGGGGCCGAGCTTATCGCGCCTACGCCCCGAGGGCTCACCCGTGCCCCTGGTGGGCCGCGCCGGCGGGGGGCTGCTCAGCGGCGCGCCGCTGGAGCCCACCGCGGCGCTGGGCGCTGGCCTGCAGCTGGTGGACTACGGCGTCGCGGTGCCGTAGCGTCGTAAGCACCGGCTGGTACCCAGCCGCGCCGCTCACACCACCATGTGACGTTGTGGCATGAGCTCCGCTCCGTCAGGCCTGACCGGCGCCGACTTCCTCCGACTCCTGCTTCTGCAGCGCGAGCCAGGCGTCGGGGAGGAGCTGCCGCGCAGCCTTGGCGGACCACTCGCGGCGGGCGAGCTGCTCCAGCGCCCACGCGAGGTAGGCCAACTCATCTGCTCCGTGCAGACGCGCCGTGTACACAACGCTCATCAACCGCGCCACGTGACCGAGCTTGGCCTGACCCCGGAAGAACAGCCACAGCTTACGACCGATCGTGATCCGGCGAAGGCCCCGCTCCGCCGCGTTGTTGTCGATCGACACCGACCCGTCGCTCAAGAACACCTGAAGCGGACCCAGCTGGTTGGACAAGTACGTCCACGCCTTACCCAACGGGCTCCCCGTCACGATCGTCGGCTCCACCTCCTGCGCCCACGATATCAACGCCTGCATCAGCGGCAGCGAGCGCTCCTGACGAAGCGCGAGACGACCGGCCGGGTCCAGAGCACACCCGTGATCGGCCCCAGCGCGGCCTTCGCGTCCTCCGCCTTCCAGCCCGGCGTCGAGAAGAAGTACGCGAACCGCTCATCCCCCAGCGCCAGCCACACCCGCGCCCGACGGCGCTTCCGTTTTCCTTTCCCTTTCCCTTCGTAGACATCCACCGGCGTGTCATCGAGGTTCACCAGCGCGGCGGCCTGGACCGCCTGCTGGATGGCCTCCACCAGCGGCTTCACCCGCTCACCGCTGACCCGGATGAGCGTGTGCACCATCGACTCGCTCACCGGCGCGCCCTCGGCCTGGAGCATCTCTGCCAGCCGCCGCACCGGCAGGTTGTGGGTGCAGCGAAGCCAGAGGAGGCGCGAGGCCAGGCTGAAGCCCAGCTGGCCCTTGTCCACCGGCTTGGGCGGCACCGGCGCCGTCACCGGCCCGCCGTGGTGGTTCGGACAGGCCGCCACCGGCCGCCGGGTGACCACCACCTCGGTGGTGGTGGTCTGCTCCATCCGCCAGCTCGTCTCGTAGCGGATGATCTGGCGCTCGCCGCCGCAGTCGTCGCAGTCCTGGTGGGCCGCATCCACCGGCAGGAACACCTCACGCATGGGCAGGTGGCTGGGCCAGGGCACGCTGTCTTTGTCCTTCGCCCCCTCCAGCGCCAGCGCCGCGCGCCGCGCCGCGCGCTCCTTCGCGCTCCTCGCCCGCTTCTCGGCGGTCAGCGCGGCGATCTCGGCGTCGGTCCGTTCGATGATCGCCGCCGCGGTCGCCGCGGGCTCGGGCTCTTCGTCCGCGGGGTCCGCAGCGGCAGCCGCGGCGGCTTTGATGCGGAGGATCTCGGCGAAGAGGTCGAGCTGGTCGGGGGAGCTCTTCTCGGAGCGGCGTCCGAACTGGTTTGCCAGGAGCGTGGCGAGGCGCTGCTTTAGGTGGTCGCGGTCGGCTTGGAGGGTGAGCAGCAGATCGGCGAGGAAGGCGAGGGTCTGGTCGTGTTCCATCGGCGACATCGCCTGGTCGAGGCGCTGGATGAGCACCTCGCGGGAGTCTGCTTTCATCAGGTCAATAGCGACCGTTGCGGTCTTGTTCTCTCCCATGCTCACCGTCTAGCGAGGTGAGCGTCCCCAGACCGCCGACGCCTGTCAGACCCTTGTCAAGAGCCGCTCAGGCTGTAGCGCCTCCGAATCGAGGTGGCTTGTATTGGGGTCGTCGTCTGGCGCCGCGGAGGTCGATGCCCTCGA
>CAZCVP010000375.1:0-2616 GCA_964501915.1 uncultured Enterobacterales bacterium
GGGGCGCCCGGCGGGGGGGCGGGGGGGCCGGGGGGGGCGGCGCCCGGGCGGGGGGGGCGGGGGGGGGGGGGCCGCCCTTGAGGTGTCCGAAGGGTGGGGAGCCGTTGGCGAGGGCCCAGGCGGTGCAGCCGAGGGCGTAGAGGTCGGTCCAGGGTCCGAAGTCGCGCCAGCGGCCATCGATCTGTTCGGGGGGCATGTAGGCGGGGGTGCCCATGACGAGGTCGTCGGAGGCTTCGGGGAGCTGTCGGCTGAGGGCGTGGGCGAGTCCGAAGTCACAGAGCCTCAGATCCCGGGGGCTCCTGGAGGCGAGGAGGACGTTGCCGGGCTTGAGGTCGCGATGGATGACGCCGCGGGCGTGTGCGTGTGCGAGGGCGTCGAGGAGGGCGAGGAGGGAGTCGCGGAGGGCGGGCCAGGCGAGCTTGCCTCGGTGGGGGTTGAGGGAGCCGCCCCCGACGAGCTCCATGGTGACGTAGGGGCAGCCGGCGGAGAGGCCCTGGATGCCGCCGGGGAGTCGGCCGTGGTCGAAGACGCGGACGATGCGGGGGTGTGCGAGGGCGGCGGTGGCGCGGACTTCCTTGCGGAAGGAGTCGAGGAAGACGGGGTCGCGGGCGGCCTTGGGGGTGAGGACCTTGACGGCGACATCGGTTCCGCGGCGGGGGTCGGAGGCTCTCCAGACCTCGCCCATGCCGCCACGTCCGATGGGTTCGCGCAGCACGAGGCCGCCGAGGGGGGCGCGGGTTCCCACGCGGGGACTCTACCGCTCAGCCCGCGGGTGAGTAGACGAAGCCCTGCTCGGTGTGGAACTGGAGGCGGCTGATGGCCTGCTCGTAGCAGAAGTCGACCTCGGCGCCCTTGAGGTCATCGGCCCGGGTGATGGCGTGGCGGAGGCAGTCGCCGGTGACCTGGCTGAACTTGCCGTCGGAGCAGAGCATGTGGAGGGCGCCGATGCTGTCGGACCGCTCGACGGAGGCTTCGACGTCAGCGACGACGGCGCCGCAGTCGGGTTCGAGGGTGACGACGCCTTTGTGTGAGCAGGCGGAGAGGGTGGCGAGGGCGGCGAGGAGGAGGGGGAGGCGGTACATGGCGGGGGGGTCCCTTTCGAGGAGGCGCTGGATGCGCGCCGCAAGGTTGGGGACGGGATCGAGTCGTTCGAATCGCACGATGATGCGGTGTCTTCCGGGGCCCGGCTCATTGCGGGAACCGGGTTTGTTGACCGCGGATCCGAATGCCCCGCGGTTCGAGGTCCAGGAGCGACGAGGGAGCAAGGTCGCTCCCTTGTGACCGAGGAGCGACGCCGAGATCGGGCCGCGGGGGGGAGGAGGAGCGGTCTAGAAACCTGGTTTCCGCAATCAGAGGGGGCTGGCGATGCGGAATCGGTTGGGGTCGCGCATGTGGGTGTAGCGGGTGGTGGTGCGGATGTCGGAGTGTCCGAGGAGGCCTTGGATGACTCTCAGGTCGGTCCCGGCCTCGAGGAGGTGTGTGGCGAAGGCGTGGCGGAGGGAGTGTGGGGTGACGCGCTTGCGGATGCCGGCCTTTCGACCGGCGCGTGCGACGAACTTCTGGACGCTGCGGGGGGCCCAGGGCTCTCCACTTCGGGAGGGAAAGAGGGGCTCCCAGGGGCCGCGGCCTTCGACGAGGTCCCCCAGCTCCTGGGCGAGGCGTTCGCTGACGAGGGCGAGGCGGTCCTTGGCGCCCTTGGCCATGACGACTCGCAGGAGGAGGCGGTCGAGGTCGAGGTCCCCGACGGTGGCGGCGAGGAGCTCGCTCAGCCGGAGGCCGGAGCCGTAGAGCATCAAGATGGCGCTCCGGTGTCTCACGTTGGTGGTGACGCGAGCCATGGCGAGGACCTGCTCGCGGGTGGGGACGAAGGGGAGCTTGGACTCGCCGCGGGGTCGGGGGACGTCGAACATGTCGTCTTCCCAGCCGTAGAGGCGGAGGTAGAGGAACTTCAGCGCGGAGACGCTCTGGCTGACCATGGAGCGGGAGGCGCCGACGTCGACGAGCTGCAGGAGGTACTCCCGGATGCGGGACGGGTGGACCTTGCGGGGGTGGGTGTCGCCGAGCCAGGCGACGTAGCGTTTCAAGCAGGACAGGTAGCTGCGCCGGGTGGCGACGGCGTACTTCCGGAGCCGCAGCTCCTGCTCGAACCGCTCGTAGAGGTGGTTGGAGAGGCCGCGGGAGGAGCGCTCCGCCCGCCGCTCGGGCCCCGGGAGCGGCCTCCCCCGGTCGGTCCGCGACGGTGGCGCAGCCCCGCCTTGGGTCGGCCCCCCGGGCTCCCGCCTTCCCCCGGGCTCCCCCCCAGGCGGGGCCCGATGAGGCTCCCCCCCAGGTGGGCCCCGCTCCGGGAGCCCGGGCCGCCCGGGCGGCCCTGCCGGCTGCATGTCGTGGGGGAGGCCCCGATCGGCCTCCCCTCCAGACCACCCACGAGCCCAGGCGTCATCCCGCGGGTCGGGCCCCGAAGTCGAGCCCACAGCAAAGCGACCCCGCCCCGAAGGCGGGTCAGAGAAAGACATCGGCATCTCCAGGGAAGTGGTACGAGAACCCGGCGACGCCGAGCCGGCTCAACCTAGGCCCCTCCCCCCAACGCCGCCGAGCCGCGGCGGGCGCGCCCGCAGC
>CAZCVP010000376.1:0-2607 GCA_964501915.1 uncultured Enterobacterales bacterium
GGGGTCCACACCCACTGCTGGTGGCTCGGCCCGCCGGCTCTGGGTCATCGCGCCCCCATCGCGGGCCAGCAGGACCTCGGCGGGCTCGAGGTCCCGGCGGAGCGACTGCACCGCCGAGCAGGCCTCGCCCCTCCCCTCACGACGCCACAGACATCGGCAGGAGGGACTCCAGCGCGCAGTGCTCACAGGCGTGGTCCTGGCGCAGGCACATCGCCTGGTCCAGCGCCTCCTCCATGGCGCGGAACCAGCGCCTCTGGGTCGGGAAGAGGTGCTCGGCGCCCAGCCGCTCGGCGGCTCCTGTGCGCTCGATGATCGCCATCTCGTCCGGCCGCATGCCGACCATCAGCAGGGTGCGCCCGGACTCGCCCAGGCGGGCGCTGGTGCTCTCGATCACCTCCACGGTCGTGGCGTCGAGGCCCTGGGTGCGCTTCATGCGCAGCACCAGGACCTGGAGCTCCGACTCCGCGGCGACCTCGTCCAGGGCAGCCTGGAGCTCGCCCGCGGCGCCGAAGAACAGTGGCCCCTCGATGTGAAGGATGCGGATCGCCGGGCAGCAGTGCGCGGGGTCGGGGTCGCGCCTCAGGGGCGCCTCTCGCAGCCGCCCCGCGTCTCCCACCACCAGCTCCCGCACCACCAGCAGCCGGGCCCGCTGCAGGAACAGCACGATGCTGATGCCCACCCCCAGGTAGATCGCCTGGTCCAGGGACATGCTCCAGGTCCCGATCAGGGTGACGAAGAACGCCGCGGCGTCCCCCAGGCCCGCACGGACGGCCCTCCGGATTCGGGGCAGGTCCACCAGGTCCCAGGCCACGATCACCAGGAGCCCCGCGAGGCTGGCCACCGGGGTCGCGTCCAGCAGCGGACCCAGGGTCACCAGCACGACCAGCAGCGCGGCTCCGGAGGCGACGCCGGCGAGCCGGGTCTCGGCGCCCGCGCGGTGGTTCAAGGTCGATCGCGAGAGGCTCCCGCTCACCGGGTAGCCGCCACAGAACGCCGCCACGACATTGGCCAGCCCCTGACCCATGAACTCGCCGGTCGCGTCCAGCCGGTCCCCGGTCCGGGCCGCGATGGCCCGGGCGACCGACGTGGACTCCACCAGGGACAGCACGGTGGCGGCCAGCGCGATCGGCACCAGGCCAGCCAGCTCCCCCAGCTCGGGCACCGTGAGCGGCGGCAGCGTGCCGGGGACGGGCGCCAGGTCGGCCACCACCGTCACCCCCCGCTCGGAGAGCCCCAGCAGCAGGCTCGTGACCACACCGGCCACCATCACCACCAGGGGTCCCGGCGCCCTGGGCAGCCAGCGCCGCATCGCCAGCAGGGCCAGCGCCGTGCCCAGGCCGAGGGCCAGGGTGAGTGGCTCCACCGCGTCGAGCCCGGAGGCCCACGAGACCACCCGCTGGACCACGTGGCCGCGCTCCGCGGCGGTGCCGCTGAGGTTCGGGAGCTGGCCGATGCCGATGAGCACGCCGGCGCCGGTGACGTAGCCGAGCACCACCGGGCTGGAGATGTAGTCCACCACGGCGCCCAGGCGGAGCACACCGGCCGTGATCTGGAAGATGCCGACCAGCAGGGCCAGGTTCACCGCGAGCTGGACCGGGTTGCCGTCGGGCGGCATGGCCAGGATCGCACCGCCGACCAGGAGGCTCAGCGCGTTCGTCGGCCCGCTGATGACGTGCCTGGAGCTGCGGAACAGGCTGGCGACGATCGCCGGGAAGGTCGCCGCGTAGATCCCCGTGGCCGGCGGCAGGCCGGCGATCACCGCGTAGGCCACCCCCTGGGGGATGGCCATGAACAGGACGACCAGGGCGGCGGCGGCGTCGCGGAGCAGGGTCGTGGAGTCCGTCCGGCGCAGCTCGGACAGCAGGGGCGAGAACAGGGACATCCCCTGGAGCGAATGCAAGCGCCGTTCCAGCACCGCGCCGATCAGATCCCGTGCTTCCTGCGCTTGCGCCAGAAGGTGGGCCGGCTCATGCCCAACAGCTCGGCTGCGTTGCCCACGTGGTTGTCGGCTCGCCGCAGGGCTTCGCGGATGCGCGCCGCCTCGTCGAGCTGGGCCATGCCCTGGAGATCGCGGGTCGGATCCCACTCGCCCTGGAACTCGGGGGGCAGGTCGACGAGTCCCAGCTCGGCACCCCGGCCGACCGCGAACGCGTACTGCACCACGTTCATCAGCTCCCGGACGTTGCCCGGCCAGGCGTGGTCGAGCAGCCGCCGCATGGCCGGGGGCGCGATGGTCCGGATGCGCCGCGGTCCACGCTCGTTGTGCATGGTGATGAAGTGCCACAGGAGCAGCTCCACGTCGCCGCGACGGTCGCGGAGCGGTGGCAGGTAGATCGGCACCACCCGCAGGCGGTAGAGCAGGTCCTCGCGAAAGCGGCCGCCCTCGACCTCCTTGCGCAGGGCCCGGTGGGTCGCCCCGATCACCCGGATGTCGACGCGGATCGGCTCGCTGCCGCCCACAGGGACCACCACGCGCTCCTGGAGCACCCGCAGCAGCTTGGCCTGGAGATCCGGCGGAAGCTCGGCGACCTCGTCCAGGAACAGGGTCCCGCCCTGGGCCTGTTCGAACAGCCCCGCCCGGTCCCTGACGGCGCCGGTGAAGGCGCC
>CAZCVP010000377.1:0-2558 GCA_964501915.1 uncultured Enterobacterales bacterium
TCGGTTTTTACCTATTCTTTTTGGCTGACGCATAAACGGCGTCCAATAGCTCTTTAGCGGGAAGCCCTTTTTTGGAAATCCCGGCAATCCAATCGGATTCGAGTACCTTTACCTGTTTCATGATTTTTTGCTTCTCAGAGTCCGGAAGCTTATAGATCTTAATCTTACCTCTTTTATTAATTTCTTTAACCGTGTTTGCATCGTGATCGTCATAGACCCGGCCCGCGTGAAGACCCCGCCCCCCGCCCGCCCCCGGGGGGCGCCCGCGGCGCCGAGGGCCCGCACGAGCCGGGGATCCCGCAGGGCGTGGGTCCGGAGCGCCCCGTACTGGGGCGGGTCGAGCACCAGCTCCACCCGGACCCTGATCGTGCGCTCCTGGCCGACCAGGCAGCGGGCCACCTCCGGGCGCTGGACCACGACCTCCTCGGGGAAGGTCTCGCCCCGCACCTCGCAGCCGCGTCCGAGGCCGAGCTGGGTGGCCGTCGTGGCGCAGTCCTCCAGGGTCAGGGACCCGAGCACGATGGACAGCGCATCGGCCAGGGCCGTCCGCCCCGGTGGGGTCCCCGACACCCTCACCACGCGCCCGAGATCCGGAGCCTCGAACGCTGTCAATGCACGCAGGCCCTCCGTTGCGATCGACCGGATGTACACCGGAGCCTCCCTTTTGGCGACGAACCTAAACCGAACGGCCCGACGAGCCGATTCAACTTGTGAAGACGCTACCGCGGCGCCCGGCTTGGCGCTGTCCCCACCCAGGTAGCCCCCCCGGCGAGGACAACATGCAGGCATGCGCCCCCCTCTGGCTCACCCGCCCCGAAGACGTCCAGGCTCACCTGATGTACGCGGCCGCCGAGATCGCGAGCTGCGTGGTGACGGTCGGAGGACTCCAGGTCCACGGCTCCCTCGCCCCCCCCGACACGGATGGGGTGCCCTTCGTGGTGGACTCGCGCCTCCAGGACATCGTCGAGATGCCGCCGACCGGGCGAGCGGTGCGGGTCGACTACGAGGGCGGCACCGACCGCTACACCTTCTACAGCGAGATGGTGGGGACCGACGTGCTGAAGCGCTGGGTGTTGGCCGAGCCGCGCACGGTCCAGCGGACCGACCGGCGCATGGTCGCTCGCCACCGGGTCATCGGACAGGACGGCTTCAACGTGATCGTGGAGTCCGGCAACACCATCCGGACCTTCGAGGTCATGGACGTCTCCAACGCCGGTCTGGCCTTCGTCTACAAGTCGAGCGAGCTCTCGATCAAGGAGGGCCACGAGGTCATGGGCCACGTGGAGATCCCGGGGCTCGATGCGCTGCCCCTGCGCATGGAGGTCCGCAACATCCGCTCGGCGCCTTCGCAGCGCGGCTACCGCATCGCCGGTGTGCGCTTCGTGGAGCTGGCCCGCCCGGAGCGCATGGCGATCGCCGGCGCCCTGGCCGCCTGGAAGCACCAGCACCGCATCACGGGCCGGGCGGCGAACTAGCCGAGCCGTTCCGACACAGCCTGCGCGGGGCGTAGACTCCCTGCGCCATGTTGCTCGCTCTGCTCGCTCCCGCCCTGGCGGCGGACTTCGTGCTCGGTGTCGACCACGTCCCCATGGGTCGCGCCGACCTCGTCTGGGTGGACGAGGATCGCACCTCGGGCACCGGCCTCGGCGAGTTCGACGGCCTGGTGCGCCCGCCCCTCACCGTCTACGGGGGCCTGAGCGCCGGGAGACACACCCTGCTGGTGGGTCTGGGCCTGGCGCTGGAGCGCACCACGACCTGGACGGCCAGCTCGCGCCGCACGGTGAGCGCAGGGGGCGTCCGGCCCTCCATCGACTACCAGCGGGCCCTGCGCGACCGGCTGGACCGGGTCCGTCCCTGGGTCGGTGCGGGGCTGTACGGCACCGTGCCCTTCGCCGCAGACCGCTCCACCGCCTACAGCGAGGAGGAGTCCGACGACGCCGGCGAGGGCGCTGCGGCTACCCGCCGCCGCATCGGCGGTGCCGGGGGCCGCGTCGGTCTCGGCGCCGACGCCACGCTGATCGAGGGCGTCGACCTGGGCTTCCGACTCCACCTGGTGGCCCACAACGGCTGGAGCGCCACCGAGGACGAGTTCGCCTGGTCCACCCTCGCCTATGGCGAGGCCGGCCTCCGCCTGCAGGTCCGGTGGCCGTGATCCGGTCGCCGCACAACCTCCTCGTCCGGCGCCTCGACCTCACCCCGCGAGAGCAGAAGCGCATCGGCAAGCTGCTCCGCCGGCTGATCACCGTCACGGAGTACCTGGAGGCCATCCACGACGCCCTGGAGGGACCCTTCGCGCTGGAGCGGGTGGCGGAGGCCGCGCCCTGGCTCGACACGGCCGTGCAGAGTGCGGTCGACGCGGCGGGGCCGATCCGCTTCGTGGCCCAGATCCTGGGTGCCCTGGTCCGCGAGAAGCACCCCGAGGCGTTGCTGTACCTGGCCTGCACCGTCGCCTGGCAGCGGTCTGCGGACCAGGCCTTCCGGGCCGTGGGGGGGCCCCCGGGCGCGCCCCCGGCGCGGGGCGCGGCCCTGGGCCCCGGGCGGGGCGCCCCCGCGCCCCG
>CAZCVP010000378.1:0-2524 GCA_964501915.1 uncultured Enterobacterales bacterium
ACGGGGGAGGCGCCTTCTCCGGCAAGGACCCTTCCAAGGTCGACCGCTCCGCCGCCTACCTCGGTCGCTACGCGGCGAAGAACATCGTCGCGGCCGGTGCCGCCGAGCGCTGCCTGGTGCAGCTCGCCTACGCCATCGGCGTCGCCGAACCCGTCTCCGTCATGGTCGACACCTATGGCACCGGCGAGGTCGCCGACGAGAAGCTCGCCGACTGCGTGCGCGAGCTCTTCCCCACCAAGCCCGCGGACCTGATCCGGCACCTCGGCCTGACCACGGGCGACGTCAGCTACCTGAGCACGGCGGCCTACGGTCACTTCGGCCGGCCGGAGTTCCCCTGGGAGAACACCGACAAGGCCGCGGCCGTGAAGGACTTCGCCGGTCTCTGAGAGACCGCCGGGTCGCTGTCAGTCGTCCAGCTCGACCCCGAAGCGAGCCGCCAGCACCGCCAGGAGCCCTCTCAGGAGGCGGGCGGTGAGGGCGGGTCTGCGCTTGTCCAGGATCTCGAAGGCGGCCTGGGTGAGCACGACGGCGCGCACGGCGCCGACGGCGTGGGTCTCCGTCTTGCTGGGGGTGCCCGTGGCGAAGCCAGCCACGCCGATCATGTCTCCGGGACCGCTCTCACCCTCGGGTCCGCTGGCTTCGCCACCGAGCAGGAGGTGCACGCCCCGGTGGATGGCCAGTGGGGCCTCGGGCTCCACCTCGGCCGTCTCCAGGTAGAGGCCCATCATGCTGTGGTCGTACTCCGAGAGGTGCTCGAAGCCGGCGCAGCCGCGCAGCATCGCGGCGCTGGCGTCGACCTCCTCGGCCGTCTCCTGGGCGGGGCCGACCCGAGCCAGGATCAGGGTGATGTTGTCCGGCCCTCCGTTGTCGTTGGCGAGCTGGATCAGGCGGTCTGCGGCCGCCTCGAGGTCCTCACTCTCGCGGACCACGTCGGCGATGGCGAGCTCGCTGACCGGACCGGTGAGGCCGTCGGTGCAGAGCAGGAGGACATCGCCCGCAGCCAGCGCGACGTCCAGCAGGTCCGGGTCGATCTCCCCCTGGGTGCCCAGGGCCTGGTACAGCATGTGCTGGTAGGGGCTCTGGTCGTGCTCCTCCTCGGTGATCAGGCCCTGGCGCAGCCGCGCCGCGGCGATGGTGTGGTCCTGGGTGAGGCTGCGCAGCGAGCCTCCCCGGAGCAGGTAGGCCCGGCTGTCGCCGACATGGCAGAGGATGAGGTGGCCCCCGGCCGCGATCGCCGAGACCAGGGTGGTCCCCGAGGGCTGTCCCTGTGTGGCCTGCTGGATCCGCTGGGACGCGATGTGGCTCAGGACCTCGAGGGCCTGGGCGAGCTGGATGCGGTTGGCGCTGGTGGGGGCCTTGTCGGCTGTGCTCACCAGGGGCTCCAGGACCTCGGTCGCGGCTCCGAGGGTGGCGACGGCCGTGGCCGAGGCCACCTCGCCCATCGCCAGGCCGCCCATGCCGTCCGCGACGGCCAGGAGCCCGATCTCCTCGGCGGCGAAGTGCTGGTCCTCGTTGTGTTCCCGTACACGGCCCACATCCGTCCGTGCGACCACCTCGTCGAGCTTCAAGGGCTCCCTCCAGCGCCGCGCCGGCCGGCTCATCCAGCCGCCTCCGGAACGGACCCGCATCATAGACCAGGGGTGCCTGCCTCGCGCCGTCGCGCTGCAGCTTCCAGGGCTGATCGGGACGCGGGCCCACGCTTGCGTCCCGGGCTATAGGCCGGACCCACGCTGAACCGAGGCCCCGTTCCGCGGGGTCTGCCGAACCCAACCGCCGCCGTGGCCTGGCCCGGGCCCCGGTGGGCACCTCCAGGACGGACCCATGGCCACGTTCACCCAGCTCTCTGCGCCCACCTCCGGCGAGCCCGTCACCGTCGCCGCCGATGGCACGCTGCACGTGCCGGACAACCCGATCATCCCCTTCATCGAGGGCGACGGCATCGGTCCCGACATCTGGGCTGCGGCCGTCCGAGTGCTCGATGCGGCCGTGGACAAGGCCTACAAGGGGGACCGCAAGATCTCCTGGTTCGAGGTCTTCGCCGGTGAGAAGGCCCACCAGGCCTACGGCGAGTGGCTGCCCGAGGACACCCTCGAGGCGATCCGCGAGTACAAGATCGCCATCAAGGGCCCCTTGACCACTCCGGTCGGAGGTGGCATCCGGTCGCTCAACGTCGCCCTGCGCCAGAAGCTGGACCTCTATGCCTGCGTGCGGCCGATCCAGTACTTCGCCGGCGTGCCCAGCCCGGTGAAGGAGCCGGAGCTGGTCGACATGATCATCTTCCGGGAGAACACCGAGGACATCTACGCCGGCATCGAGTGGGAACAGGGCAGCGACGAGGTGAAGCGTGTCATCGCCTTCCTCCAGGACGAGATGGGCGTGACCAACATCCGCTTCCCGGAGACCTCGGGCATCGGCGTGAAGCCCGTGAGCGTGGAGGGCACGGCCCGCATCGTGCGCGCGGCCATCCGCTACGCCATCGACCAGGGCAAGGACACCGTGACGCTGGTCCACAAGGGCAACATCA
>CAZCVP010000379.1:0-2495 GCA_964501915.1 uncultured Enterobacterales bacterium
GCCCCACGGGTCGTAGCGCCAGATCTCGTCATAGGCGTCGGAGAAGGAGCCCGTGCCGCTCATGCCGCCCAGAAGGAAGATGCGCCCGTGCACTCCCACGGCGGCGTTGTCCCCCAGAGGGAAGCCGTCCAGCCGGCCGGGGTGGTCGACGCCGGTGGACCAGGAGTCCTTGGCCGGGTCGTAGACGAAGACCGTGTCGTGGTAGGTCCAGCCCGGCCAGGAGCGGCCGCCGATGACGTAGATCTTCCCGTCGCGCGCCACCACGCCCATGTTGACGCGATCGCCGGGCATTGAGGCGCACTCCGTCCAGGCACCGGTGCAAGGGTCGTAGCGCAAGACCCTGTCGGTGCTCTCGCCCAGCGGCACGTAACCCCCGATGAAGTAGAGGAAGCCGTCCAGGCTAACCGCCCCCATGCCGCTACGCCCGCCGTGGGGCATCTGGCTCACGATGGTCCAGATTCCACTCTGGGGATCGAATCGCTCGACCTCGGCGATCTGTAGGACGCCGTTGCAGGCCTGGGTGTCGCCCCCGGCGATGTATATGAACTTGCCGTGCGCCGTGGCAGTGTGGCCCGCTCGAGGGACGTTGAACGGCGGCACCGGGATCCAGCCGTTGCTCTGCTGGTAGTCGATGCCGACCTCGATCGAGTCCACGTTGAAGACCGTGCAGGAAGTCCCGTTACAGGACTTGCCCGACCAGCGCAGGTAGAGGTCCCGGTCGATCCCGACGGTCCCGATCAGGTGGGAGAGATCCGCTGTGACCAGGTCCGCGAAGTCGTTGTCGCAAGAGGTGGTCAGGTTCAGGCCCGCGTCCACGAAGGGGCCGCCCGGGTGGGCGGCGATCGAGACGGAGGCGGTGATGTTCGGCTGCAACTCGTAGTAGAAGGAGAGGCTGATGCCGTTGATGGAAGCGGGGGCCTGCAGGTGCCAGGTGGCATCAACGTCCACGCAGGGGTAGCCCACCAGGCGCATGGAGTTCGGCGGGCTATGCGCGGGTTCAGCCGGAGTCTCCGCCAGGATCAAGGCGTCGGTGTCGTAGAGACCGGTGCCAGGCGAGGTCCAGTCTGGCAGGACGTTGACCGAGGTGCCGGGCGGCCAGGAGTCGAAGTCCTCCGTGAAGACGGCGTGTCCCTGGCTCCGGGCACTGCCCGCCGAGAGCAGGGCGAAGGCCGCGAGGAAGGGAAGAGTGCGTTTCATGGTCATTCCTCAATTGTTTTGGGTCTAGAGGTGGTCCGATGTGCGGCCCGCGCGCGCTCTCCGCGTCGCCAGGTTCGAAGCCGGCTCCACGCCGGAGCCGAATCCCTGTGCAGGTCGAATCGCAGCGGCGCGCGGGAGCGTTCGGGAGAATATGGAAATGGCAGACCGCCCGGCGGGAAGCTGAGTACAGTGCCGTGTCGGACACCTTCGCGGGAATGAACCGAACGCATCGGGCCGCGAGTGCGATGAAAGACCCGGGACCCGAAGACACGAAGACATGCACAGGCGCGGAAGACCGGAAGAGGAGACGGGGACTGACCTCCCGGACGCGGAGCCTCGCGACGAGAAAGCCGCGGCGAGCGGGAGCGCGCGGACGGAGGAGGCTCTGCGAAGAGCTCAGAACGGCTCGGAGGAGACCGAGCGCCGGCTGTTCCACAAGTTGTGGCGCTTCCTCCTTGATCGGACTCGCGGCAACGCCAACTGGCCGATCCTGGAGAGACACGTGGAGGCTGATGACGTCGCCCAGAGCCTCTGGGCGACCCTCTTCCGCCGCGATTCCCTGCGCCGCTTCGAGGACCGGGGGGAGGGCTCCCTGCGCGCCTGGCTCGGCTGCTGCCTGGACCGGCACCTGCTCGACCTGGTGCGCCGGCACACCGCGGAGAAGCATGGCGTGACGCCGGCGTCCCTCGAAGCCAACGACTCTTCCGCAGCGGGCATCCACCCGCCGAGCCCCGACCCGGGTCCCTACACCGCGGTCGGTTTCGCGGAGTGGAAAGAGCAGTGCGCTGCGGTCCTTTCCGAGCGCGAGCTCGTCGTGTGGATACTGCGCACGGAAGAGGAACGGAACTTCGATGCGATCGGATTGGCGTTGGGCATCAGCGCGTCCGCAGCCCGCGGTCTATTGAAGCGCGGCCGGGACAAGCTGCGCGAGCGTGGGCTCCTGGGAGCGGACGGTGGGCCGCCGGACGAGGAAGAGTAGTCCGCCCTCCGGACCTGCCCCCGCACCAGCGGGCCGTTGCGCCGTTGCCCGCGGTTGAATCGGCGAACGAAGGCGTTCTGAACGCGACGCAGCGCGGCCAACAGCTCGCCAAGGGGACTTCTGACCAACAGGTGGAAGTGTGTCCTTGAACCGGGGCCTCTTTGCCGGTCCGGGGCGGGACAGCACCGCGCTACGGGCACCCCCCCGAAGAGTGCTTTCGAGAAGACGAGCTTTCTGCTCCTGCTTCAAGATTCAGGAGTATAAGGGATACAACGGGTCTCCACCATCACGCTCCGCGCTCCTCATGGCCCCGGCCAAG
>CAZCVP010000380.1:0-2484 GCA_964501915.1 uncultured Enterobacterales bacterium
ATAGCACAGCCACGCCTCCTCGCCCGGCGCAAGGCTCGTCCCGAGCTGGTTCGACTCGAACCAGAACACGTGAATATCACCTTTCATGTCGATGAACCCGCTGGGCCACGCCACGTAGGGCCCGCGGTAGAGGAAACCCTCCCGGAAGGCGCCAGCACCGGCCCCGGTGGGGGCCGTCAGCGAGGAACCGAACCACTCCGCTTGGAGCACGTCGCTGGACGAGACGTCGGTCACGGTCCAGCGGCCCTGGTAGCGATCGTCTTCGATGATCAGCGTGTCGCCGATCTTGGCCAACGTGTCGAGGTCCGTCCGGTTTGCGAGGACCTGGATCGTGCCCGCGGTGACCTCGGTCACGAAGCCCTCCAGCTCGGGCACCACGATGTTCAGTCGGTCTTGGTGGGCCGTCATGTCATCGCCGATCACCGCCCACTCCAGGGGTTCCAGGGAACCGAGGCCCGCCACCCGGGCGGGATAGCCACCGGGGGCCTCTCGTCCGATGGCCCCGTAGATCCCTCTGCTGGCGTGGGCGTCGTTCGACCTGGCCGCCCAGAGGGCCAGGGCATGGGTCGGGCTGGAGGAGCCATGCACAAACCCTTGCTTGACCAGGTCTGCGTTCGCGAACTCCGTCCCATCGTACCAGTCGAAGTCCGCGGACGAGTCCCTGTACTCGCCCTCGACGAGCCAGGCGGAGTGGTTACTAGCGTTCTCCTGGTGGTTTCCGACCAGCAGCCGCTCGCCGGGCCCGAACCAGGCACAGGGGTCGATCAGGCCGTTGACCGTGAAGGTGGTCGACGATCCCGTCAACGGCTTCGCCTGGTACGTGAGGTGCCCAGGAGCCGTCCAGGGGTCGAGATCCGTCCGGATGGCGTACCAGGTCTGGTCGAGGCCGCTGCCGACCGGCTCGCGCCACGCGGCGATGACCGCATAGGTGGGAACGGTCGCGCCGAGCAGTGTCCAGCCCCCGAGCCTCAGGGGGTCCTCAGTCACCGCCAGGGTCGGGAAGTCAGCCCCCGCCCCTCCGTCCAGCGGGCCCTCCACCGTCCAGGTCCCAGAGGCCCGCGCGGCGTACCAGATCTCGGTCGCGCTCAATAACCCTGTCTCAGCCACGAAGGCGACGTAGGGCCCACCGGTGCTGCTGATGCGGACGCAAGCGTGCTTTGGGCGCGGGTAGGACGTGGGACCTGCAACGGGTTCCTGAACGAACGTCCCCATGGCCCCGCTCCCTCCGCTCACGCTGCTGGTGTCCGCGGAAGAGGAGATGAAGGCGACCACGCCGTGCAACCGCGAGGTGGCGACCACGGCGACATTGCCCCTGCCCCAGGCCACCAGCGTCGGCGTGTTGTAGTTGTCACCCGAGGTCCCGAATCGCGCCGCCTCGACCCAGGCCGGGTCCCCGCCGCCCCGGTCTGAACGCCACACATGCACGACTCCGTTCGACTGGTAGGTCACGTAGAGCGTGCCCTCTTCGTCCACCGCGGCGTAGAGCGCGTTGTTGAGTGCCGCAGCCGTCTCGTAGTTCGCCTCCGGCTCGAAGACCGCCACGACCTCGTGTTCCTCCCCCTGCCACTCGATCTCCAGTGCTACCGTCCCCGGGATCTCGCCGGCCAAGGTCTGCACGCCCTCGGGCAGCCCGCCGCCCAGCGCCGACCCCGGGCGCCCCGTCGCCACGCACCGTTCACAGTCCGGGTCGGCACAGACGTGCGCCACGTAGCCCACCAAGCCCAGCGCTGGACCTTCGCCCCTTGCACCGGTCACCGGCCCGAGCACCGGCTCGAGGATTCCCGGATCGGCGGGCACCTGTGGCCGTCTCACATCGCACCTCCTGAGCTGCGCTCGTGCTGCGATCGACTACCTCGTCCGCAGGCAGGCCGTGATCGTCAGGTTGGCCGAGGGGGCGCCCGCGCCACCCAGGAAGAGCTCGAACTTGCCCTGGTTGCCGTTCACGATCGAGTCGATGTCGATGACGTTGTCGTAGGGGCTCGTGTCAATGAGGACCCCGTTCAGCAGTGTCTGCCGGGTGACGAAGATCCCACCCTCATTCGAAGACCAGTACCTCAACGTCAGCGTGGTGTTGGCCGGAGCCCCCTGTGCGTTGATCTGGACGGCCATCTCGTCGGCCCTCCCGTACAATTCGTACTGGGAAGGGTCGCTCTCGATGGGCGTGGTTCCGCTGACGAAGCCCTTGTGGATGATGACAGATGCGAGACGGGCCATTGGGTTCTCCTAGTTTGGAAGATCTCCGAGGGGGCCTCGGTCAAGACTGAGATCCACTCGACAGACTTTGAGCATCACACGGCGCACAGTGATCGGCAAGGCGGGTGAAACCGCGCGGACATCGGGGACAGAACATGATCATGTCGGCTGGGCGCATTGCGGTTTGTCGCCGGCCGTCCTGGCCGGCTTGCGTTCGGCGTCCATCCTGGCCAACTGCACCTAACTACCGATAACTGCTCGGCTTTCAGCCTCGGGTTCCGCCCTTGTCGA
>CAZCVP010000381.1:0-2440 GCA_964501915.1 uncultured Enterobacterales bacterium
GGGTCCGTGAGGTCATCGGCCGGCACGTAGATGGCCTGGACCGAGGTGATGGACCCCTTGGTGGTGGTGGTGATGCGCTCCTGGAGGTAGCCCATCTCGGTGCCCAGGGTCGGCTGGTAGCCGACCGCCGACGGCATGCGGCCGAGCAGTGCGGACACCTCGGAGCCGGCCTGGGTGAACCGGAAGATGTTGTCGATGAAGAGCAGGACGTCCTGCCCCTCGTTGTCGCGGAAGTACTCGGCGACGGTCAGGGCGCTCAGGCCGACCCGGGCCCGGGCCCCGGGGGGCTCGTTCATCTGGCCGTAGATCAGCGCCGCCTTGGACTCCTCCCAGGTCCCCGGCTTGATGACGCCGGAGTCGGCCATCTCGTGCCAGAGGTCGTTGCCCTCACGGGTGCGCTCCCCGACGCCGGCGAACACGGAGAAGCCACCGTGGGCCTTGGCGACGTTGTTGATGAGCTCCATGATGAGCACGGTCTTGCCGACGCCAGCGCCGCCGAACAGGCCGATCTTGCCGCCGCGGGAGTAGGGGGCGAGCAGGTCGACGACCTTGATGCCGGTCTCGAACATCTCGACCTCGACCGACTGCTCGATGAACTCGGGCGGGTCGCGGTGGATCGGGAGCTTCAGCTCCTCGCCGATGGGACCCAGCCGGTCGACGGGCTCGCCGATGACGTTCATGATGCGGCCGAGGGTCTGGCGGCCCACCGGCATGCAGATCGGGCCGCCGGTGTCCCTGGCGGTGTCGCCGCGCTTGAGGCCGTCGGTGGTGTCCATGGACACGCAGCGCACGGTGTTCTCACCGAGGTGCTGGGCCACCTCGACCGTGAGGTTGTCCTCGCGGTCGTCGATGAACTCGTTGGTGATCGTCAGCGCGTTGAGGATGTTGGGCAGCTTGCCCGGCGGGAACTCCACGTCGACGACGGGGCCGACGACCTGCTTGACGATGCCGGTGACGCTCATGGTGGCGGTCTCCTGAGGGGAGGAAGAGATTCGGAAGGGGTCTACAGGGCCTCGGCGCCGGACACGACCTCGATGATCTCGGTCGTGATCGCGGCCTGCCGGGCGCGGTTGTACTGGATGGTGAGGGTGTCGATGAGCTCCGAGGCGTTGCGGGTCGCGTTGTCCATGGCGGTCATGCGCGACGCGTGCTCTCCGGCTTCGGTCTCCAGGAAGGCCCGGAGCAGGATCCCCTGGAGATAGAGCGGCAACAGCGTGTTGAGCAGCTCCTGGCCGCTGGGCTCGAAGGCGAAGTCGGCCTGGGCCCCCGTGTCTTCTTCTTCGTCCAGGCTCAGCGGCAGGACCCGGGGGAAGGTGGGTCGCTGGGTGAGGACCGACTCGAATTCGTTGAAGACCAGGTAGACCTCGTCGACCTCGCCGGTGGTGAAGTCACCCACCAGGTGGTCCACGAGCTTGTGGACCTCGTCCATGTAGGTGGCGTGGCTCACCTCGATGATCGACTCGGTGATCTCGTAGCCCCGGTTGCCGAAGTAGCTTCGGGCCTTCTTGCCGAAGGTCCGCAGGCTCACCTCGAGCCCGCGCTCCTTCAGCCCGGCGAGGAAGCGCTCGGTCTCCCGGAACAGCGCGTTGTTGAAGGAGCCGCACAGGCCCTTGTCGCTGCCGAAGATCACCACCACGGCGCGGTCGACCGACTCGTGGGTCTCGAGCAGGGGGTTCGAGACCTCGGCGGCCCGGCCACCCACGCTCTGGAGCACGCTGCCCAAGGCGTCCTGGTAGGGGCGCGCCGCCACCGCTCGCTCGGTGGCCTTGCGCAGCTTGGCGCCGGCCACCAGCTTCATCGCGCTGGTGATCTGCCGGGTGTTCTTGACCGAGCCGATGCGGCGTCGGATGTCGCGGAGGTTCGCCATTGGGTCCTACCCGTTCCAGGTGGCCTTGAACGCCTTGATGGCGGCGATCACCCGGTCCTTGAGGTCGCTCTTCTTGAAGGTGCCGCGCTCGACGATCTCGGCCAGCAGCTCGGCCTCGTTGGCCTCGAAGTGGCTCTTGAGGTCGGCCATGAACTTCACGACGGCTTCCTCGTCGACGTCGTCGCAGAGCCCGGCGGTGCCGGCGACGATCTGGACGATCTGCATCTCGACGGCCATCGGCTCGTACTGGTCCTGCTTCAGGATCTCGACGAGGCGGGCGCCGCGGGTGAGCTGCCGCTGGGTGGCGGCGTCGAGGTCGGAGCCGAACTGGGCGAAGGCTGCCAGCTCGCGGTACTGAGCCAGGTCGAGGCGCAGGGTTCCGGCGACCTCCTTCATGGCCTTGATCTGGGCGTTGCCGCCGACGCGGGAGACCGAGATGCCCACGTTCACGGCCGGCCGGACGCCCTGGTAGAAGAGGTCGCCCTCGAGGAAGATCTGGCCGTCGGTGATCGAGATGACGTTGGTGGGGATGTAGGCGGAGACGTCACCGGCCTGGGTCTCGATGATCGGCAG
>CAZCVP010000382.1:0-2385 GCA_964501915.1 uncultured Enterobacterales bacterium
CTGGTCGAGCGCAGGATTCACCGGATGGGTGCAGGTTCCGGCCGGCGTCTACATCTGTCCGGCCGCTGGAAGGACTACTGGAATCAGCCCGTTCTTCCCCATCTAACGCCGCTCAGGCTGGCGTCGTGACCGGCTCGTGGATCACACCCCATGCATCTCCAGCTTGCGACCGTTTGTGGAACCTCTCCCCCGCTTCTCTCGCCCATCCCACCGGAGGTTCTTCCTGTTCGGGCCCCGAGGCACGGGGAAGTCGACCTGGACGCTCCGCGCACTGCCCACCGCCCTCCGCACCTCGGTGATGGATCCCCCCTGTCAGGTCCATCAGGCCTCAGGCCCGGCCCCTCCGGGCAGCCACAACGATCGACCGCAAGCCCACGTCAGCCGTGTTAGACTCCCGAACGAACGTTCGAACGGACATCGATGCCCAGACCCCTCGCCACCGGCAAGCGCACCCCCGCCTACGACGGTCGGTGGGAGCATCTGCTCGACGCAGCGGCGGCGGTGTTCGCGGCCCAGGGCTACGACCGGGCGTCCATGCGCCGCATCGCCGCCCAGTCCGGCATGAGCCTGAGCGGCATCTACCACTACGTGGCCGGCAAGGAAGAGCTGCTCTACTGGATCCAGTTCCAGACCTTCGACTCACTGGTCCAGCGGCTCCAGGCCAGCCTCCACGGCGTGCAGGACCCCTGCGAGCGCCTGCGCATCGCGGTGCGCAACCACCTGCGGCACTTCGGCGAGAACATGGCCGAGCTCAAGGTGTGCGCCCGCGAGCTCGAGGCGCTGGAAGGCGAAGCCCACCAGGCCGTGTTCGACCGACGCCGCGCCTACTTCGACGCCGTGCACGCGGTGATCCAGCAGCTTCCGGCCAAGCCCGATGGGCCCCTGGACTCCTGGCTGGCCACGGCCAATCTCTTCGGGATGCTCAACTGGTTCTACCAGTGGTACGACCCCGAGCGCAGCCGGGTCAGCCTGGATGACCTGGCCGCACAGCAGACAGCTCTCTTCCTCGGTGGCTACGTCGCGCCCGAGCCCGGCGACCACCTCAGGGGTGACCTATGAGGTACGCAGAGACCGGGTTCAACCTGGAGGTCGATCTCACCCGCGGCAGCATCGAGCGGGTCCCGACCGACCCCCGCCTGACCGAGCTGCACCTCGGCGGCCTGGGCACCAACGCCCGGCTGCTCTGGGATCGCATCCCCCCCGAGGTCAAGGCCTTCGACCCCGAGAACCTGCTGGTCTTCGGCACCGGCCTGCTGGCCGGCACGCCCGCGCCGGGCACCAACCGGACCATCATCTCCGCCGTCTCCCCCCAGACGAAGCTCTTCGCCTTCTCGATGATGGGCGGCTTCTTCGCGCCGGAGCTCAAGCACGCCGGCTACGACAAGATCATCTTCCGCGGCAAGTCGCCGGAGCCGGTCTACCTCTGGATCAAGGACGACCACGTCGAGCTCCGCGACGCCCGCCACTTCATGGGCCTGGGCACCATGGAGACCGCGGAGCTGATCCGCCAGGAGCTCGAGGAGCCCCACGCCGCCGTGGCCTCGATCGGCCTGGCCGGCGAGAACAGGGTCTTCTTCGCCAGCATCGAGCAGGGCCGCTCCAGCGCCAGCCGCCTCGGCATGGGCGCGGTGATGGGCGACAAGAACCTCAAGGCCGTCGCCGTCCGGGGCACCAAGGACCTCCTGATCGCCGACCCGATGCGCTTCCTCCAGATCTGCAACGACGCCCTGCAGTACATCAAGGTCCGCGAGAAGAACCCCATCCCCAACGTGATGCCCATCGTCCAGGGGCTGGGCTCTCCCCAGGAGATGCAGGTCCACGACGAAAAGTGGCACACGGAGAACTTCGTCTGGGGCAACGCCCGCACCCGCCGCAAGGACTTCTGGAACGACGAGGTCCAGGCCGTCTGGACCAACACGATGGAGACCATGCGGACGCGGCTCTTGAGCTGCCACAACTGCCCGATGAAGTGCGGCGCCTCCATCGCCGTCGACACGCGCTTCTGTTCCTACATGATGAAGTGCTTCTCCAAGCTCACCTACACGATGGGGGCCTACTCGGACCTGGACTTCGGGCTGCGCATCGCTCAGAAGGCCACCGAACACGGCGTCGATGCGTTCAGCGCACCCCAGACCATGGCCTTCGCCATCGAGCTGCTCGAGGACGGCCTCCTCAGCGACTCGGACTTCCCGGGCATGCCCGAGGACAGCGAGGGCCGCTTCTACTACCTGCTGGACAAGATCGTGAAGCGGGAGGGCATCGGCGACGTGCTCGCCGACGGCACCTACTGGGCCGCCGAGGCCATCGGCAAGGGCGCAGACGTGTACGCCCACAACAACATCCGCAAGCACGAGCAGCTCCCGCTCAAGCTCGGCATGCTCAACC
>CAZCVP010000383.1:0-2353 GCA_964501915.1 uncultured Enterobacterales bacterium
TCAAGCTCCACGTCGCTGCCCTCCGCTTCCTCTACGGCACCACCCTCGAGCGACCTGACCTTGCTGCCGCCCTGCCCTATCCCCGCGTGCCGAGGACTCCCCAGACCAGGCTCTCCCCCCACGAGGTCTCCCTGCTCATCCACGCCGCTCGCTCCCCCCTCCACCGCATCGTCTGCCAGACGCTGTACGCGACGGGCCTCCGGGTCGGAGAGGTCGTGGCCCTCCAGCCCTCCGACGTCCAGTCCGGGCGGGGGCTCCTCCTCGTGAGGCGTGGCAAGGGGGCTCGACCGAGGGTGGTGATGCTGAGCGGTCGTCTCCTCCACCACCTGCGGAACTGGTGGAGAGAGCGCAGACCTCCAGGTCCCTGGCTCTTCCCGGGCCGTGACCCTGAGACCCACATCAGCCGGAGGGCCGTCCAGCACGCCGTGAAGGAGGCGGCCAGGCGAGCCGGACTGGTCGGCAAGGTCACCCCCCACACCCTCCGACATGCGTTCGCCACCCACCTCCTCGAGGACGGGGTCGACCTGCGCACCATCCAGACGCTCCTTGGACACCAGAAGCTCGACACCACCAGCGTCTACCTGGCCGTGCGGCCCGACGTGCTCCGCCAGACTAGGAGCCCACTGGACCGACTGGAACCGGGGGCCACGGTGTAGCCCCTCGTGGGTCATCTCCACCACAGGCCTCGCCACACCCTGGGCCACCTGCTGCGCGAACATCTCGCCGACTGGCGCAGCGAGCGCACCCTCGCCCCCCACATCATCAAGGTCCTGGCCAGGCTCGCCCTGTGTCGCATGTTGACGGCGGTCCCAGTCCACCCACCCGGCGGCGGTGAAGTGATCCACCCCGGCGCATGAGCCCAGGCGCTCTCGCCCTGGTGTGGCGGCGGCGAAGTGATCCACCCGGAGGCCGCTTCGGTGACCGAGGTCCTGCCTGCTGTGGCGACGTCGCCGACGCAGCCGTCGCGGTGTCCCGTCCAGGCAGAGGTCCCATCCTCGTGTCGAGGAGGGCGGTGTGGGAGCGAAGCGGCCATGCAGCGTGTGCGGACGGTGGTTCGAGAGGAACCCCCGTGCGGTGAAGCACCAGAAGACCTGCGGCCCGGAGTGTCGCCGTGAGCTGCACCGACGTCGGTGCTCTCAGTGGCGTGCCCGGAACCCGGACGCGGGGAAGAAGAGACGACTGGGGGAGAAGCTCCGTGGCGGGGAGCCGGCGCGGGCACCGCTGCGCCCCCTGCCTGAAGTCCTCCTCTCGGCGGCGCGAGACGCAGTCAGCGTGGAAGTCCTGGTTGTAATAGAGGAATCCGCCCGAGTCCTCCAGCGGGAGTCGCGAGATGCAGTCCAGCGGATAAGCGTTCTGGAAAGGGCGGAATCACGGAAAGTCCTCCCTTCTTCCGCGCGAGACGCAGTCGGCAGTACAGGCCTGCCTCCATAGCCAACCCATGCCCCCCAAGCGGAGCGGGGGCGGGGGCTTCGGCCCTCGTCTTCGTTCCCAAGGGGGCCGGGAGTCCAATGTCCGAGCTTGCCGCCGCCACCGAGTTCGCCGTGGAGTCGCTGGACGAGCGCTACGGGCGGCTGCGGGTGGCCCGGCCGGCTCAGCTCAAGGCGATGACGGAGTCCCTGCGCCGCTATGGGCAGCTCTCCCCGGTGGTGGCCTGCCAGCGGGAGGAGACGCTGGCGGTGGTGGATGGCTTCAAGCGTCTGGCGGCCAGCCGGGTGCTCGAGCTCCAGACCCTCTCGGTGCGGGTGCTGCCACTGACCGAGCGAGCCGCGCTGGCTGCTGTCTACGGGCTCAACCGCGGAGGACGAGGGCTGGTGGATCTGGAAGAGGCCCTGGTGGTGTGCGCCCTGGTCCGGGAGCAGGGGCTGAGCCAGCCCGAGGTCGGCGAGCTGCTCGGCCGGGACAAGAGCTGGGTCTGTCGGCGGCTGATGCTCGTCGAGCGGCTGTGCGCCGAGGTCCAGGATGACGTAAGGGTCGGGCTGGTGCCGATCAGCGTCGCGCGGGAGGTGGCTCGGTTGCCACGTGGCAACCAACCCGAGGTCGCCGCCTGCGTGCACACCCAGGGCCTGACCGTACGAGATGCTGCGTTGCTGGTGCGCCTCTTCGAGCAGACCACCGACCGGCAGCAACAGGAGGCGCTGCTGGCCTCCCCCCACGAGCTGCTGGAGGCCCACCGGGGGCACGACCGGGCGGCCCCCAACGACCCGCGCCTGGGCGCCGCGGCCAACCGGCTCCGGCGCCAGGCCCTGTGGGTCGCCGAGGGCCTGGCCACCCTCGACCGTCTCCTGCCGGCCAAGCCCGCCTCGGAGTGGACCTCCGCTGAGCGCCTGGTGCTGGTCGAGCTGCTCCAGAAGGT
>CAZCVP010000384.1:0-2336 GCA_964501915.1 uncultured Enterobacterales bacterium
CGAGAACTACACCAACGACGCCTACGCGGCGTCGACCGATCTCAACCTCGACCCGCTCTTCAACGACCCGGCCGAAGGCGACTACACCCTCGGCGGCGGCTCCCCGGCCATCGATGCCGGCACCTCGATCTACAGCGTGGCGACCGATGCCCAGGGCGAGGCCCGGCCCCAGGGCGCCCAGGTCGACATGGGCATGGACGAGTACTCCAGCTCCTCCTACGACCTGCTGATCACCGAGGTCATGAGCAACGCCAAGACCGAGACGGTCGGCGAGTTCGTCGAGATCTACAACGCCGGCACCGGCACGGTGAACCTGGCCGGCTTCATCCTGACCGACGGCGACGACATCGACGTGCTCGAGGCCTTTGGCAGCAGCAGCACCACCCTGGACGGCGGCGCCTACGCCGTGGTCGTCGACCCCGACTACGACGGCACCTACGGCATCGACGCCTCGGTGCCCGTGCTCACCACGGGCGACACCACCGTGGGCAACGGCCTGACCACCTCCGACGACGTGACGCTGTACGAGGCCGACGGCACCACCATCGCCGCCAGCTTCTCCCACCCCTTCGACCCGGGAGACGGTGTCTCGGCCGAGATGTGGAACCTCGACAACGGCGACACCAACGGCAACTGGCGCACCAGCCAGTGCGCCGACGGCTCCAGCCCCGGCGCCGAGCACTGCTTCCCCGAGAGCGGTGAC
Source organism: uncultured Enterobacterales bacterium (assembly GCA_964501915.1). Classification (GTDB taxonomy): domain Bacteria; phylum Myxococcota_A; class UBA796; order UBA796; family CAJQPC01; genus CAYFPX01. The sequence goes on from CAZCVP010000384.1 coordinate 704, forward strand.
CCGGCCGACCTGATCATCACCGAGGTGATGGCCAACCCGACCGCCGAGACCACCGGCGAGTTCGTCGAGATCTTCAACACCGGCACCTCGGAGATCGACGTCAGCGGTCTGGTCCTCACCGACGACATCTCCGGGAGCACCGCCAACAACGACACCCTGACCGGCTTCCAGGGGGGCTCCACCCTCGTCGGCCCCGGCGAGCACGCCGTCATCCTCGACAAGGGCTACGCCTACGAGTACTGGCTGCCCACGGCCACCGTGCTGCTCACGGTCGACGACGCCCAGGTCGGCAACCAGCTCGGCCTGGCCGACACCGTCAGCCTCTACAAGGCCGACGGCGCCACCCTCATCGACATCTTCACGCCCCCGTCCGATGCCTCCGACGGCGTCTCCTTCGAGAAGATCGACTACGCGGTGGGCGACGAGGCCTCCAACTGGATCGCCACCACCGACGCCTGCGGCGGCTGGAAGTACAGCGTGGGCCGGCTCAACGGCTCCGCTGGCGGCGTCTGCCAGCCCCTCCAGATCAACGAGGTCATGGCCAACGCCGACGACGAGGACACCGGCGAGTTCGTGGAGCTCTTCAACTCCGGCGACGACGACGTGGATCTCGCGGGTCTCATCCTGACCGATGGCGACCAGGAGGACACCCTGACGGCCTTCGACGGCGGCGACACGGTGGTCTCCTCCGGCGGCTTCGCCCTGATCGTCGATGCCGAGTACGCCGACGACTACACCATTGACGCCAGCGTCATCCTGGTCACCACCGAGGACACCACCCTGGGCAACTCCCTGTCGGTGTCCGACGAGGTCTGGCTCTACGAGACCGATGGCACGAGCGTGATCGATGCCTTCCGCTTTCCGAGCAACCCGGGCAACGGCGTGAGCAGCGAGCGCATCGACCTGGTGCTCTCCGACGCCATCGACGCCAGCGACAACTGGTCCGCGAGCGGCTGCGCCAGCGGCTCCAGCCCCGGCGCGTCCAACTGCGTGTCGGGCTCGACCACGGCGGCCTCCCAGTCCGCGCTGGAGCTGGTCATCTCCGAGGTCATGGCCAACCCCGAGGACGAGGACACCGGCGAGTTCGTCGAGATCTACAACGCTGGCAGCGGCTCCATCGACCTGCTCTGGTTCGTGCTCTACGACGGCGACGCCCTGGACACCCTCGTCGGCTACACCGACTACTACGACACGATCATCGAGCCTGGTCAGTACGCGGTGATCCTCGACGCCGAGTACGCCGGCGAGTACGCCATTCCGACGGATGCCCTGCTGCTCATGACCGACGACACCTCGGTGGCGTCCGGCCTCTCGACCAACGACCCGGTCTACCTCTACGAGGACAACTCGGTCTCGCTGATCGACTCCTTCAGCTACCCGGACAACCCGGGCAACGGCATCAGCATCGAGAAGGTCGACCTGGCCGGGGGCGACGCCTCCGACAACTGGGCCGCCAGCACCTGCGCCAGTGGCTCCAGCCCTGGCGAGCTCAACTGCCCGTAGCGCCCGAGGAGACGCACCATGATCACCACCACCCTGCCCCTGTGGGCGCTGCTGTTGGGCATGCCCGGCTGTGGCGACGACACCACCGACGACACCGCGGACACCGCGGACACGGACACGGACACCGACA
>CAZCVP010000385.1:0-2302 GCA_964501915.1 uncultured Enterobacterales bacterium
GGCCGACAGGGGCGGAAGGGGTCCGCGCAACGGTGCGCTACTTGTGCCGGGGGCATCTAGGCCCACCCCAGGTGCCAGGGCACGGCCCGCACCCTCGGCGCCAGTGACATCGGCCGGTCGACCTGGCAGGCCACGACACCTCGGGCCTCGGGCCCCACCAGCCCCAGCCAGCGGACCAGGCCCGCGGCATGTCGCGGCGTGGGGGTGGCCGTGGCCTTGACCTCCACGCCGTAGACCCGGCCGTCGTGCTCGATCACCAGGTCGACCTCCAGTCCGCCCGTCGAGCGCCAGTAGCCGAGGGCTGCCAGCCGGCCCCGGTGGAGGAAGGCCTTGCGCCACTCGCCGATGACCGCCGTCTCCGCGAGGGCGCCGGCGCTCGGCCCGCGGAGGATCGCGGTCGGGGTGTGGAGCCCCTGGAGCCAGGTCACCAGCGCCGGGTCGACGAGGTGGATCCGGGGGGCCTTCGTGATGCGCTTCCCCAGGTTCCGATGCCAGGGGGGCAGCAGCATCAGCACCCCGCTGGCCTCCAGCACGGAGATCCAGGAGCGGACCGTCGGCACGCTGACGCCCGCGTCCCTGGCGAGGTCGGCCCGGTTGAGGGGCTGGGCCTGCCGGGCGGCGACGAGCCCCAGGAAGCGGCCGAAGGCGTTCAGGTCGCCCACTTGGCTGAGGTCCCGGACGTCCCGCTGGAGGTAGGTTTGCACATAGCTCGACAGCCAGAGGTCCCGGTCCACCCGCTCGTCCAGCCGTAGCTCCGGGAAGCCGCCCCGCAGCAGCCAGTCCGCCAGGCTCGGGGCGTCCGGTACCGCGCCGCTTCCGCGGTGCTCTCCGAACACTGCCTCCAGCAGTTCACCGATCGACCCGGGGCCGGGAGCCCGGGTCACCTCGGAGACGTCGAGGGGATCGAGCCGCAGCACGGCCACCCGGCCGGCGAGGGTCTCGGCGAGCGCCTGGTGGACGGGGAAGCCCTGGGAGCCGGTCAAGACCCACCGGCCGGGTCTCCTGTCTTCGTCGATCCGGGACTTGACGTGGTGAAGCAGCGCAGGGACGTGCTGGATCTCGTCGATGATCAGCGGGGGCGGGTGATCCTGGAAGAAGCCCACCGGGTCCGCCAGAGCCCTCTCCCGGACATCTGGCCTGTCCAGCGAGACGTAGCTGTGGTCGAGCTCCTCTCGAAGCAGGGTCGTCTTGCCGCTCTGCCGAGGGCCGGACACCGCCACGGCGGGGAAGGTCCGCAGGGCCCGCGTGAGGGTCGAGGCCAGGCGCCGGGGTAGGTAGCTTGGTGTGGGCATTCCATGCAAATCGTAAAGTGGGCTTTGCTATCATACAAGTTCTGCATCGTCTCACCCTCCCATCTGCTGGCCAGGTCGTGGCGGGGCGCTGCGTCGCGGACTGCTCGCGAGGTGGCCCAGGCGGGGGTCCTCTCAGAAGAGGTGGCCGGTGTCCCGGGTCTCGAGGAGGTCCGGCAGGCCCTTGTCGGTGGGGCGGGCACCGTTGGCGAGGCCGAGGGACGGGCCGAGGTCAGCGACGCCGCTGCCGGCGTGGGGGAGTGGACGAGGGAGAGGCGCTGTGGAGCCCAGATCGCAGGTTGTCGCCGACCTCGCCTCGCCAGATCCCACGCCACCCGGGAAGGGGGGCCGACGAGGTGGTCCTGGACTTCCGGATTCCGGACCCTCGGGACGACCTTGGTGCCGAGGTGGTCTTGGACTTCCGGGTTCCGGAACTTCTGGGAGACCTTGGCGCCGAGGTGGTCCAGTCGGGTCGACCCCTTGAGGCTTCCAGGCCCCCATCGGTCTTCGGGGGTGGAGTCGGGCGGCTCGGGAGGCATCTCGTTCGCCTGGGGATCGGCGGTGAAGGCCTGGCCGATGGACTTGACGTTTCCGGGCTCGTTGGGGACGGCAGAGGACCTGCTCGGAGAGGTTCTGGGGGGGACGTCAGGTGCGCGAGGTACAGGCCAGATCGTTGGTCATCAACATGAATGACAGCCATCTTGGCCCTCCGTCCAGGCGGTCCCGCGCCCAGTGGGAGGCGGCGGATCCGAGGGTGATCGCGGTGGTGGCGCCGACACCGTTGTCGATACGGCTGAGCAGGTCGGGTGAGCCTCCAGGGAAGGCCTCGAAGAGGCGCCAGCGTCCGGGGCCGGCGGTGGGTCCTACCTGGCACCTGACCCCTTGACCCCTGGTCCCTTCGAAGAGGGTCATCGGTCCTACTTGGTACCTCCGGACCGAGGGGGTGGTAGGTGGTCTGGACCGAGGGGGTGGTGTCGTCGCCGTCGGCGTAGGCATCGGTGGTGGAGAAGGTG
>CAZCVP010000386.1:0-2296 GCA_964501915.1 uncultured Enterobacterales bacterium
TGACCACAGTGGAGAAGATGCCCGAGCGGTTCTTCACCAAGGACGTGTCGGAGCGGGCAGACATGAAAGCGGCGCATCCCGTTGTGGTGGGCCACCGTAGCTACCACGCATTCGTGGGCAGCGCGCTGAAACGTCTGATCGACGACCACGGCGAACTGGTGCTGGACGAGCTCCGCAAAGGGACCCGCAAGGGATCCGAATGGGCGCGGTGTGACGCGACACGAAAGGTAGCGACGGGGCCGGCCAGCGTGGAGAGGAGTCCTTCCGTACAGGCGGGGCCGCCGGCATCGGACATCGGCCCCCAGTCCTCAGGCGACCGGCCGTTCACGGCACGCATCCGGCGGCACCAGAGTTGGTATCGGGCCCAAGAGCTGGCGGTACCCTGCGGGATCGGACCCACACGGAAAAGCCGCAACCACTACGGGAACATGTTGCGACAGGAGGACGGTACGCGGGGGATGAACTTCCTCACCGACGAGATCCACCAGGTGGCACTCGAACGGCTCCGGCAGGGCGACGGGGTGGTGGAGGAGTTCCGGCTGCTGAACAACATGCTGTCCAGCCAGCCGATGTGCTTCAACCTGTTTGGCCCGTTGGTTCACGATCTCGATCGAGCGACGCGGCTGTTCCGGGCGTTGCTGGGAGAAGCCGTGCAGCAGGTCACGCAGGTGCGGATCGAGTACGCGCCCAGCCCGGCATCGGAGTTCCTGGACGACCGGACGGCCTTCGACGCCTATGTGGAGTACCTGCGCCCGGACGGCGGGCGAGCCTTCGTGGGCATCGAGACCAAGCTGACTGAGCCGTTTTCCCAGAAGCACTACGACCGCGCTTCCTATCGCCGGTGGATGAAATCGTCGAACACGCCATGGCGACCCGAGTGCCACGGACGGGTTGACGAGGTGCAACACAACCAGCTGTGGCGCGACCACCTGCTGGCGATCGCGATGCGGGACCACGCCAACTCGCTATACGTCCACGGTTCGCTGGCGCTGGTCTCCCACCCAGGGGACGGAGAGTGCCAACAGGCCGTAGAGACCTACCGTTCGTTGCTGGTTTCCGGGGACGACACGTTCGATCACTGGACGCTGGACAGGCTGATCGAGGCCTGGCACGGGGCGGCCGTGTCTGACGCCGAGCGCTCGTGGCTCGAGTCGTTCCATCTACGGTACCTGGACCTGGCTCACAGCGCGGGCTGAACCTCGACCCACCGGATTGCATAGGGCCCGTCCGATAGCCCCAGGGAGGAGTGCACCATGGACGTCCCCGTCATCACGAGACCCCTGGCCTTCGGCCGCTTCCTCGTCTCATTCATCGCCGGGAGCAGCGAGGGGACCATGATGCTGATGCTCGTCCTCATGCGAGACCAGCAGATCTGGCGGACGCTACAACTGACCCGGGAGACCGACGAGCACGAGTGGCTCGTCAGGCTCGGTTGGATCCGGGGGCGGTTCGATGGGCAACTCTGCGTGGGCTGGGGCTGGGGAGACGACACGCCATTTTCGCTCGTACCATCTGTCGAAAGTGAATCGGGCAGCTGGGCACTGGTTTGGGCCGGGCTGATCCTGGCCAGCATTGGACCGCGATCATGACCTACTGTTTCACCGCCCACGCCGCGTTCTGCGCGGCCGCCACGTCCTCGTCCAGCACGTCGGCGTAGATCGCCGTGGTCGAGACCTTGGAGTGGCCCAGGAGCCGCTGCACGAGGCGCAGGTCTTTGGTGGCGCGGTAGACCGTTAGGCCCGTCGTGTGGCGAGCGCTGTGGAGGGGGCGGTGCTCGATGCCGGCGCGGTCCAGCGCGGCCGTCCAGCGCTTCCAGACCGCCGAGCGGGACATCGGGCTGCCGGTCCGGCCGGGCAGCAGCGGGGCGTCGCCATCCGTCTCGTAGCCGGCGTTTCGCATCCAGGCGAGGTACTCCTTCAGCGGCTTGCGCAGAGAGGTGGGCAGCGGCACGTCCCGGGCCTTGCCTCCCTTGCCGTTGCGGACGTGGACGCGGGGCGGCTGGCCGTGGACCAGGGCCAGGTCGGCGATGGTGAGCGCGCACAGCTCGGAAGCGCGCAGGCCGGAGATGATCGCAAGGCGGATCAGCATCGCGTCGCGGACGGGTAGCCGGTGGCCGCGCGCCCGGGCGACGATGGCCTCGCGGTCGAGGAGGTCGAGAAGCCGGGCCGTCTCATCCGGCGTCAGGTATTTGTGGCGGTCCAGGGTCGTCATCGCAGCTCGGGCCTCTCGCTCTCGGCTCGAAGGTGTCCCGGGTCGGTCATCCTCTGGTCCAGGTTCCACTGGCACCAGCCGAGGT
>CAZCVP010000387.1:0-2192 GCA_964501915.1 uncultured Enterobacterales bacterium
GCGGCGCGGGCAGCGACAGCGACGCGGCCAGCGCCTCCAGCTCGGGGAAGGCGTCGGCCTCCTCGACGGCGGGGTTGAGCCGGCGGTCGATCCGGCCGGCGCGCTGGATCATGCGCACCGGGTTCCGGGTCGGCCCATCCGGGGGCGTTCGAGGCCCGGAGTTCTCCAGACGACTTCGGCACGCAGAGCCCTCCGCCCCTCCCGTAACCTCCTTAAATTGTATCACTTGACAACGTCAGGCCGCGGCTCTTTGAGCGTAGGCTTCCGTTGGGAGAGGCAGGATGTGGTGCCTGGGAACGTCGAGCACTTCTGCGTCCGGGGGTTGAGCAGGCGCCGCCAGAGGATCCACCGCGGCTTGCGCCGCCCGAAGCCAGGCCCCCCGCCGGGCCTCGGCGTCCAGCAAGACGTCGTACCAGGGTTTGTCCCCTTGGCCGATGTCCACCCCCAGCATCGTGTATGGACTCCGCCCCCCACGCTTCCCCCCCGCCCGACGCCCCTGCAGATTCCACCGAAACCCCAAAAGCCAAAGCCGCTCATCGCTCAGACGACGATGCACCGCCTGCATCACCTGAACCCGGTTGTTGAAGCTCTCCACCCCACTGCTCGAGCGCGCCACGTACTTCAATGCGCGGCGAACCTCCACTTCCGCGGCCTCCACATCCACAACCGCCCACCCCACGCGCTCACGAAGCGAGCGCGCAAGCCGCCACGCATCCTTCCACTCCACCGCCCCCCCATACACAGACGACTCCAACTCCCAGATCCGCAACAGCGCGTTGACCACCCGCTCCTCGGTCCACTCACTCTCCTCGCGCAGCCCCAGCGGCAAGGACAGGAACTGCCCGCGCCAGCCCACGAACCGGTGGGCGTGGCGACGAAGATGTCGGGCGACCTCCGCGGCCTGGGGATGGGCCAGACCCTCCAGCCGCCTCGCAGCGGCATCCGCGACGGCCTTCGCCTCAGCGAGGGTCCACAACCGTCCAGTCACCGGATGGATGGGCACATACAGCGCGTGGATGGAGGCGATGACCTCCAAGGCCACGAAGTACTCGTCTGCGAGGGCCTCCAGCGCCGCCTCGGTCGCCACCAACTCGGCGCAGGTCGCCTCGGTGAGTTCGGGGCCTGCGGGGTCGGTGGCGTCGTCGAGGGCCTTGCGGGCCTTGGTGCGCAGGCGGGCCTCGTCGCGGGCGATGCGCCAGAGCAGCTCGGTGTTGAGGTAGGTGCTCTCGTGCCACCAGTCCGCGCAGTGGAAGGGCACGAGGTCGTTTCCGACACCCACGAGGGTCCCCTCCAAGTCGCTGACGAAGACCGCGAGGTGGACAAAGGGCTCCAGGCAGACCTGCCAGTCTTCTTTCTTCTTTCCGGGCCAGTGCTCGACCACCAGCACGGCGTTGGAGCGGGGCTCCATGAGCACCTTGACCGCCTGATTGTTGGGGTGGACCTCATCGCCGGCGAGCACGCGGATGTCGGCGACGACCTGGTTGAGCGCCTGGTCCATGAGCGCGCCGGCGAGCTGTCCGCGTTGCTTGACGCGCTTTCGGACGGCTTCTGCGGAGGGGGCCTGGCCGGGGAAGGCGAGGTCGAGGATCTCCGCGATGGCGCGGGGGGCGACGAGATGCTCGGTGAGCACCAGCTCCAGGCGGTCTCGGGTGCGGGTCTTGAGGGTCTGGGCCTCGCGCAGCTGGTCTCGGAGCCCTGCGCATTGGTCCTGCAGGTCGCGGATCTGCTGGTGAGCGGCGTCGAGTGCGCGCTGCTGCCGTTGTGTGTCCCGCCATCCAGGCCGGGGTCCCGGAGGCTTTGGGGTGAGGGCGTCTGCGGCGCGATGGGTGAGTTCATAGAGGTAGGGCCGGGAGAACGCGGTGGCCTCGGCGGCCTGTGTCAGGGGGCCACTGCCGCCCCAGAACAAGAACAGCGCTCGCAGACGCCGATAGCCCTCGCCGTTGTCAGACGTCGCCAACCTATCCAGATACTCTTCGGTCATGAGTCTCCGAGCAGGTCGCTGAAGTTCAAAGAGTGGCGACCTCTCGGGGAGCCATTTTCCCTCAACCTGTCAGCGATCTCTCACCCGAAGACGACCGGCGATGGGCCGACCCGAAAGGCGGTCCCCAGCGGGCCGAGGGTGACATAGTCCTGTGGAGAGACGCGGTGGCCACCCTCCGCCTGGCTCGTCCGGGTCGCACGGAAGTGCCCGA
>CAZCVP010000388.1:0-2125 GCA_964501915.1 uncultured Enterobacterales bacterium
CATGGCCCGGGCTGGAGCAATGGGCGGGCCAGGACGAGGAACTCGTCATTTCAGGGGGTTGCCTGTCCTGGGGGCGGGAGGGGTGTCGGCGCTTCGACAGGGGGTGTCGGGGGTTCGGCACCTCCCGAGCGCCCGCTCGGGTCGGCCAGTCGGTCCCGGGTGCGGAGGTGGTCATGGTTGCTGTCTTGAGTTGGACTTTCCTAAATGCCAATGCTAATTAAGCGATATGGGCCATGCCGACGCCTACCTGCAGTCCCTGGAGGGCCTCCCGTTCATCCGCTCGGCCGTGGTCGCCAGAGACCTGTCCTCCATCACCCTGGAGACGCCGACGGGCACCCACGTGCTCGATCTCCGAGCGGAGAGCAGCTTCATCTCCGCAACGAGGCTCCGCGGGATCCTGGCGTCGAGGCGTGGTCGTCCGCTGGTGGTCTTCGCCCCGGCGGTCACGGGTGGGACGGCGGACACGCTGAGAGAGGCCGGTGTCAACTACGTCGATGGCGCGGGGAACCTCTGCATCACCCTGACCGACGCCTACATGGCACAGGTCGTGGGCAGGAAGGCCCCTGTCCCTGTCCGCCAGCCTGGCATCCGATCCGCTGGGTACAAGGTGCTCTTCGCGCTCATGGCCTGGCCAGAGCTGGCCGGTCGGGCGCAGCGGGAGGTCGCCGCGGCAGCGGGGACCAGTCGCACCTCCGTGTCGGCGATGCTCGACCGGCTGGCCAGCGAGCATCGTCTCCTCGGCGTAGGCCGCAGGCGGAGGCTCGTCCTCGACGAGGGGCTGCTCCAGCGCTGGACGGTCGGCTACTCGGACATCCTCCGTCCCTCCTTGTACGTCGACCGGTTCGAGCTGCCGGGGGGCGGCGTGCCTGTGCTGGAGCGTCGTCTTGCCCTGGGGGTCGAGGATCGTGTCGCCTGGGGAGGGGGACATGCGGCGAGGAGGCTCGGGGGGACGTTCTCCGGTGAGCGTCTCACCCTGCACGTCCTGGATCGGCAGGCGGTCCTCCCGCTCACGCCGGCTCCTCGGGGCCAGGTCCACGTGCTCGGTGTCCCCGGGCTGTTGGCGTGGCCGGGTGGCTCGCAGGTCTGGAGCGGCGGTGGAGTGCGTGCCGTGCATCCCCTGCTGGCCTATGCCGAGCTCGTGCAGCAGCGAACGGACCGGGCGCTCTCGGCGGCGGCTGGGCTCCGCGAGCAGTACGGGTGGGCGTCGTGACGCCGGAGCAGCGTCGGGCGCTGGTCGACCTGGCGCGGATCTGGGCAGGGCACAGGCTCTACGTCGTTGGAGCCATGGCCCTTGTCCTGGTGCGCAGGCTGCCCGCCGAGCGCGTGACGCAGGACGTGGACCTGGCGATCGACGTGGCAGTCGGGGAGCTGAAGCAGCGGATGGACTCGGCCGGCGGGTGGGACTCCGTCCCGGGTATCGAGCAGCGGTGGAGGCATCGCGAAGGGGCCGTCGTGGACCTCATCGCGATCGGTGAGAGGCACCTCGCGGGCGGGATCCTGGAGTGGCCGGAGACGGGCATGCAGATGAACCTGACGGGCTTCGAGCTCCTCGCGACGTCCAGCGTCCGGCTCGTGGACGTCGGACTCGTCGGGATCGAGGTTCCTCCCGCGGCGCTCATCGCGCTCCTCAAGATGTCGGCCTGGCTCGATCGTCCCGAGGAGCGTAGGCGAGACCTGAGAGACCTCGCCTGGCTGTTCGATCACTATGTCGATCCGGCGGACGATCGACTCTTCGTCGGCGAGGCTGCGGAGCTCGGGGTCTTCGATCGAGACGCCAGCACCTACCTGCTCGGGCTCGACATCGGGCGTGTCGCCGAAGGCTCAGCCCGAGGAGTCGTGGAGCGGTTCCTGGAGCGGCTGGGAGGCCACGTTCCCTCGCAGATCGCGCTCGCCCAGCGCTGGGCCACGGTGGCTGACGAGGAGGAAGCCGTGGTCCGTCTCGGCTGGCTCGAGCGAGGCCTGGCGGACGCTGCGTCCGAGTGATGGATCCGGCGCGGTCAGAACCCTTCCTCGTCCTGGAGCCGCTTGACCCAGTCCGGCGCTTCCCACGTCGACTCGTAGCCCTCGTCCAGTCGGACCTCCTTGCCCTCGATCATGCAGGCGACCTCGAACTCGCAGCGCCAGG
>CAZCVP010000389.1:0-2116 GCA_964501915.1 uncultured Enterobacterales bacterium
GGGTCGAGGATCTCCCACCGGGCCGCCTGGCCGGCTCAGTCCTGGATCCACACCCCGTCCTCGCCCTCGCCCGCGTCCCCCCCGAGGACAGGGGGGGGCGGGCGGCGATGGGGGAGCCCGGACGACGACACCGGTTGATCGGTTTCGGCGTAGCTGGCCGGTCCCCCTGACCGATAGCTGACCGCTTGTATGTGGAAGCCCGGCCTCTGCTCCCGCACCGGTGCCAGCGCCTCCTCGATGCGGTCGGCGGCGTCCTTGCTGGACAGGACCTCGGGGTCGAAGCGCACGTCGACCTGGAAGGCCCGCAGCCCGTTGCGGTGCTCGATGGAGCGCAGCGACTCCTGACGCTGCCAGGCGCCCAGCCGCTCCAGCGGGATGGCGATGCCCCACACCCTCCTAGGGCGCTCCAGCCTGGACCACCTCGATCGGCCTCTGCAGACCCAGGGCGATCTCGTTGGCCCGGGCCTGGAGGTTCTCCATGGTGTCGTCGTCGAAGAGGTGCTTCTCCCCGGCCCTGGTCACGACGTAGATCGCCGAACAGACCACCCCCTCCTGGCCTTCGACCGGGGTCTCCACGTACTCGATGCCGGCGACGTCGCGGAAGTTGATGCGCACGACCTCGCGCTCGCCCTCCTCCTCGTTGGGAGCGGGCTCGTAGCGCTTGTCGATCACGACCGTGTTCCGCGCCATGGCGAGCTGGGAGTAGGCCGTGAACGCGCCCGCACAGGGCACGCCAGCCTGGGCGGCGGACTGCACGCGCACGGTGAAGGCGCCGTCGCGGGTGGTCTCGCCACCGGGACCGGTGACGACGAGGGCCGCCGGGCCCTGGTCCAGGTCGGCGGGCACCGTCCCCTTCATGCCCATCACGCCCTGGACGACCAGGTCGGAGATCGGCTGCCCCCCGAGGGTCGCCGTGGTCCCCGGCTCGAAGCGATCACCGACGATGGCGATCTTCGTGCCCGGAGGACCCTGGCCCGGGGACACCCCTTCGACGACCGGTGGCGACTGACAGGCGAGCACGAACAGGCTGGAAAGGAGCATGGCGCCTCCCGTCGGTCCACCATAGCCAGGGCGCTCCGTCGAGGCCCCACTCATGGACCTGACCCTGCCCCCCCTCAGCCCGGCCCTCTCCCCCCGCGGACCCGTCGTGCTCTGCATCCTCGACGGCATCGGCGTCGGTCGCGGAGATGACGGAGACGCCGTGGCGATGGCTCGGACCCCGGTCCTGGACCGGCTGCTGGCGGCCTGCCCACACACGCGGCTCGAGGCCCACGGCACGTCCGTCGGACTGCCGAGCGACGGGGACATGGGCAACAGCGAGGTGGGCCACAACGCCCTCGGCGCCGGCCGAGTGTTCCAGCAGGGTGCCTCGCTGGTCAACGAGGCCTTCGCCAGCGGTCGGGCCTTCACCGGCGAGACCTGGCGCTGGCTCACCTCGGCCGGGACCCTGCACCTGCTGGGCCTGGTGAGCGACGGCAACGTGCACAGCCACATCGACCACCTGGCCCGGCTGGTGCGCCAGGCCTCCGAGGACGGCGTGGCCCGGCTGCGGGTCCACGTGCTCACCGATGGTCGGGACGTCGACCGACGCTCGGCGCTGCGCTGGGTCCGCCCGCTGGAGGCCCAGCTCGCCGCCTGCACGTCCCGCGGACTGGACTACCGCATCGCCAGCGGCGGCGGCCGGATGCACATCACCATGGACCGCTACGAGGCGGACTGGGACATGGTGGCCCGGGGCCACGACTGCCACGTCCACGGCGTGGCCCGGCCCTTCGCCAGCGCCTCGGCGGCCATCGAGACCCTCTACGCCGAAGACCCCGAGGTCGACGACCAGCACCTGCCGGCGTTCGTGGTGGTCGACGACCACGGGGAGCCGACCGGGCCGATCGAGGACGGCGACGGCGTCCTGTTCTTCAACTTCCGCGGCGACCGCGCCCTGGAGATCAGCCGGGTCTTCGAGCGACGCGAGGACGTGCCGGACGCCGGCCAGGAACCGACCCCCGACGTGCGCTACGCCGGCATGATGCAGTACGACGGCGACCTCTCGATCCCGCGGCGCTTCCTGGTGGAGCCGCCCGCCCTCGACCGCACCGTCGCCGAGTACCTGGCCGCCCCC
>CAZCVP010000390.1:0-2085 GCA_964501915.1 uncultured Enterobacterales bacterium
GGACCGGACCAGGCGTCCGGTTCAGCCGGTCACAGGTCTCTGTGAAGCCCTGGACCGGACCAGGCTCGTCCTTGGGGTCGCGGATCTCCCGCCGGGCCGCCTGGCCGGCTCAGTCCGGGGTCCACACCCACTGCTGGTGGCTCGGCCCGCCGGCTCTGGGTCATCGCGCCCGTGTGCCGCAGGAGAGCAATAGGGGGAGGGACCAGAGCGTGGCCCATTGTGGGCCAGGTCGACCTCTCGCCCCGACCTCGTCTCGTGGCTCGGCGCTCTGAGGCGATCGAGTAGGCTCTTGCGATGCGCATCACCTGGCCCTTGTTCACGCTGTCCGTCCTCGTGGCCTGCGGTGCTCCCGGCGCGACCGACACCACCGACACCGGCGCCTGCACCCAGGGCCCCGACGACGACCAGGACGGCACCGTCGCCGCCTGCGACTGTGACGACACCGACCCCACGATCCACCCGGAGGCGGAGGAGGTCTGCGATGGTCTCGACAACGACTGCGACCTGCTGGTCGACGACGACGACACCGACACCGTGGGTGCCCCGGACTGGTTCCTCGATGTGGACGGAGATGGCTACGGGTCCGCCGTCGACTCCGTGACGGCCTGCGAGCAGCCCGCAGGCACGGTCGAGAACACGGACGACTGCGACGACACCGACGACCGGATCAACCCGGGGGCGACCGAGGTCTGTGACGACGCCGACAACGACTGCGACCTCCTGGTCGATGACGACGACGACGACCTCTATGCCCCCGGGGACGACACCACCTGGTACGCCGACGAGGACGGCGACGGGTACGGCGACAGCCAGAACGCCGTGGGGGCCTGCGAGAGACCGGACGGCTTCGTCGATGACCGGACCGACTGCGACGACACGGATGGGACCATCAACCCGGAGGCGATCGAGACCTGTGACGGGGAGGACAACGACTGCGACGGAGAGACCGACCCCGATACCGCCACCGACGCCCCGACCTGGTACTGGGACTTCGACGGCGACAGCCATGGCGGTCGGGCTGGCAGCAAGACGGCCTGCGAACAGCCGGAAGGACACGTCGACAACAGCGACGACTGTGACGACCTCGACGAGAACGTGAACCCAGACGCTCCCGAGATCTGCGACGGCAGCGGAGGTGACGAGGACTGCGACGGCGACATCGACGACGCCGACAGCGACGTGACGGGCACCACCACCTGGTTTGCAGACGTCGACCAGGACTCCTCTGGTGACCCCGATGTCTCTGTCTCCGCCTGCACAGCGCCCTCCGGGTACCTGGCCGACGACAGCGACTGCGATGACGCGGACCCGGAGATCCACCCTGGCGCCACCGAGCTGTGCGACGAGGTGGACAACGACTGCGACGGCGACACCGACGAGCCCACCGCAGCGGACGCCCCGACCTGGTACGAGGACGCCGACGCAGACGGCTACGGGCTCGCCTCCAGCACCCAGTCCGCCTGCGAGGAGCCCAGCGGCTACAGTGCGCTGTCCACGGACTGCGACGACACGGACTCGGGCATCTACCCAGGCGCCGAGGAGACCTGGTACGACGGCACCGACGCCGACTGCGACGGCGAGAGCGACTACGACGCCGACGGCGACGGCTTCGACTCCGACGACTGGTCCGGCTCCGACTGCGACGACACGGAGGCCACCATCCACACCGACGCCACCGAGCTGTGCGACGACGTGGACAACGACTGTGACGGTGACATCGACACCGACGCAGAGGACGCCAGCACCTGGTATCGGGACGTCGACGCCGACGGCTTCGGCACGTCGCTCTTCACCACGGAGGACTGCACCCAGCCCACCGGCTACGTCGGGAACGACTCCGACTGCGACGACTCCGACGAGGACGTCAACCCGGACGGGACGGAGGTCTGCTACGACGGCATCGACGCCAACTGCGACGAGGCCAGCGACGACGACTGCGACCTCGACGGCTACGACTCCTGGGACCACGGCGGCGAGGACTGCGACGACTCCGACGCCGCCATCTACCCGGGCTCCAGCACCTGGACCGTCCCGGGAGACTTCGCCTCCGTCCAGGAGGCCATCGACGACGCCTGTACCCTCGAC
>CAZCVP010000391.1:0-2021 GCA_964501915.1 uncultured Enterobacterales bacterium
CCGCCGGCAGTACATCGACTTCACCGAGCGGCAGGACTTCTTCACCTTCATCCGCCAGCACGTTCGCGCCTTCGAGCGCTTCGAGGGGGTGCCGCCCGAGATCGTCTACGACCGTCAGAAGGTCGTGGTGCTGGGGCGGGAGTGCGGTCGGGACATCTACAACCCGAAGCTGCTGGCCTTCGCCACCCACTACAAGTTCCGGCCCCGGGCGCTGCCCGCCAGGAGCCCCAAGCTGAAGGCCATCGTCGAGAAGTACTTCCAGCACGTCGAGCACAACTGCCTGGCCGGCCGCCACTTCCGGGACCTCGCGCACCTGCGGGCCCACGCGAAGTGGTGGATGGACCACCGCAGCGATCCGCACCGTCACAGCGTGACCGGCGAGCCGCCCATCGAGCGATTCGCCCAGGAGAGGGACCTGCTGCGACCGTTGCCCGCGCACCCCTACGACACGGCCGAGGTGGGCTACCGGGTTGTCGATGTCTACGGCTTCGTGCTGTGGGAGACCACGCCCTACTCGGTCCCCTACGGCTACGTGCTGGACATCGTCGTCGTTCGGGCCACGGCCGGCGAGGTCTTCGTCTACAACGAGGCGCTGGAGGTCATCGCCCACCACGAGCGCCGGCCCCACGGTCACACCGAGCGCGTCGAGCTGTCGGGCCACCACCCCAAGAAGAAGCGACGCAACATCGAGGTGCTGGTCGTGCGCCTGGCCGCCCTGGGCGAGGTCGGTGAGCTCTTCGCCGCGGGCGTCAACCGTCGCCAGCGCCTCCGGGGCGAGCACATGGCCCGGGTCCTGGCCCTCCAGGAGCGCTACGCCCTGGACGACCTCCACGCCGCGCTGCGTCGCGCCGTCCGCTACCAGGCCTTCGACGCCAACACCGTCGTCCGCATCCTGGAGGCCACGGCGACACCGCGGGTCCTGCCCGACAGCGCCGACCACGCGCGTCAGCGGCTGGCCGGCGTCGTGAAGCGGACGGCCCGCCGCGACATGGGCGCCTACGCCGAGGCCCTCCGCGGTCGCATCAAAGAGGAGGAGTAGCCGTGCCCGCCGATGTCGAGACCCGCGTATACGAACTGCTGCGCCTGCTGGGCCTCAAGCGTGCCGCTGAGCGCCTGTCCACGCACCTGCCCCGCGACCCGAAGGAGCGCAACCGCGTCCTTCGCGCCCTCGAGTTGCTCCTGACCGACGAGAATGCCTGGCGCGTCGAGCGTCGGATCGAGCGTCGCACCAAGGCCGCTCGCTTCCCCGACATGCCGACGCTGGAGTGCTTCGACTTCGAGTTCCAGACCGGGGTGGACCGCGACCTGGTCATGGACCTGGCCCAGCTGGCCTGGGTCGATCGCAAGGAAGACCTCATCCTGACCGGCGACCCCGGGACGGGGAAGAGCCACATCGCCAAGGCCCTCTGCCTGATCGGCTGCAAGCAGCAGCGCAGCGTCTTGTACACCTCCTGCGCCAACATGCTGGCCAAACTCTTCGCGTCGTTAGCCGACAACACCCTGACCGACGCCCTCAAGCGCTACACCCGCCCGGCCCTCCTCCTGATCGACGACCTGGGCCTGGACCCCATCGAGCAGGAGCAGGCCCGCGAAGCGCAGCTCCTGTACAAGGTCCTGGAGGCTCGGCACGAGAAGGCCTCGACCATCGTCACCTCCAACCTGGATGCCGATGACTGGCCCGACTATCTCGGCAACCACTACCTGACCGTCGCCCTGCTGGACCGCCTGCTGTTCCACGGGACAGCCATCAACATCGAGGGACCGAGCTGGCGCCTCGAGCAACACAAGAAGCGACAGGCCGAGCGCGAGAGGCGGCGTCGGGGCGACCACCACGACGGCGAGGGGTAGGCCCCAGGAACCGACAGGGGTGGATCAGTTCGCCAGGGCCTTGTGGTTGGCGTCGGGAGCTGTCGGGTGGGCCCGGGGGCGTGCAACCAGGTGGATCAGTTTCTGGCCGCCATCAGCAGCCACCCCGCTCGTCGAAACGCCGACGGTGAGATCATCGCCGTCGTCCCGCGCAC
>CAZCVP010000392.1:0-2019 GCA_964501915.1 uncultured Enterobacterales bacterium
CCCGAACGACTCGACGTCTACCAACTCTCCCGCTCCGTCGCCCGATGGGTCCGGGGACATCGCCCTCGCCCGCGTCTTCGCAGCACTGGCCTTCTCCTGCCCTCACTGCGAGGCCAGGATGATCGTCAGGGCGGTGGTGCTTCCCGGTCCAGCCACCTTCTCCATCCTCGCTGGCCTCAGACGATCGGCCAGGGGGCCACCGGAAGGGGAAGGGCGCGCGGCGTAGCCTCGGAGACAGGGGCGGTGAGAGAGCGACGACGGCTGGACCTCACTGAGGGAGGGTGGAGGTACGTCTGCTCACCCCGCAGGGACCGCTGAACACGCGAGGTGGTCAAGAGGCCTGGCCGCGTGAGGCTCCAGCGCCCTCGACTCGGGCGGTGAGCCCGGCTGGAGAGCTCGGAGATGGGTCTTCGAGGCGCTGGAGGAGGGGCGAGGTACCTTGGGGGAGTGGTTCATTTTTCCTATCCCCACCGACCCGTGGCTCCGTCGATGACATCGGGCCGACGACCTCGCCGTGCTGCGGCTGTTCTTCCGCGGCCTACGGCCCGCCGTGCACCAGCACCGCCAGGCCCTTGACCGTGTCGCCGAGGGTCTCGCCCGGCACACCGATGAGCAGATCGGCATAGGCGTCCCCGTCGGCGTCGCCCCCCTCGAGGGCGTAGCCAGCCCAGGCCCCCTCGGAGGTGCCCTCGAAGATGGCGTCGGCGGTCTCCAGGCTGACGGTGCCTGAGACCGGCCCGTAGAGCAGATACACCGCGCCGGCGTCTTCGATGCCCGAGGGGTCGTGCTTGTAGGCGCCGACGGCGATGTCGGCGTGGCCGTCGAGGTCCATGTCGCCGGGGAGCGCCGTCGAGGCACCGGCCCTGTCGTGCTCGTTCACGCCCTCGAGCACGGCGTCCGCCGAGGTGCAGGGGATGGCGCCGGTGAGCGGTCCGAGGAAGAGACGGGCGAGGCCGGCGGGGGTGTCGTCGGTCTCCCCAGCGAGCAGATCGGCGTATCCGTCGCCGTTGGTGTCGGGGCCGACGGAGAGGGACCGGTCGGCCGCCCCATACGACAGGACGATGCACCCAACCTCAGTGTCGATGCGAGGCTCGTGGTGGGGGCTCAGCGCCACATCGCCGGTGACCGGTCCGTGCAGCACGTAGATGTTCCCAGCTCCCCAGTAGCCCCCGCCGACGACCACGTCGTCGTAGCCGTCGCCGTCCAGGTCTCCGGGCCCCTCGATGGCCGTGCCGAATCCCCCCCAGCCCGAGGGGCCGGGCAGGGTCACGTCGGCGTGCTCGGGGTCGAGGACCCCGGTCGCGGGCCCGAACCAGCCGAAGACGGAGCCCTCGTAGCCGTAGCCCCAGCCGTCGCCCGGGGCGCCGAAGAGGATGTCGTCGAGACCGTCGTCGTTCATGTCGCCGGCGGTGGAGAAGTACCGGCCGGAGCGCCAGGCGGTGCCGTCACCGTAGAAGGTGGCGGTGGCGTCCCCAACGGTGAGGGTGCCCGAAAGGGCGCCTTCCAACAGGTAGGCGTAGTCCTCCTGGCTAATCCCGAAGAGCACGCCGTCCAGGCCGTCGCCGTCGGTGTCGCCGGCGGCCGCAGCAACAGAGCCCGCGCCATCGAAGAGCAACCTCGACGTCGTGAGGCCGATGGAGCCACTCAGCGGGCCCGTAGCCACGTAGGACTCATACAGGTTGCCAGTAGCTGCGAAGTCGGCGAGGCCATCACCGTCCCAGTCGCGGAGCAGAGCGATCGAGTACCCGCCCCAGGTCGTTCCGTCACCGACGAGGCGGTCCGGAAGGGCGTGCAGCGCCACCGTCCCGCCCGGCGCCCCACCACAGGTCTCGTCGACTTCTTCGTCACAGTCCTCGTCCCGTCCGTCGCAGGTCTCCGCCGCACCCGGGTGCACCGCCGGGTCCTCGTCGTCGCAGTCCGTGTCGTCGGAGACGGAACCCGGAGGGGGCTCGCAGGAGACCTGCTCGGTGGCCGGGTCGCCATAGCCGTCCGTGTCCGCGTCGCTGTACCAGGTCGATG
>CAZCVP010000393.1:0-2013 GCA_964501915.1 uncultured Enterobacterales bacterium
GGATGGCCTCGTCCAGTCGACCGAGCTCGATCAACACCTCGGCGAGCTCCCGGTGGCTCGTGGCCAGGGGGATCGCCGCCACGGGGTCCCGCTCGAAGAGGGAGGTGCGCATCTGCAGCGCCGCTTCGTGCGCGGTCCGAGCCGCTTCCAGGTCACCCGTCGCCACGAGGGTCTCGCCGAGGATCTCCAGGGCTGCGGCGCGGTTGCCTCCCCCCTCTCCCGGCAGGGAGTCGTAGTAGGCCTCGAGCTCACCGGCCGTCCGGCGCAGCATGTCCAGACGGCCAGCCCGCTCGAGCTGGACCCGCAGGTCGGAGGCCACGAAGGTCACCAGCTTCTCCGCGGCCAGCCGCTGGTGCTGCGCCTGCTCCCGCCGGTCCTCGGCGAGGTCCCTGGCCTCGACCAGTCGGAGCACACCCCAGGTGGACAGTGCCACCAGGAGGATGACCGCGACCAGCGCCACGGTGAGCGGCGCCCGGTTGGTTCGGACCCAGCGCTGGACCAGCTCCCCGAGCGAGTAGTCGTGGGACCGGACCAGCCGTCCTGTCTGGTAGCGACGAAGATCCGCCACCAGCTCCCCCGCCGACGGGTAGCGCTCGCCGGGCTCGCGGGCCATGGAGCGTGCCACGATGGCCCGCAGGTCGGCGGGAAGCGGGGACTCGAGTGGGTCCGGGACCGTGCTGATGACCGACTCCAGCACTTCGGAGCTGGACTCGCCCACGAAGGGTCGCCGGCCCGAGAGGAGCTCGTAGAGCACCACACCCAGGCTGTAGACATCGGAGCGTCGATCGGCGGGCTCGCCCCTGGCCTGTTCGGGAGCCATGTATTGGGGCGTGCCCAT
Organism: uncultured Enterobacterales bacterium; assembly: GCA_964501915.1. GTDB lineage: Bacteria > Myxococcota_A > UBA796 > UBA796 > CAJQPC01 > CAYFPX01. Next base: position 839 of record CAZCVP010000393.1, read on the forward strand.
GATGGCCCCGGCGGCGGTCCGACCGGGGGCGCCTGGTCCGTGCTCGTCCGCCGGGATCGCCTCCGCGTCGAGCTCCTTGGCGATGCCCCAGTCGATGACCAGGGTCTCCCCGAGCGCCCCGACCAGGATGTTGGCCGGTTTGAGGTCCCTGTGCACGACACCCTGCTGGTGGGCATAGGCGATCGCCTCGGCGGCGGAGAGCACCTCCGGGAGCAGCGCCAGGCGCTCCTGGGGGTCGGAGACCTCCGCCAGGACCTGGTCCAGGGAGCGCCCCGACACCAGCTTCATGGCGTAGAACGGCTCCCCCGAAGGGAGACGGCCACGCTCGTAGATGGGAATGATGGCCGGGTGCTGGAGCCGGGCGGTGATCCGAGCCTCCCGCTCGAACCGTGCCAGGGTGGTCGGGCGGAGATCGTTGACCCGCTTGATGGCGACGGTCCGCTCGAGTGCCCGGTCCCGGGCTGCACAGATGCTGCCCATCCCCCCTCGAGCGATCTCGACACCCAGCTCGTAGCGGTCGGAGTCCGCGGTCTCGGAGGCCCTCTGCTCGTCGATCTCGTCGTCGAGGAAGATGGTCGAGCGTGGGTCGCTTGGCGTCACCGGAGGTCGAGTATCGCAGGTCCCAGGGCAGGGGAGGCAGTCCGGAGAGCGCGGCGGCATCGTGGTGTCAGCGAACGAACTCCGTGGGGCGTTCGTCGGTCTTGGGGGGACCTGGCCAGGACATGAGCATCTTGAACTGTCCCGTCCTCTTCCCACCGAGCGACGACCTGTCCGCCCCTGTCATCAGCGCTGCGAAGAGTGGCCACAACTCAGGTCGGTGAGTCTCAGCGGACCGAGTTGTGGCCGCCCCGGCAGGTATCGGTCCACCGAGGGTCGGCCTGCGGCACGTGGTGAGGTCTGACCACTGCACCGACCGCGGCCATGGCGTCTTCGGGGGATCGCGCCCCGAGTGAGGGGTCCGGGGCAACTTGATCCATGGACCAGAAGGCGCCTACCATCTCCGCCCGGGTCGGGATGGACCGGGTCTCGGCCGGGGCAGGGGAGGAAGCCCATGAGCAGGAGCATGACCACTCAGGCTGGGCGACGGGTCCGCCTCACTGGAAGCCGCCCCCCGGCCACGGACGAAGAAGGTCGCAATACCTGGCGGGCCATCATCGGCGACGTGGTGCAGCGCA
>CAZCVP010000394.1:0-1984 GCA_964501915.1 uncultured Enterobacterales bacterium
TCCCCATCTAACGCCGCTCAGGCTGGCGTCGTGACCGGCTCGTGGATCACACCCGTTCGTACTCGGGCAGGATCCAGATCGCGCTCACCAGGGCGAAGACGGCGATGACGGCGACGACGATGATCGGGATCGAAAGGAAGATGTTGTCCACGTGTCCTCCGTCCTCTCGGCAGAGCCCTCGAAGAGCGCCGCCGCGTCGCCGCAGTGCTGAGGAAGTGTGCGAGCGTAGCCCTCACCGTGCGCCCGAGTCAAGGCGCCGGACCCGTGCGCCAGATCGCAATTCACAGCGTTCTCGGGTCAGGATCGAGGATCAGAAGCGCGGGTGCGCCGAGCACCGATCGTCCACCGCATGGGGTCCACCCGCTGATCGGCGCCTCATCTCGTGCCGTTGGCCAGTGTCGCCGAGGACCCCAACGCCGGCCGTGGGCGGTTGTATGGTTGCCCGATGAACCAGCGCTTTCGGTGTCCTGGTGAACGGCTCCTGTCCCGGCTTCCCGCCGTTGTGGTTCCAGCCCTGGGCGCGACGCTCTCGGCGGCGATCCTCGCGGCCTGCGAGCTCGACTTCGCCGACCCGTCACGCGAGTACGGTCCGCCCGTGATGGGCGAGCCGACCCACGTGGTGATCATCGAGGCGCCGCGCACGCTCGGGGTGGTGGACTCCTTCATCCTGGACGTCAACGGCACCCCGCTGGGCGTCGGGTGCGACACCTGCCACGGTCCGAGCGCGGAGGGCTCCTGGGCCGCGGAGCCCGGCCCGTCCTTCCACACCAAGGTCGGGCTCGTCGATCCCGAGACGGACGTGCGCGTGCTGGACCGGCACGGGGAGCTCGAGTGCGGCGCCTGCCACGCCGACGATCGGCTTCGCCTGCACCTGGCGAGCGGCCAGGTCGTCGCCTTCATCGACGGCATCATGCTGTGCGCACAGTGCCACGGACCGCAGCACCGCGACTATGTACACGGCTCCCACGGTGGAATGACCGGCTACTGGGACCTGCGCCAGGGGCACCGTGTCCGCAACAACTGCGTGGCATGCCACGCGCCGCACGCACCGCACTTCGGTCGGCGCATGCCCGCCCAGGCTCCGCAGGACCGCTACCTGCAGACCGACCACTCGCTGACGGAGCACGGCTCGCTCGGCCAAGGGTGCCCGCGGATCGGAGGCGGCCCATGGGAAGTAACGTGACCCGCCGGGAGGTGCTGCGAGCGGGCGGAGTGACGGCCGGCGCGCTCGTGGTGCACGACGCCCTCTCGCCGCTGGCCGAGCTCGCCGAGGCCTTCGAGGTCGAGGAATACCTGCAGAAACACTACAAGCAGCTCACCCACCAGGAGATGGAGCAGGTCCTCAGGCGGCTGGAACGCAAGACGGAGGAGGAGTACGGTCGCGAGGTCCAGATCGACGACGTGCGGCCCATTCCCGGCGTCGAGTTCTCCTACGGGCTCAACCTCTCGATCTGCATCGGATGCCGCAAGTGCATGGAGGCCTGTCACGGGGAGAACAACCACGACCGTGAGACCTACAACTCGTACATCCGTGTGCTGGAGCTTCCGAAGGGGGGGATCGGTACCGAAGATTCGAGCGTAACGTACGACCACCCGGTGCCGCAGCCGGACAAGTTCTACATGCCGGTCCAGTGCCACCAGTGCGAGAACCCGCCGTGCGTGCGGGCATGCGTGGCGAGCGCGACCTGGCAGGAACCCGACGGTGTCGTGGTCATCGACTACGACTGGTGCATCGGCTGCCGCTACTGCATCTCGGCGTGCCCCTACCACGCCCGTCGGTTCAACTGGACGAGGCCGAAGATCTCCGCCGAGGAGATCAACCCGCTGCAGGCGTACCTGTCCAATCGGATTCGTCCGAACGGCGTCGTGGAGAAGTGCACCTTCTGCCTGCATCGCACGCGGAAGGGGCGCCTGCCCGGCTGCCTCGAGGCCTGCCCGACCGGCGCACGTGTCTTTGGCAACGCCCTGGATCCGGAGTCCGACG
>CAZCVP010000395.1:0-1949 GCA_964501915.1 uncultured Enterobacterales bacterium
GGTGGCTCCGCGCGATGGCGGCCAGAGCCGTGCTCGTGCTCGTGCTCGTGCTCGTCCTCGTGCTCGTTCTCGTGCTCGTCCTCGTGCTCGTCCTCGTGCTCGTCCTCGTGCTCGTCCTCGTCCTCGTGCTCGTCCTCGTCCTCGTTCTCGTGCTCGTGGGTCTGCCGACGGACCTGAGCGGGTCGACCCGCCGGTTCGCCGCCTCCCGGACCAGGCGTCCGGTTCAGCCGGTCACAGGTCTCTGTGAGGCCCCGGACCGGACCAGCCTCGTCCTTGGTGTCGAGGATCTCCCACCGGGCCGTCTGGCCGGCCCAGACCTGGATCCACACCCACCGCTGAGAGCTGACGGCTGGTGGCTCGGCTCGCCGGCTCTGGCGCATCGCGCCCCCGCGTCACCGATCGTCACGCTCTGGAACGCCCGCCGCTCCGGCGCGTCCTGGACGGGACCTCGACCCGGAGCCCCGATGAAGTCGCCGCTGCCGCTGGCCCTCCTCGCCCTCGTCGCCTGTCACACCCAGAGGGCCTCGGCCACCGAGGCAGGCACCGACGCCGCGCCCCCCGTCGAGGCCAGCCAGGCCGCCGCCGTCTTCGCCGGCGGCTGCTTCTGGTGCCTGGAGAAGCCCTTCGACGCCCTGCCCGGCGTGATCTCCACCACCTCCGGCTACACCGGCGGCGCCGAGCCCCACCCCACCTACGAAGACGTGGGCCACCACCGGACGACCCACTACGAGGCCCTGCGGGTGGTCTACGACCCGACCCGCATCGACTACGACCGCCTGCTACAGGTCTTCTGGCACAACGTCGACCCCACCCAGGCCGACGGGCAGTTCTGCGATCGCGGAGCCCAGTACCGCACGGCGATCTTCACCTCCGATCCGTCCGAGATCGCCCGCGCTGAAGGGAGCCGCCTGGCCGTCGAGCAGGCTCTGGGCCAGCCCGTGGTGACACCGGTGCTGCCGGAGGCCGTCTTCTGGATCGCCGAGGCCTACCACCAGGACTTCTACCAGGCCAACCCGCTCCACTACGCCCGCTACCGCAGGGGCTGTGGACGGGACCGACGGCTCCAGGAGCTCTGGGGGGAGCAGGCCGGTCACTGATCGAGTGTCACGGTGACAGCCGCCCGGTGTCACCCCAGGGCTCAGAGGACGGTCGAGAGGACACCTGACCGCCCCTCGGATCCGCACCCCAGGCCGATCGACGCGGGAAGACCACGACTGGCACGGCGCGTGCTCGGTCCCCTGGTGACTCCCACCAAGGAACCCACCATGTCCAGCTTCCTCTCCCTCGTCGGACCCTTCGGCTTCCCCCTCATCGGCCTCGGTGCGGCCGGCGTCGCCGCCATCGGCTGGCAGGCGGCCAGCCGCTTCCACGCCCCGGACCTGAACCGTGGGCTGCGCACGGCGCTCCTCGCCGTGGGGTGGACCGGGTCTCTGGCCGGTGCCCGGATGATGCTCCAGGCCGTCACCCACGCCGCCCCCGAGACCACCGGGGCGCTGCTGGCGATGGGCACCAGCGTGACCCTCACCACCACGCTGATGGCCGCGGTCCTCGCCGCCCTGCTGGCGCCGGGCGACCTGCTCGCGGGAGCCCGCAGCGCCCTCCCCGCCCGGGGCTCCCGCCGCGGCGAGGTCGTCGGGCTCCTCGCCCTGCTCACCCTGCTGGTCTCGGCCGCCGTCGGCGCCTCGCTCACCGTCGACGGCTTCCGCGACCTCGCCCAGGACACCTTCGACGCCGCGGCGTACTTCGCCGATGGCCGGCTCCTCGGGGGCCTCGTGGCGGGCGTGGCCGCCGCCGCCCTGGCGGTCTACCAGGCCGTGCTCGGCCTCCGCCAGCGCCCGGTCCAGGCCGTCTGAGGCCGCGCGGGGGGGGCGGCCCCCCCCCCCCCCCCCCCCCCCCCCCCCCCCCCACCACCCCCGCCACCCCCCCCCACCACCCCCCACCCCCCCCCC
>CAZCVP010000396.1:0-1920 GCA_964501915.1 uncultured Enterobacterales bacterium
AGCGGCTGGGCCTCATCGACCTGGGGGACGACGTGTCGGTGCTGACCAATGTCTCGGGTGGCGATCTGGCTGGGGACAGCATTCCGCTGGCGGAGAGGGTGGTCAAGAACCCGTTTGCGCTGGACAAGAGCGGGAGGCCCGCGCTGCGCGTCGTGACGTGGGGGGAGGAGTAGACGTGCCGGTCGAGGATGGCCCTGAAGGGGCAGTGGAGCGCACGCCCGGGACCTCCTGGTCGGCGAAGCGGGGCAAGCTCTACCGGTTCGATCGGGGAGGAGTCCAGGTCATCCGGGCCTGGCCCGATCCGGCGGCGTGGACCAAGCGGGGCCACGGGCCATGGAAGGCCCGCGTTCCGCACCAAGCAGGCCAACGGGGGACGGTCGCGGATCCTCGATGCCCAGTACATGCGGATCGAGATCTTCCGAGGCCGCCAGATCGGCCAGTTAGTGTAGGCACACGATGTGGTGTTCGTATGGTTGACAAGTCACGTAGACGACGTGATAGAAGTAGGCATGTACATCCGGAAGATCACCCGCAAGAACAAGTTCGGGCCTCCCGTCAGCTACATCCAGCTCGCCCACAACTTCCGCGATCCCGACACAGGCAGGCCCCGCGCCAAGGTCCTTCACAACTTCGGTCGCGAGGAGAACCTCGACATCGCCGCCCTCAAGCGCCTTGTCTCCAGCATCAGTCGCTACCTCGATCCCGAGGACGCCTTGAGGATGCAGGCTGCCGCCAGCGGCGAGGCCACGGCCCTGACCTTCGTCGACAGTCGGCCGATGGGCTCGGCTGCCCTGCTCCACGGGCTCTGGCAGAGGCTCGGCATCCACAAGGCCCTCGGCAAGCTGGCCGTGCAGCGCGGGTTCAAGACCGATCCTGCGCAGGCCATCTTCGCGATGGTCGCCAACCGGGCCCTGGCGCCGGCGAGCAAGCACGCCATCCCCGAGTGGCTCGAGCATGACGCGTGGCAGCCCGGGGTCGGTCCGCTCAACGACGACCAGCTCTACCGGGCCATGGACTTCCTCATCGACACGGAGGCTGAGGTCCAGCGGGAGGTCTTCCTGGCCACCGCCGATCTTCTCAACCTCCAGGTCGACCTGCTGCTGTACGACACGACCTCGAGCTACTTCGAGATGGAGGGGGACGACCGCGACCTCCTCGACCGCCAGGCCGCCTGGGACGCCTTCGACCGTGGAGAGGGGCCAACGCCGCTGACACCGCGACCACAGGTCGTCAACGACCCTCCACTGCGTAGGCCTGGCCACTCGAAGGACCACAGGCCGGATCGGGCCCAGGTCGTCATCGGCATGGCCGTGACCCGAGAGGGCATCCCGGTGCGGTGCTGGGTCTGGCCCGGCAACACCCACGACGCCACGACCATCAAGACCGTGAAGGACGACCTGCGAGGCTGGCGCCTGAACCGGGTTGTCTGGGCGGTCGACCGCGGGTTCATGTCCGACGACTACCTCGCCGAGCTGCAGCGAGGAGGTGCCCACTACATCGCCGGCGAGAAGATGCGGGCGGGCAAGAAGGGCGTGAAAGAGGCGCTGTCCAGGGCGGGACGCTTCAAGGCGGTGGCCGACAACCTTGAGGTCAAGGAGGTCGTCGTTGGCGAAGGTGAGCGCCGCAAGCGCTACGTGGTCGTGCGCAACCCTGCCCAGCTCGCCCGAGACCGCGCAGAGCGAGAGCGCCTACTCAAGCGGATCGAGGAGGAGCTGGCCTCCCTGCCCGAGGGTGAGGAGGAGCACACCAAGGCTGTCTGTCGCCTGGTCAGCCACCCCACCCTCGGCCGCTACCTGCGTCTGAGCCCCAAGGGCCGTCCGGCCATCCACAAGGCCAAGGTGCGGGCCGAAGAACGATTGGACGGCAAGTACCTGCTGTTGACCAGCGACGACACCTTGAGCACCGAGGACGTGGCCCTGG
>CAZCVP010000397.1:0-1879 GCA_964501915.1 uncultured Enterobacterales bacterium
GTCTCCCGTGTCGGTGAGGACGAGGTCGAGGTGTCCGTCGGCGTCGAGGTCGGCAAGCTCCACGTCCCTGAGGTCCAGGCCGAACGCGGTGATCTCGGGCTCGCTGAACCCCGGTGACCAGCCTCGGGCGAGGCCATAGCCCTCGAAGGCCCCGTCGCCCGTCGATGACGTGTCCGTCTCTGAGTACCAGCCGATGACGGTGACCGCATCTAGAATGCTGTCTTCGTCCACGTCGCCCAGGGCGAGGTTCTTCGGTCCCAGCCAGCTCCCTGGCGGTCCAGTTGGACAACTCGAGGTCTTCTCGATCAGGTCGTCCTCGTGACCGGCGACCTCATAGATCCACTCCCCGCTCGGCCACACGACGAACTCGGGAGGATCCCGGCGGTCCGGGTAGCGGGCCATGCCCATGACGCTGTACCCCTCGAACTCGACCCCGTCCATCCGCCCGCCGGCGAACTCCCCGTCGCCTCGTCCGGGCACCACGGCCACGTCGAACTCCGGGTCGCCGGGTTTCTCGCCGACCAGGTCCAGGTGTTCGTCCCCGTCGACGTCGACCAGGAAGAGGAACGTGGTCGCGAAGTTCAGCGTCTTCCAGATGTACCGTCCACAGTGGTCGAACCCATCCTCCTCCTCCTCGTCGCTCAGGATGACGCAGGCGCCGTTGGAGGCCGCGACCACGATGTCCAGGACTGCGTCCTGGTTCAGGTGGCCCACGGCGACGGCGTCGGGGTAGTCCTCGGTACCGTTCTCCTCCTCGAGCGCCAGGTGGCCGGCGTCGTCCTGCGACCAGCGCTGGACCCCGTAGTAGCCCAGGGTGACGAGCACCTCCATCGCTCCGTCGCCCTGGAGATCGGCGACGGCGAGCTGCTGCGGGTAGCGGCCCACCTCGTGCTGGCCCTCGCCCCGCAGGGTGAAGTCGGGGCAGGGAGGCGGACTGGACCCCTCGTCACCGGGTGTCGGCACCCCGGGGGGGGAGGGTGCACCGGCCGTGCAGCCGGGCGCGCCCGATAGCAGGAGCAGGGCCCACAGACCCGCCTGCATCGGCCTGTCGGCTGGGTGAACTCCCGCCATGGAACCGGCGGACCGGGAGCGAGTCCCCCGGTGCTTCGAGACACGCATCCTACGATCGTACCTCATGGCTCGCTCGAACGGGAGTGGACCATGCTAGATGCGCCGCGAGCGGTCGAGGTAGGGGTTGGCGTGGGCGTTGTAGGTGAGGGCGTCCACCTCGGGCCAGAGGTCATCGACCGCGTCGTGCTCCCCCCAGTCGACCAGGTCCCGCAACACGGCGCTGCTGCCACTGATCAGCTCGTTGATCAGCTTCCCGTAGTGGGCACTCCGGCGGTCTCCGGTCGCGCTCTCCGTGCACCACGAGTCGGCGTCCTTGTTGAACAGCAGACAGATCCACGCCCCGTCGGCTGCGCTCGATTGGCCACGGTACCCTTCTTCGGGCAGGCGGAGGAGCAGGCTCTGGCTGCCGGTCCAGGTCCCTTCGTGTCCGACCGCGCCCGCCACGTACCGGTCCGTGCCGAAGCCGAGGCCGCGGTGGGCGGTGGGGTCGGGGTACTGGATGGCGCACGGAAGCCGGGCAGTTCCATCCAGGGAGAGCGTCAGTCCTCCCCACTGGTCGGTGAACATCTGCCGGATGAGATCGGGTCGCAGCAAGGTGGGCGGCGGGTAGACCTGCAGGCTCGGGAGGCGGAGGTCATCGTTGAGGGCCTTGCCGATCCGCACGAGGTCCAGCGCCGAGGAGACCCAGGCCCCCGCTCCCCCGTAGGCCCCGTGGTTGCGGCCCCCGTAGGGCATGTAGACGCAGGGTCGGTCGGGGAGCGTTCGCGGTGAGGGTGGATCTGATCACGCGGCCTCCGTTTTCGGCGTC
>CAZCVP010000398.1:0-1875 GCA_964501915.1 uncultured Enterobacterales bacterium
GCTCCAGCGCCGTGAAGCTGATGCGCTTGGTCCCCGGGTCGATGACCTGCTCCTCGGGCAGCAGGTAGACCCCGAAGAAGTCGGCCACCACGAGCAGCTCCTCGCCGGCGACCGTGACGAAGGCCGCATCGTTGGGAGACCGGCTCGGGAACTTCTCCTCGTCGCGGTGCAGGTCCGCCAGCCAGGTGTCGTGGGCGTCGACGGCTCCCCGGCGCTCGGTCCTGTTCACGTCGAAGGGGTCGTCGTCCGGAAGGTCGGAGTAGCCGTGCAGGGGCTGCCAGCCCAGGGTCGTGCTGCCGGCCGTGTAGCTCCCCACCGTCCAAGTCCCCCGGTAGGCGCGGGGCGCACCGTAGTTGGGCCCACCTCCGACCACGGCGATCAGCGTGCGCTCGCCTGCGGCCACCTTCGACGCCGCCAGAGCGTGCAGCTCCCAGCGCTTGGGCTCGCCCCTGTTGTCCCAGGGTCGCAGGTCGCCGCAGCCCTGGGTCCCGATCTCCGGATAGTCCTTGTCCCAGGCCGTCGGAGAGTCCGGCTCGCAGGGGCTGGCGGTGTCCGAGGACCAGAGGGTCGTGGACAGCGAGGCGTCGCCCTCGACCAGCCAGACGTCGGACTCGCCCCCGGTGCAGGTGGGCTGTGGATCCACCGCGGAGGAGTCGTAGGTCCGCCCGGCGTCGGCGACCGCGGCGACCCAGTGATCCACGCCGTCTTCGAGCACCACGAGGTCCCGCACGTCCAGGACCTCGCCGGAGCTGCCCGCCTGGCCGCAGGGGTCCAGGCCGTGCTCGGCGGCGACGGGGTGGGTGGCGTCGTCGAGGCGGTCCCAGGAGTCGCCCTGGTCCTCGGTCCGGTAGAGCCCCCCGACGACCTCGAAGGCGCCACCGGCGTCATCGTTGGCGGCCCCCTCACCGGCGATCATGTAAGGGTGTCCTGGTCCGGGGCGTAGAGGCTCATCGCGTTGAGCCGGACCTGCTCGCCGGGCAGGTAGATCGAGCCGTTGATCGGCCGCCAGGTCTGGCAGTCGGCCGCGAAGGCCACGCCGGCGACGTCGGAGCCGACGAAGCACCCGCTGCCGTCCTCGGCGACGGCCAGGCTGGTCTGGGAGCCCCCGTAGGGAAGGGACAGCGGGACCCCGGAAGCGAGCTGGTCCGTGGCCGGTGCCCACTCGTAGTCGCCGTCGCTGAGGGCGAACCAGTCCAGCTCCATCGGAGGACCCGTCACGGTACAGCCAACGGTGATCTTGTCGATGTCGACAGGAGGCGTCACCGCGAACGCGTTGGCGTAGTAGCCGACCCCGACCAAGACCGTCTGCGGTGAGCCACCGGCCGGGAGGACCGAGACGGTGCAGGCCAGCGGCCCCGGCATCCCCTTGAAGTAGGTGCTGACGACCAGCCGTCCGTTGTCCCACCGGTACGGACCGTCCAGGGCGATCTTCGCACTGCCCGGGTTGAACACCACCCGGTCCGTGGTGTAGTCCACTGAGCCGGTCTCGGTCGACCACTCGCTCGGCGGGATCCCGGCCAGCGACCACCACGCTCGCGCGTACGGCCTGCGGACCACGTCCACCAGCCCCGTGCAGTCGTTGTCCACCCCGTCGCCGATGACCTCCTCGGCGTCCGGGTTCACCGTGTCGTCGGTGCCGTCGCAGTCCAGGTCCTCGCCACAGCCGGTGTCTCCGGAGTCCACGTCGTCGTAGCCGTCGCCGTCGTCGTCACAGGCCGCGAGGGCCGCTCCCCCCCCAGCAAGCCACGTGCCAAGGGACAGGGTCATCGCCAGGGTGAGCATGGGGACCTCGGGGGGAAGGGGAGCCACGGGCGCGCGAGAAGCTTGAGGCCCTCGCAAGAACCCCACAGTGCCTGTTCTCACCCTCCAACTCGG
>CAZCVP010000399.1:0-1842 GCA_964501915.1 uncultured Enterobacterales bacterium
GACCCTGGCCCTCCTCCTGGTGATCCTCGGCGTCCTGCTGCCTGAGCGAGCGGCCCTGGCCTTGACGATCAACGACACGAGCTGCACCCAACAGAGCGGCAACGTCCTGCGCTACGACTGCTCCGTCGAGACCGACACCTCGGCCACGGTGGAGGTGCGCTTCTGCGACGCCACCGTGGGGGGCACGGGCTGCACCAAGTCCCGCTCCAGCGAGCAGGTCACCGGCACCAGCAGCTCGACCTGCTCCGTCGGCTCCTCCTGCTACCTCTACGACCTGACCGTCTGGAACCTGATCTCCGGCCACGACTACGAGTGGGAGGCCCACGCCGACGACGGCTCCAGCACGGACACCGCGACGGACCCCCCCGGCTCCTTCACCACGGCCAGCCTGCCCGCGCCGGACCTCGACAACATCGACTTCGACGTCACGGTCAACAACTCCGGCTACAAGCTCACCTATCTGGCGGTGAACCACGGCTGCAGCTCCGACGGCAACCCCCACGACTTCGCGATCGTCATCGACGACGACGGCGAGATCGTCTGGTACCAGGACCCCCGCGACGTCACCGGGGGAGCGGACGCAGCCATCGGTGCGCTCAGCGTCACCCGGGACGACACCGTGCTGGTCGTCGTCGACAAGGAGTGGGTCATCGAGTACGACTGGTCCGGCGAGGTGCTGCTGGAGCTGTCCAAGACCGCCGGGGACTTCGACGACAGTAAGAGCGACAGCCGCTACGTGCACCACGACGTGATGCGCACCGCCGCGGGCGAGACCATCGTGCTCACCGCCAAGGACGAGGACTTCACCGACGTCGACGACTGCGACGGAGACAGCGACACCACCGACACCTTCACGATCGTCATGGACGGGGTGATGGTGTTCGACAGCTCCGGGAGCCTGAGCGAGGAGTGGGACCTCTCCTCCATCTACACCTCGCCGACCTTCGACGACTGCCCGGGATCGGCCTGCGCACCGCTCTTCTGGCAGGGCAGGCTCACAGGCTGCGACTGGGCCCACACCAACTCCCTGTTCGAGCGGTCCGACGGGGACTGGCTGATGTCCCACAAGAACTTCAACCGGCTCATCCTGGTCGACGGCGACGACGGCTCGCTGAGCTGGGAGCTCTACGGCGACAACGAGTGCACCTCGGACGGCGACTGGACCGAGTCGGGCTCGACCGTCTCGCCAGCCAGCTTCAACAACCAGCACCACGCCTGGTTCGAGCCCGGGGGCAACATCATGCTCTTCGACAACCACACCGACAGCGGTGCCTGCAACACCAGCGACTCCCGAGGCCTCGAGGTCGAGCTGGACGTGCCGAACAAGGAGTTCAGCGTGGTCAAGGAGTGGGTGATGACCGGGCTGACCTGCGACGTCACGGGCAGCAACTTCGAGATCTTCAGCCACAACCGGGGGGTGGTGACCTGTGGGCCCCTGGGCCGCGTACACGAGTTCAATGCGCCGGGGACGCAGGCGTACTGGGAGCTGGAGATGAGCTGTACCGGAGGCCCGTCGGTGACGCACGAGGGCACCGTCTACCGCGGCCGCCCCGTCGCCGACCTCGACCCCTGGGCCCGGAGGAGGCCGTGACCTCGCTCTCGGTCCTGGTCCTCGCCCTGGCCGCCTGCGGTGGGGAGGACACCGGACAGACTCCCCTCGACACCGGGTCGGACACGGCGTCGGACTCCGGCGCGACCACGGACACCCCGGCCGACCTGGACGACGACGGCTACCCGGCGCCCGACGACTGCGACGACACGGACCCCGAGGTCCACCCCGGCGCCACCGAGATCTGCAACGGCGTCGACGACGACTGCGACGGCGACGTGGACGACGTGGAC
>CAZCVP010000400.1:0-1771 GCA_964501915.1 uncultured Enterobacterales bacterium
TAGGTGCGGCGGTGACCGCGGATCTCCGCCTCGTCGCGCACGCCGCCCAGGCTGATGCGCACGAAGTCCCGTGCCGTGGCCCGGGCGATCGAGCGGGCCAGCGAGGTCTTGCCGACGCCGGGCGGACCCACCAGGCACAGGATCGGCCCCCGCATCCGGTCCACCAGCGAGGCGACCGCCAGGTACTCGAGGATGCGCTCCTTGATCTTGCGGAGGCCGTAGTGGTCTTCGTCGAGCACGCGGGCCGCGTTGGCGATGTCCAGGCGCTCGGCGTTGTACTCGTACCAGGGCAGGCTGAGGATGGTGTCGATGTAATTCCGGACCACGGTGGCCTCGGCGCTCATCGGTGACATGAGCTTGAGCTTGCGCAGCTCCCGCGCGACTCTCTCGGTGGCCTCCTCGCTCAGGTCCTTGTCCAGGACGCGCTGCTCCAGCTCCTGGATCTCGTTGCGGAACTCGTCTTTTTCGCCGAGCTCCTTCTGGATCGCCTGCATCTGCTCGTTGAGGTAGTACTCCTTCTGGCTCTTCTCCATCTGCTTCTTGACGCGGGTCTTGATCTTCCGCTCGACCTGGAGGATCTCGATCTCGCTCTGCAGGAACTTGAGCAGCCGCTCCAGGCGCACCGACGGGTCGGCGATCTCCAGGAGCTTCTGGCGTTCCTCGAGCTTGATGTTGAGCTGGGGCACCAGGGTGTCGGAGAGCTTGCCCGGCTCCTCGATGGCGGAGACCTGCAGCAGCATCTCCGGTGGCAGGCTCTTGTTGAGCTTCACGTACTGCTCGAAGGCGTTCTTCACCGAGCGGATCAGCGCTTCGATCTCCACGCCGTCGCGGACCTCGTCGCTGAGCTCCACCACCTCGACGCGGAAGCTGGCCTCCCGGTCGAGGTAGCGCACGATGCGGGCCCGACGACGGCCCTCGACCAGCACCTTCACCGTGCCGTCCGGCAGGCGGATCATCTGCATGATCGCGGCTGCGGTGCCGCACTCGTGGATGTCCTCGGGCTCCGGGTCGTTGGTGCGCGCCTTGCGCTGGGCGACCAGGAAGATCTCCTCCTTGGCCCGACTGGCGTCGTTCAGCGCAGCGATGGACTTCTCCCGGCCGACGATCAGCGGCACCACCATGTAGGGAAAGACCACGAGGTCGCGGAGGGGCAGCAGCGGGAGGATCCGGCTGTCTTCCCCCTTCTTGTCTTTGAAGAACATTCTGGCTCCGCCTGGGCTCTTATGCGCTCCAGTCGCTCTCGGCCTCGTAGACGAGCATCGGGGGCTTGTTGCCGACCACGGTCTCCTCGGAGATCACGCACTCCTTCACGTTGGTCTTGCTGGGGAGGTCGTACATCACGTCGAGCATGATCTCCTCGATGATCGCCCGGAGCCCCCGTGCACCGGTCTTGCGAGTGATGGCCTCGCGAGCCACGGCTCGCAGCGAGGTCTCGGTGAAGGTGAGCTGGACGTTCTCCATCTCGAAGAGCTTCTGGTACTGCTTGACCAGGGCATTGCGGGGTCGGATCAGGATCGCGACCAGGGCGTCTTCGTCCAGCTCGTCCAGGGTGGCGAGCACGGGCACCCGGCCGATGAACTCGGGGATCATGCCGAAGCGGAGCAGGTCCTCGGTCCCGACCCGGGCCAGCAGCTCGCTGGTGGTGTAGTCCCGGCGCTCCTTGTCACTGCTGGCCCCAAAACCGATGGCCACCTTGTTGATGCGCTGCTCGACCACCTTGTCCAGGCCCACGAAGGCGCCGCCGCAGACGAAGAGGATGTTGGTGGTGTCG
>CAZCVP010000401.1:0-1711 GCA_964501915.1 uncultured Enterobacterales bacterium
CCGCATGACGTCGAAATCGCGGTGTTGTACGCCTTTAGTTCGGTGGGCTGGGGAGGCGATCACCGGGCAGACCCGGCGATGGCAGGGCCAGGGTTGGCGCCGCCCGGCGCTCTCCTCCCCAGCCCTTCGTTCGGGCTATCGAGCGCGTCCGTTGACGAGCTGTTGTCCGCTACCCGCCGCGTGGTAGCCTCCCTTCGATGGTGCTCAGCGGCCACATCGCCGACCTCGTCCCCCTCATGGAGGCGTTCAACCGGCTCCGTGAAGAGGTTGGTCAACTCCGCGAGGACAACGGCAAGCTCCGTGAAGACAACGGCAAGCTCCGTGAAGAGATCGGCCAACTGCGTGAGGACAACGACAAGCTCCAGAAGGAGGTCGAGGAGTGGCGCAAGGGCCACCGCGTGCGCGGCCGGCGGCGGCGGCGCTCCGGTAACAGGACGAGCCAGGCCAAGGGCGCTCAGGGCTCGGGAGAGCGCAAGGCAACAGCAGGCCAGAAGGCCGGTCACCCGGGCACGGGCCGGCAGGCACCGACGCACATCGACCGCACGGAGGACTGCCGCCGCGCAGCCTGTCCCGACTGCCAGGGCCCCCTCAACGACGAGGGGGTCGGCGCCACCCACACCGTAGAAGACCTCGTCCTGCGCGTCGAGACCACAGCCTATCGATGCCTCGACCAGCACTGTCCGCACTGCGACAAGACCTGGCGGGCGCCCCTGCCGCCTGCCCTCGGCGGCGCTCCCAAGGTCGGCCCCACCGCTCAGGCCGTCGCCATGAGCCTCCGCTTCGAGCACGGCGTCGGCGTCTGCGCCATCTCGCGCATCTTCTCGGAGGTCTTCGGGCTGTCGTTCAGCCCCGGCGGCCTCTCCCAGATGTTCGAGCGCAACATGCACAAGTTCGCGCCGGCGGTCACCACCATCTGGACAGTGGCGCTCGACGAGCCGCTTCTGCACTGCGATGAGACCGGCTGGTACCAGGATGGACGGCGCGCCTGGCTGCACGCGGCCACCAGCGTGAACCTGAGCGTGTTCGCCATCACCGACAGGCGCGATCGAGACAGCTTCGAGCTTCTGGTGCCGTCGTCTTACCCCGGCGCGGTCTCCAGCGACGACTTCACCATCTACGACCACCTCCCCGAGTCGCGTCACCCCCAGTGCTGGGCGCATGTGCTCCGCACCGCCCGCGACCTCTACGAGATCCACGGGCACGCATCCGATGGCGCTGCGCTCGCGGCGATCGGCGCCTTCCTCCGGGTGGCGAAGGTCCAACGCGCCAAACCGAGCGCGGCGCATCGGGCCGCGGCAGTGACGGCGTTCGAGCGTGTGCTGGCGGCCTGCTTCTGGGCCACCCACAAGAAGCTCCAGACGCTGGGACGACGGCTGGCGAAGAAGCGGACGCGCTACTTGTTGTGCCTCGACGACACTGCGATTCCGCTGACGAACAACCAGGTGGAGCGGGATCTGCGGTTCTCGATCGTGGCCCGGAAGGTGTCGTATGGGACACGAAACGAGACGGGGAGTCTGCAGTGGGCCGATGGGGTCACCTTGGGCCAGACCCTCCGAAAGCAGGGTCAGTCGATCCGCTCCTGGGTGCCACCTGCGTTGGCGGCGGCTCAACAAGGACTGCCCCTCCCGCCGGTCTTCCGCAACAGGTCGCCGCCACCCCCAGGCTGACGGTGCTCAAACAGCAACGATGGGCTGGGCGTGCGAGCGCCGGG
>CAZCVP010000402.1:0-1628 GCA_964501915.1 uncultured Enterobacterales bacterium
GGGAGGCCGAGCTGCGGGCCCAGCGAAAGAAGATGTCCAAGTCCGATCCCCAGATGGCGGCCCTCAAGGCGGACCTGGTGTTGCTGGAGGAGCAGATCGCCAAGGCGGAGCGCCTCGCCAAGAAGCTGCACGAGGAGGTTGATCAGGAAGACTGACCGCTCAGGCGAAGCGCACCCGGACCATCCTCGACAGGTACCGGGCCCACTGCCCCACCGGCGGGATCCGACGCTTCCACGCCTTTGCCCGGGCCCGCACGGGCTCTGGATCCAGGCCCTCGGCGACGTAGAACCGGGGCACGAGCATGTCCGTCTGCTCGGTGACCATCCCGTCCCGCAGGGCCACGTCGTACAGGCCCGCCTTGGGGTTGATGCGCAGCCCGACGGCGAAGTCGGCCATGATCGGGCGGCACCCGTCCAGGAACTCGAAGCTCTGATCGATGGTCTGCGCGGTCTCGCCCGGCCCGCCGAAGAGGAACTGGGGCATGTACGAGACGCCCTCGGACTCGAACAGGTCGAAGGCGCTCTTCACCGAGGCCACGTCGTAGGGGCGCCGCAGCCGCTCGAGCATCCCGTCTCCGACCGAGCCAAGCAGGCAGGTCGTCATCATCCCGCCGGCCTTCTTGAAGAGGCGCACGAACTCCGCATCGATGCTCGGAGTGGGCTCGACGATCGCTGAGAACGCGATGGTCAGATCGCTGCGGATGATCGCCTCGAGGACCTCCTTGGCGTGCTCCAGGGGCTCGTTGAAGCAGGCGTCCACGAAGAACGTGCCGGACCGGGTCAGGTGTCGCTCTCGGGCGTCCCGCGCCAGGTCGTCGACGATCTCCTCGGCGGGGCGGGGCACGAAGCAGTGCCCGAAGGAGGCGGGCGTGTCGCAGAACAGGCACTTGTAGGGGCACCCGGTGCTCGTGATGACGGGGAAGCCGATCTCGGTCGCCGAGTAGCGGTCGTGCTGGATGTGCTCCCAGGGGATGCTCCCGCCGGACGTGTACCCGTCGAGCAGTCCGGGGTTGCGGCGGATCTGCGGCAGGGCGGGCTCGTCGTGCTCCCACCACATGGCCCCGGGGGTCTCGAAGCTGGTCGCTCCTGCCTCGATCTCGGCCAGGAAGTCGGCGAACACCCGGTCCGCCTGTCCGCAGATGCCGTACGTCGCTCCGGTGCGGGTGAACACCTCGTCGGGCATGGACATCAGGGCGGAGCCCCCCACCACCGTCGGCGCCACGTGGGACGCGAGCTCCACGTAGCGCGCGTAGTCGGGCACGAAGTCCCGGGTGTCCGCCATGTCCTGGTTGTCGAGGTTGCGCAACGAGAAGCCGACGAGATCCCAGGGACCGGCGGCGAGGGCCTGGAACAGGGCAGCCTCGGGCTCGTCCTCGATCATCATGTCCAGGAGCTGGACCTCGTGACCCGCGGACACCGCCGACCGAGCAACCATGGCGAGCCCCAGGGGCTGGGGGCTGAGGAAGCGGTAGGTGTTCGGGTAGACGAGCAGGATCCTCATGAACCCACGCTCCCACAGGGCCACCGCCGCAGCCACGACGGATGCAACCCCGGCGCACTCCCCGGGGGGCGGCCCTGGCGGCTGCGCCGACGGTGAGTCTCAGGGACCGCCGTCGTAGAGGATCCCGG
>CAZCVP010000403.1:0-1592 GCA_964501915.1 uncultured Enterobacterales bacterium
CACGCCTGCGGCATCACCACCGATGGCGAAACCCTCTGCTGGGGCTCCGACTACGACGGAGAGATCGCCGACGTGCCCACGGCCGGTCTCGCCTCCATCTCCGCCGGTTCCAAGCTGACCTGTGGAATCCTCGACGATCTCTCGGTCGCCTGCTGGGGGAACGACGAGTACGATCAGCTGGACGTGCCCGCGGGAGAGTTCTCACTCGTGGACGCTGAGCACTACAGCGCGGGCGCCCTGGGGATCGACGGGATCATTCACTACTGGGGAGGCTCCGGCCTGGGCGATCCAAAGGTCTGGCCCGTCCCGCCGCCGACGGGAACCTACCGGGGCCTCGGCATCCACTCGGGGGCCTACTGCGCGGTGTCGACTGGCGGAGAGCTGGTCTGCTGGGCGGGTGCATCGGCCATCGTAGACCACATCCCCGCAGGCTCCAACTACACCCAGCTCCACGTCGGCCGCCACCACGCCTGCGCCCTCGACGACCTCGGCCATGTCACCTGCTGGGGCGAGGACTACTACAGCACCGGGACCATCTCCGACACCCCCACCACCCCCGGCTGGGTCCAGGTCGTCACGACCACCTCCGACTCCTGTGCCCTCGACACCGACGGCGTCGTGACCTGCTGGGGCTGCTGCGAGGCTCCGCCCGGGAGTCTCTGACCACGGGGGAGCCCGGACGACGACACCCGCTGATCGGCCTCGGCGCAGCAGGCCGGTCCTCCTGTCAGTCGTCAGCTCGCAGCGTTGCCAGGTCGGCGAGGTCTTGGGGACGGCCCGCGACGGCCTTGTTGCGCATCAACTCCGCCCGACCCAGGAAGGGTAGCCGCAGGCCGTCCACCTCCTGCTCCACACGCCCTCGCCAGGCCTCTTCGAATGCCACCCCGTCGATGCGGGTGAGCAGGTCGATGCGGCGCGGGGGAAGCCCGAGCTGGTACACGGTGCCCGGTGTGGCGAAGTCCTCCACCCTCACACCGTGGAGCGACAACGGTGCGCCGAATGCGCCCAGCGCGGCCAGAACCCGGGGAGCGTTGTCGGAGGTAGGCCGCACGAGGACATCGAGGTCCTTGGTGGCCCTGGGATGGCCCTGGGCGGCCACTGCGTGGGCCCCGACCACCAGGAAGTCGACCCCGGCCTCCAGCAGCGCACTCAGCAGGTCCCGGAAGTCGTCGTTGAGCCCTCCCGGGTGGCTCATTTCTCGGGACGGAGGATGCGGCCCGGCATCTCGTGACGTCGGTAGCAGGGGAAGGGTCTGCCCGTGAGCTTCCAGCCCTCCCGGGCCGTCTCCCACATCACGGACAGGGCGAGCCCTGGATCCATAGGCCACATCGGCGGGTGGACGCCGTCACGGTACACCCGACCTCGCCAGGTCTCGCGTCTGGCCTGCGCTCGCCGTTCGCGGTCCGTCACCTCCCCAGTCTACCTCAGGGGGAGCACGGGCGTGTGGTGGCCACGGACACGCCGAGCCGTCCAGCCACAGTCCCAGCAGACTGCATGAAACCGGTAGGGACCGATGCACGAGACCCGTTGTGGCCTCCTAGATGACCTCGGCATGAGTGGTGAGCCGGTGCGCGAGGCAACTTCCGTCCCTG
>CAZCVP010000404.1:0-1510 GCA_964501915.1 uncultured Enterobacterales bacterium
TCTGGGACACCCTGAAGGGCCGCTCCGAGTGGGAGGAGATGCGGGTCTGGATCGAAGACGAGCGGGTCACGGCCCGTCTCCGTCTGCCCCGGGACGAGCAGACCCTGGTCAACGACCTCGCCGCGGACGGCTCGGACGCCTGGGCCCGCCTCTACCGCCGCCGAGCCGGCGCCGTGCGTCTCGAGGTCGAGGGACAGCCCACTCCGATCAGCCCCGGACAGGCCTGGCCGCTGCTCCACAGCCAGGACGCGGAGCTGCGGGCCCACGTCCACGAGGCCTGGATGGACGCCTGGGGCGACGAGCGGGAGCTGTGGGCCACGCTCTTGACCCACATCTTCGGCAGCCGCCAGACCCTGGCGGATCGTCTCGAGGTGGGCCCGCTGGAGGCACCGCTGGCCTCGTGTCGCATGACCCGGGAGAGCCTGGACGCGATGCTCGCGGCGACCTCGCGGGCGAGGCCCCTGATGGCCCGCTACCTGGCGGCCCGGGCTCGGTGCATGGGCCTGGACGAGCTCCACTGGCAGGACCAGTGGGCACCTGTGGCCCCGACCCCCGACTGGACCTGGGAGCAGGCCGAGTCCTTCGTGGTCGATCACTTCGGGGCCTGGCACGCCGACCTCGCCGACTTCGCCCGCGACGCCTTCGCGTCGCGCTGGGTCGAGGCCGAGGACCGCTCCGGCAAGGCCCACGGTGCCTGGTGCGCCCCGCTGCCCGTGCGCGGCGAGTCCCGGGTCTTCATGACCTTCGGCGGGACCTTCTCCGGCGCCATCACCCTGGCCCACGAGCTCGGCCACGCCTTCCACAACCACGTCACGCGGGACCTGCCCCTCTGCCAGCGCCGGATCCCGATGACCCTGGCCGAGACGGCGTCGGTGTTCGCCGAGAACCTGGTTCGGGACGCGGCCCTCGAAGCCGCGCAGAGTCGGGAGGCGCGACTGGCGATGCTGGACGCCCGGCTGTCCGCCGGGTCGATCTTCCTGCTCAACATCCCGGCCCGGATGTCCTTCGAGCTGCGGCTGCACGAGCTGCGCCGCCAGGGCGAGCTGGACCCCGGCGTGCTCGACGCCGAGATGGTGCGCTGCCAGCGGGAGGCCTATGGCGACACCCTGGCGAGCTGGGACCCCACCTACTGGGCCTCCAAGACCCACTTCTTCATGGCGAGTCGTCCCTTCTACAACTGGCCCTACACCTTCGGCTACCTCTTCTCGTCGCTGGTCTATGCCCGTGCTCGGCAGGAGGGCCCCGCCTTCCACGGGGCCTACTGCGAGCTGCTGCGCCGCACCGGCTCCGAGTGGGCCGAGCCGCTGGCCCGGGACGTGCTGGGCCTGGACCTGACGGACCCGGAGACCTGGTGGGGGGCGATCTCGCCGCTGGTGGGGGACCTGGAGGCGTTCGAGGGGGCGTCGGGCTGACAGGAGGACCGGCCCGCTACGCCGAAGCCGATCGACCGGTGTAGTCGTCCGGGCTCCCCCATCGCCGCCCGCCCCCCGCTGTCCTCGGGGGGGACGCG
>CAZCVP010000405.1:0-1508 GCA_964501915.1 uncultured Enterobacterales bacterium
CCGCAAGGACCTCGATCTCGGCTACACCGACCGCATCACCCTGGGCATCGGCGTGGCCGCCGCCGCGGCGAGGGCGGCGGAGCGCTTCGAGCAGCACATCCGGACCGAGACCCTGGCCAGCGCCTGGTCGGTGTTGCCGGAGGCCTCGCCGGCCGCTCGCTCCGTCGAGGTGGACGGGCGGACCCTGTTGCTGCACGTCGAGCGGGCCTAGCTCCCGTGGCGGTGGAGATCGTCCCCGACGAGGTCGTGCGGCAGCTCGCCATCCACGAGCGGCTCACCGTCAAGGCCGGTCACCGGGATCACATGACCCTGGAGCGCTGCCTGATCGCGCCCTTCGAGGACTGCATCTTCCTCTTCCTCACGCCGCGCAGCCCGACGGTCAACCGCCTGCTCGAGCGCACCTGGATGGAGGCCACGGCCAAGGACGAGGACGCCGAGTGGTCGGTGACCATGACCGGCCGCGCGGTGGCCGGTCGGCCCGTGATCACCCACTCCCGGCGCATGGAGCTGCTCCCCTGGCTGCCGGAGGGCGCCGACGCCCGGCGCATGCTGGCGGTGCCCTTCTGGCCGGAGACCCTGGAGTACGTGCGACGCGGTCGCAGCGGGGAGCTGGAGAAGTACTCGGGCCGGACGCCGGCCGGGCTGAAGCTGCCCGGGTTCTGGAGCCGCTGGGGTCGGGTGGCTTTTGGCGGCATCGAGTGGGTGCTCGGGCTGTCGATCGCGGCCGACTGGGGGTACCTGCTGTACATGGGCCACGAGACGCGGCTGAGGTGGGTGGCTCTCGGGTTGGCGTGCGGGGCCTCCGTGCTGCTGCTGGGTGGGGCCCGCATGTGGTACCGGGCGGTGGCCTTCGGGCGCTGGCGCGAGGGGCGCTGTCTGCCGGAGGACGCGCCGATGCAGACCCAGGGGCTGGTGGCGCCGAACCCGGTTCGGTTTCTCGGGCTGGCGATGATCGTGGGGGGGATGCTGCTGACCTTCCCGCTGCTCTTGTGGAACCAGACGCTGGCGTACGTGGCGGTGCTGGGGACGTGGCTGTGGTTGATCGGGCCGATCTGGTTGATCCACTTGAGCCAGGAGGAGCCGGAGCGGGACTGAGGGCCCGTGTCAGGCCCGGGCTTCCCTCAGCCACGCCAGCGCCTCCGCCGCCGCAGAGGCCACGCGCTGGAGCTGTTGGGCCAGCTCGCCGGTGCTCACCGGCTTCCAGATCACGGGGAGGCGCCCTTCGTCGACGAGCGCCGCTTCCCCCTGACACGGGGGTCGTACCGGCCAGAGTGGGGGCGGAGTGCTGGTGGCGATGGAGCCCGCAGGCGCGGGGGGAGTCTCCTGACCGACCACCTGGTCCGTGCGGCCCGGCGTGGACGCTGTGGGTGAGGTCGAGGACGAGGTCGAGGACGAGGTCGAGGTCGAGGTCGAGGTCGAGGACGAGGTCGAGGACGAGGTCGAGCGCGAGGTCGAGGACGAGGTCGAGCGCGAGCACGAGCACGAGCACGAGCACGAGCACGAGCACC